>JANWYD010000002.1 GCA_025057155.1 Chloroflexaceae bacterium
CCCGGGCCCCCCGGGGGGCGGCGGGGGTTGTGCGGGGGGGGGGGGGGGGGGGTCCCCCCCGCCCGGGCGGCCGGCCCCACCCCCCCGCCTTTGGGTCGGCTCCCTCCCGCCATTGGGCCGGGGCCTTGCCACGATCAGGCGCCGCGATGGGCCGGCGGAACGCTCGAAAATAAGCCCTGGCAGACCAGGAACGAAAAATGATCCTGTCGCGCAACCATGCCGCCCCGGCCCCTGCTGCCAGAGGTGGACTTTGCACCAGCCCTGCCCCTCCCCGGTTGCGCGAACTCCCCGAACATGGTATACTTATGCCGCTGATATGAACACGACCCCGTAGCTCAGTGGATTAGAGCGTTTCCCTGCGGAGGAAAAGGTCGCGCGTTCGAGTCGCGCCGGGGTCGCCAGAAAGCCGGAGCCGTATGGCTCCGGTTTTGTCATCGTGAACACCGGCGCCCGCACGCCGACCCAGGCCTATGTCCGATATTTATGCCGCCTACGCTCCTATCTACCACGCCATCGGCCAGGGCGCGTTCGCCGAGGCCCTGGCGCGCCGCATCCTCGCCGCCCTCCCCGCCCCCCCCGAACGGGTCCTCGACCTGGCCTGCGGCGCCGGCGCCGCTACCCTGGTCTTTGCTGCCAGCGGCGCGGCAACGATAGGTGTTGATCGCTCCGAGGCTATGCTCGCCATTGCCCGCGCCCGCGCCGGCGATCTGCCCGTCACATGGCTCGCCGCCGACATCCGGCGCCTGCCCATAGGCGAGATGCTCGCGCTGGCGTCGTTTGATCTGATCACCTGCCTCTACGATAGCCTCAACTATCTCACCGGCGATGATGATCTGGCCCTGGCTATCGGCCACGCGGCGCGCCTGCTGCGTCCCGGCGGGCGCCTGATCTTCGATCTCAATACCGAACATGAGTTTGCCCTGTGGGGAGAGGGGTTGGATCAGGTCGTGCACGATGCCGATGGCCTCCTGGTCTACCACCGCCTCAGCTATGACGCCGCGGTGCGTCTGGCCCACGGGCGCGTGGTCTGGTTCGCGCACGAGGACGGACGCTGGCGGCGGGGGGAAGAGCGGCACGTTGAGCGGGCCTGGAGCGACGCGGAGGTGCTGGATGCCCTCGCCGGCGCCGGGCTGCGCCTCGCCGCGCGCCGCACGCCATCCTGGGAACCGGCGCCCCCCGATGCTCCGCGTGTCGTCTATGAGGCCATTCGCGCTTCCTGAAGGGGAAACCAGGTTTCTCCCGGTCTCCGCTCGCCGGGAGGGGTTAGCGAGGGCGAAACCACCGTCTGTGGAGAGGGCGTAGGAGGGCAAAGCCCTCCCACGAATTTCTAGCCCGCCGTTGACGCGGCGTTCAGGAGAGAGTGTGGGAAGGCTTTGCTCTCCCAAAAACATCGCGGATACGGCGCGCAGGCGCCACCCAAGACAAACGCCCCTGCTCAGCAGGGGCGTTTCGCTGAGAGCGGGGTCACCGGTTCGGTAAGACCTGGCGGGCCTCACCAGCGGCGACGCCCATACGCTTACTATCATTCATGGGCATCACCTCCTTCGCGCCTGGACGGCTTACCTGGTTGTGCAACAGCCAGCACTGGTACTATAACCAGGGAACGGGTTCGTGTCAAGATGGAGAAACCCTCGGCAGGGCTGGTGCAAAGGTTCGGGGACAGGCTCCAAACTCTGGTATTTGGAGGCGTAGCAGCTAATACCAGCACAAAGACCTTATCAGGCGTCTACACTGCCCTGGCCTCCCGTCCCTCTCTGCAAGCGACAATCGCATCAGGGCGTGGCGAGGGTGGGCGTCGGCGTCCCTGGCGGGACCGGCGTGCCGACCACCGGCGTTCGCAACAGCGAAGGGATCAACAGCGTCTGCCCTGTCTGCAACGCGTTGGGGTCGGTCAGGCCGTTGGCGGCTACCAGTTCGTCTACCGTGGTATTGAAGCGCTCGGCGATGGCGCTGAGGGTGTCGCCGGGCTGGACGGTGTAGAGCGCTGCAGGGGTGGGCGTGGGGCGTTCCAGCGAGGCGAGGGCCGTGGCCGTCGCGTCCACGTCGAGGGTTGGCGCAGGCGTGATGTCGAGGACCGCCGGCAGGGTTGGCAGGGTCGCGGTGGGGGGATCAGGAATGCAAGCGACGCAGACCAGTGCCAGACCAACGACCAGGGTGGCCCGCGGCGGATGCAGCAAGCGGTGAACTGCCATGGTATGACGAACCTTGTGGAAATGCGGATCGGTCAGGAGGTTTAAAATAGGTGAATAATCCATGCGCTGATGGATCGGAAACAAGTGTTGTTCATTCTACCAGTGTTTCGATGTGAATGTCAACGGTGAAAACTCGCGCGGGTCGGGCACAGGCAAGTTCGCGACCCTTTCCGGGGTAAGAAAGGAGGAATCCGGAAGGCCGTGGCATAGCGCGCGGCTGAGGGGAAATTGGTTTTCCTATGCCTCAAATATGGGGATGCGAGTCAAGATTGCGTCAGAAAAACCTGAACCTGAGAGGGGGGCCGCGGGTTTTCGATCCTCCTCCGCCCGGCGATAGAGTATACTATGACGTAGCAGGGAAGCGATGAAAGGCAGAACGATGGCAATTACATTAAAAAGCCCGCGGCAGATCGAGTTGCTCCGCGAGTCGGGGCGTCTGGTGCGGGCAACTTTTGAGGTCCTGCGCGAACATATTCGGCCAGGTGTCTCGACGGCAGAGCTTGATGCAATTGCCGAGGAGTTCATCCGTAAACACGGCGCCGAGCCGGTCTACAAAGGCTATGTGCCTCCCAGCCGGCGCGGCTGGTCGAATAGTCCGCCCTTTCCCGGCGCCATCTGCGCGTCGGTTAATGATGTGATCTGCCATGGCATTCCCAGCAAGAAGGAGCGTCTGCGCGAAGGGGATATCATTGGCATCGACATTGGCCTGCGCCTGAATGGCTGGATCGGTGATGCCTGCGAGACCTTCCCGGTTGGCAAGGTCAGTCCGGCCACGCAGCGCCTGCTGGATACGGCGCGCCAGTGCCTGCAGGTGGGCATCGAGCAGGCCTACGCCGGGAATACCCTTCGCGCCATCGGCGCGGCCATCCAGCGTCATGCCGAGGCGGCAGGCTTCTCCGTGGTGCGCGAATACACCGGTCATGGTCTCGGACGCAACCTGCACGAAGAGCCGACCGTCCTGCACTACGACGATCCGCGCAACACGCGCAAGATTATGGCCGGCATGGTTTTTACCATCGAGCCGATGATTAACGCCGGGCGCCCGGATACAAAACTCGACCGCGACGGCTGGACGGTGCGCACTGCTGATGGGTCGCTCTCGGCCCAGTTCGAGCATACCCTGGCGATCACCGATGATGGGCCGATCCTGTTGACGGCCTAGTGGCGCATCCAGCCGGTTTTCTCAAACAAGAGGTTATCGGCACGCCCTCCCACCGTGGAGGGGCGCAGAGAAATCTGGTTTTCCCGCCTTCCTCGCAGGTGGCATATGCATACATCTCCTTCACTGGAAGAACAACTCGTCGCCGCGCTGCAGGCCGGCGATGCGGAAGAGGCGCGCCGCCTGGCGCGTCTCCTTCACGAGCGCGGTTTCGATGCGACGGCAATGCAGCGAGCCCTGGCCGCTGATCCCCACCTCGAAGAGCAACTCTATGCCGTGCTGCAAGAGGTTATACCCCTGTCTCGGCGGGCGGCGAAACGTCGCGCGATCCGCGCCGCCGAGGAACGCGACTGGGGCAACTGGCGCGAGGGTAAACGCAAGCTCTGACGGGCGCGGAGCGCATGCCAGGCCGCTTGCCGCGGTCTGAAGAGTGCAATCCAGAATATGCGCTTTTCGTCGGAGAATTGAGACCTACTGCGCCCTCCCAGAAGGACGCCTGTGCGTTCGGTCGTTGTGCGGCGCGACCGCCTGAACCCCTGGCGCTTCAGTATACCCGGTAAATGACGAAGGCGTGGTCGCCGCTCGCGTCACGCAGCAGGATCTCGACCTGATCCTTGCCAATCACGCCCCGACTCAAGGGATCGAAGTTCTTCGCCCCCTCGACATAGTAGTAGTACACCTGACCGTCGAGTTGCAGGCCGCGCAGATTGCTGGCCCGGGCGCTGTAGCCGTCGCCTACGGGCACGAGCGGGTCGGCCACGGCGCCGCTCAACCGGTCGCGAATAGCGTCAACCACCAGACGCAGATCAGTAGCGGTCGCCAACGGTGTGGCAGGGGGCAGTAGGTGCAGGAGCGCCCACGCCAGCGCGCTTAGCAACAGCAGGAGTTCGATCCCGATCAGGACGTTCAAGGTGCGCGGGCCGATCCGTCGCACCGGAACGGTCCGCTCGTACAGGGCGCCCTCGGCGCTCGCATGGGTAGTGGCGTGGATCACGGCGGTTCCCCTTCGTCCTGTTGCGCCTGATCGGGTGGAGTAAGCAATGCTCGGGTGCGAAAAGGCTTCTTGATATATAGTGTATCAGAACCGTATTAACAGTGCCATAGGTCTTAGGTCATAGCACGCTGAGATGGCGCTGACAGCCTGACAGGCGCGCCGGCGGGCCGCCCGCAGGAAACCAACGGCGCCGGCAGGGCGCTATGACAGACCACAATCTGAAACGATGCAACCAGAGTAGCAATGATGTTCCGGCCATCCACACGGCGCCCCGCTACAACCTGGCTCGTCTGGCTTACCGGCGTCCTTGAGGCGTTGCTGCTGGCGCGCCTGGTGGCCCGCGCTCTGGCCGCCCGTCCCGATAATCCAGCCTTTGCATTGTTATACGGTGTTACTGACCCGTTGGTCACACCCTTCCTGGCCCTGCAGCCCGATCTGCCACCTTTTGGCGCGGCGCTGGAGTGGCCCACCGTCCTCCTGGCGCTGCTGGCGCTCCTCAGCGGCTTCGCCCTGTGGCGTTGGCGCTTGCCTCGCGCAACCACCTCGCGAGATCCAGCGTCTAACTCAGCGGTTTCTTCGCAACAGTAGGCGAAGGCCCGAACGTCGTCGGTCTGAGAGGACTTGCTGGAAGCGTCAAAACGTTGCTGGAGTGACGTCTATGCTCGAACATCTACAAAGTGTTATGACAGGGTTGTTCATCGCGATGATGGCGGCGCTGGCGCTTGCCAGTGTGGGGCTGGCGCTGATCTGGCGCAGCGTCAGGCGTCTTAACGTTCCTCAGGAGGCGGGCTTCTTCACCACCATGCACCACGTGCCGCTGCTGCTGATGGTGTTGCTCGATCTGCTCGACTTCGGGCTGGATATCTTCGCCGCGCCGGTGAGCTGGGTGCTCCTCGACCGCCTGGGCCTGCGCGGGCTGCGCAACAAGGCCGCGCTGGAGGCCCTGCTCCCCTTTACTCAGACTGTGCCGACCTTTACCCTGGCCTGGCTGGCGGCACGCTGGCTCAACCTGCGTGATGATCGCTTCACACAGATCATTGAGAGCGAGGCGGTGGCCCCCCCGCGCCAGTTGGAGGAGGGACGACAGGCTGGAATTCGCCGGCCCCTGACTTGAGAAGGGGACTGGGAGGGCGCAGCCCTCCCAGGGATCCTGTCACTCGCCGTGAGGCAGCGGGCAGGTTACTCTTCGCTGTACAGCGGAGTGCTGAGGTAGCGTTCGCCGTTGCTGGGGGCAATAAAGACGATCAGCTTGCCGGCGTTCTCAGGGCGACGGGCCACGCGCATCGCCGCCACCGCTGCCGCGCCGCTGGAAATGCCCACCATCAGGCCCTCCTCCCGCGCCAGACGCCGGGCCATATCGAAGGCGTCTTCGTTCGAGACGACCTGGATCTCGTCAATGATGCTGGTGTTCAGCACCTCAGGAATGAACCCCGCCCCGATGCCCTGGATCTTGTGCGGGCCGCGCTTGCCCCCCGACAGCACCGGCGAGCCTTCCGGCTCCACCGCCACCGTCTTGAACTCCGGCTTGCGCGCTTTGATGACCTCGCCAACCCCGGTGATGGTGCCGCCGGTCCCCACTCCCGCCACCAGGATGTCAATCTGGCCGTCGGTGTCGTTCCATAGCTCTTCGGCGGTAGTGCGACGGTGGATCTCAGGGTTGGCCGGGTTCTTAAATTGTTGCAGCATGTAGCCGTTAGGCAGATCGGCCAGGATCTCCTCGGCTTTGGCGATCGCCCCGGGCATGCCCTCGGCGCCGGGCGTCAGCACCAGTTCGGCGCCATAGCCGCGCAGCAGTTTGCGCCGCTCGATGCTCATCGTCTCGGGCATGGTCAGGATCAGCCGATAGCCCTTGGCCGCGGCCACGAACGCCAGACCAATGCCGGTGTTGCCGCTGGTCGGCTCGATCAACACCGTTTCGCCTGGCCGGATCTTGCCTTCACGCTCGGCGGCCTCGATCATCGCCAGTCCGATGCGATCTTTGACCGAACTCGCCGGATTGAAAAACTCCAGTTTGGCCACCACGGTCGCATCGCTGTCATTCACGCGGTTCAAGCGCACCAGCGGAGTATTGCCGACCAGTTCGGTAATGCTGTTATAGATGCGCGCCATGGGTTGCTCCTGATCACGAACCGCCGCGAGGCCGCGGCTGCCTGAGGAAATGCTGCAAAAATTGTAACGCCCCTGGGAGCATAAGTCAAATTATTGATGAAAATTATCAAGTACCGCTGATGCGGTATACTGGGTGTGGGACACCGGTTTCGGAAGGGCGCAACCGTTGCCGCCCCTTCCTTACCCATGCCGTAGCGAACCTATTCTGAGGAGCGTGTCATGCGTGGCCGATCAGTGCGAACAGCGGAGCGCGCGGGCGGCGGGGAGGAGGCCACTCGCCTCACGCGGTGCGCTGGAACCTGGCTGGCCCAGCCGCCCGATGCCGCCGAACAGGAGCGCATCGCCGAGGCTTCCCGGCGCCTGCAGCAGCAGCGCGCCATCGCGACCGAGTTTTACCGCGACCTGGACGCCGCGGGCGTCTTCTGTATCGAGTTGTTTCGCGGAGAGGAGTTTGCGCCGTTGCACTTCTCCGATGAACTGGTCGAGCAGATGATCGCCCGCGTGGGCGAACCGCCGGTGGTGGAAGCCGGCGAGGAGCATGTCTTCTCCGACTACCTGCGGCGCGCGGTGCTCAGCGTAGCCTCGCCCAACACCCGCCGGTTGCTTGCAGCCCAGTTGCGCCGCTACCTGCCCCGCTACGTCGAGGCCCGGCGCTGGAAAGAAGCCATCGCCATTGACTTCAGCGCCTTGCGCACCTCGCTGGGCAATGAGGTCTCGCCCTTTCTGGCGCAGATGGCCCTTGCCGGCCTGGCCGATTACTACGAGGCCCGTGAGGAAGAGGGGTAGACATAGTATGTGATTTTGGATTTCGGATTTTGGATTTCCGCTCCCTACCCCGCTGCGGGTATCGGGCCGGCCCGCAGGCTCCGGAGATCGTCGCCGCGCGACTTGATAGGATTGCGCCTGTTTGTTATAATGAGTGCTGCCGGCCCCCATAGTCTAGTGGCCTAGGACGTCACCCTTTCAAGGTGAAGATCGCGGGTTCGAATCCCGCTGGGGGTACCACAATGCACGGAACGCCAGGGTAACACCCTGGCGTTTCTGCTATCTGGCTCCGGGCGCCGCCTTGCCGGGTTGTCAGGGAGGCGCGAAGGGCCGCCTCACCGCGCCTCCCGTATCTTACACCTTGTCGAGCGCCTGCAACACGTCCTCCAGCGCGTCCACTCCGCCCTGGTTGTAGGCGACCCACTGGATGGCCGGGCGCTCGCGGGCCTGCTGCGCCCGCAGCGCCTCCTGCCACGTGGCAAGATCCTGCGCGACCAGCGCCCGGATGTCTTCACCCGCTGCCTCCCTGAGCCGCCGCCGGAGGGTGTTCAACGCCACCAGCCGCCCCTCGTCGTATTTCATACCCCCGGTCACGCGACCGTCCTGTTGCAACCGGCAGACATTCGTGCCGCCAGTCTGGTCCATCAACGAACGTTCCGCTGCCGCAATGCGCTGATCAAGCAGGTGGACGATTTCCTGGTCCATATGGCCTCCATTGTGTACCCATCAAGAAGCGGGAGAGCCAGGCCATTCGGGAAACCCGCTGTCCGGAAAAGCCGGCGCCGGCGCCGGGGTCCCATAGTCAATTCCCTTGCTATTCCCCGACGAGAACAGGTCAATCCTGGTCGCCCTTAGTTTACCGCAGATGTCTGCGAAAGAACCGGGTTTCCTCTCGTGGCGTGCGGAACAGGCGTATCTCCAACGCCCCGCCAACGGTTCACTGCATGCTATGCAGCGTGCACTGCCCGTTGTCGAGCGTGAATGAGAGGAAACGGCCATGCTCTGTCGCCACTCGCTCATCCTGACCCTGGTCGCTGCAATACTCGCGGCGTTTGCTCCCGCCCCCCTTGCCCGCGCGCAGACGGCGCGGCCGGCGCTGCCGGTGCTCGAGGCTGGCGATCACGTGGTTGAGGAGCCGTTCCGCAGCTTCATTCTGGCCCACGGCGGCCTGGAGTGGTCGGGCCAACCGCTGAGCGCCGCATTCTACGATGCTGAAGCTCACGCCTATGTGCAGTACTTCACCTACGTGCGCCTGGAGCGCCGGGGCGACAGGGTGGAACTGGCCAGCCTGGGACGCCTGTATACGGCTGATCGCCAGGACGAGACGCCGTTTCGCCCGGTGGCGCCTGCCGCCCTTGATGCTTCCGAGCGCGTCTTCATCGCCGCGACGGGGCATACCCTGGGCGGCGCCTTCGCCTGGTACCACGGTCAACATGGCGGCGCCGCCCTGCTCGGGCATCCGATCTCAGAGGAGTTTTACGAAACGCAGCCCGATGGTTCGCGACTGCTAGTGCAGTACTTCGAACGCATGCGTCTGAGCTACCATCCGGAGCATGCCGGCAGCGATAAGGAGGTGCAGCGAGCGCCCCTGGGGGCCTGGCTGGTCGAAGCCATGGCCCCCGCCGCAGCTCTTGCCCCCCAATCATTGAAGGTGCTGGCCAGCGCCAGTATGCGCTACCACGCCGGGAGCGGCAGCGGCGCCAACATTGAACTGGCCGCCGCGCGCCTCAACGGAGCCATCCTCGCTCCCGGAACGGAGCTTTCCTTCCTGCGGACCCTGGGAGGCATCTCTGCCGCCCGCGGTTTCCGGCCCGGTCCAGGCATTGTGGGTGGTCAGGTGGTGGAGAACATAGTTGGCGGCGGGGTCTGTATTGTGGCAACGTTGCTCTACCGCGCGGCCTGGGAAGCCGGCTTGCCGGTCACCGAACGGCGCGGGCATAGCCGCTGGCTGGCCACGTTTGCCGACCGGCCCGGCCTCGATGCGGCTGTGGCCGACCCCGGTCTGGATCTGCGCATTCGCAACGATACCGGCGCGCCGCTGTACCTGGTCGTCACGGCGCGCGGCGGCAACGTGACGCTGAGTCTCTGGGGACGCGGCGATGGCCGCGCGGTAACGCTCGGCGCGCCGCAGGTGAGCCGGGGCGCGTCGCTGACAGTGCTTAACACGCGGGTTGTTCGCGCAGGCAGCGGAGCGTTGTTGCGAAGCGAGCGTGTGGTAACGATGTACCGCCTGGCCGGGTAGAAGGCGCGAGGGCGTCCCTCCAGGGGACGCGGGCCGGCGAGTCTTCTCTGCAATCGCTTCGGCTCCTCCCAACAGCGCCTTACAGGGCCGCGCGGCGAAACCGGGTCCGAGAGATCGTGTTCGTATCTACCGGACACGTTCGCGCTGCAGAGGGCGTGGAGGGGCGTAGAGAGCTTCACGAAGCTCGCCTCTACGTTAATCTGCGTGCTCTGCGGTCAATCTGAATACGCAGGTCCGAGAAAAAAAGCCCCACCTCTCGCGCAGAGAGGTGGGGAAGCATGGGCAGACACCAGCAGGCCGCGCCGGCCATAACTTCAGCCGTGGTCTCCAGTTTTGTGCAGCGCCCGGCGCGTGCAGCGGATATCCCCGCCTGTCTACTGCACCTTTACGATGGTCAGTTTCATCACTCCGGAGGGGGTTTGCACCGTCACCTTCTGGCGCGGGCGTTTGCCCAGGATAGCAGCGCCGATCGGCGACTCATTGGAGATGCGACCCTGACGGGGATTGGCCTCGGCGCTCCCGACGATCATCCAGGTCTCCTCTTCACCATCTTCGTCAAAACGCACGGTGACGGAGGAGCCGACACGAACCTCGCCATTGCTGCTCTGCTCGTCATCAATAATCTGGGCGCGCGAGAGAAGGCTCTTCAGTTCGCGGATGCGCCCCTCAAGCAGGGCCTGCGCCTTTTTGGCATCCTCATACTCGCCGCTCTCGGAGATGTCGCCTAGTTCCTTGGCAGCGGCGATGCGCTCTGCAACATGTTTACGCTCAACTGTCTGGAGGTGCTCGAGTTCAGCCTCGAGCTTGGCGCGGCCCTCACGTGTGAGGTACGTCGTCTTGTCTGTCATTGTGTGGCTGCCTCTGTGCTGTCCAATCGCCGTGGGAGCTACAGCGTGGAAGGGCCGCAGAAGGTGCGAACCCTGCTCCAGGCGACGAAAAGAAGAAACCGAGAGCGTGGCTCTCAGTCAGATCAACGGTAGCAGTCCCCGTCGGCTGCTCACTTTTTTACCGTTGACACAACGATTATAGCGGATGACGCATCAGTTGTAAAGAACCTTGACGAATGTGCGCCGATACGCTACGATCACCCTCAGTCATCGGCTCCCAGGAGTGCGCCATGGGCGTACCGCTGAACCCCACGATCTTTCGCGCCTACGACATCCGCGGCGTTGTTGGCAGCGATCTGGACGCATCGATCTACGTCCGTCTCGGGCAGGCTGTGGGGGCCTATTTCGGTGATCAGGGCCTGCGGCGCGTGGTGGTCGCGCGCGATGCGCGGCTGAGTTCGCCGCAGTTTCAGGCGGCCTTGATCGAGGGTCTCCGCGCTACGGGCTGCGACGTGGTTGACATCGGGCAGGCGCCAACGCCGGTGATGTATTTCGCGGTCGAGCACCTCGGCGCCGACGGGGGAGCGATTGTTTCCGCCAGCCACAATCCTCCCGAGTTCAACGGACTCAAGTTGCGCCGCGCGCATCCACGCTACGGGAGTGAGCCGTTGAGCAGCGAGGAGATCCAGGCGCTTGGACGTATCGCGCTGGCCGGCAGGTTTCCCGACGGGGCCGGGAGTCTGAGCCAGGTTGACGTGAGCGCGGCCTATGTGGAGAGCATCGCCAGGGTGTTGCCCTTCAGCGGGCGGCGGCCACGGGTGGTGCTTGATGCTGGCAACGGTGTCGCCGGGCCGATCAGTCTGCGCCTCTACGAAGCGCTCGGATTGGAAGTCGTGCCGCTGTTCATCGAACCCGACGGCGCTTTTCCCAACCATCATCCCGATCCGCTCAAGGCGGAGAACCTCCAGCACCTGATCGCCGCCGTGCGCGCCCACCAGGCCGATCTGGGCATAGGCCTCGATGGTGATGGCGATCGCCTCGGGGTGGTTGACCGCGATGGCGCGATTGTGTTTGCCGACCGCTACCTGATCGCCCTGGCGGCCTACATCCTCGGCCGACAACGCGGGCCGGTCGTTTTTGACGTGAAGTGCAGCGCCGTGCTGCCTCGCGCCATCGCGGACCTCGGCGGCACGCCGGTGATGTGGAAGACCGGCTACCCCAATCTCTCAGCAAAGATGCGCGAGACCGGCGCCGTGCTCGGTGGCGAGCTTAGCGGGCACGTTATCTTCCCTGTCCCGCGCCATTTCTATGATGATGGCGCCTTCGCCGGCGCCTACCTCCTCTATGCCCTGGCCAGCCTGGGGACGACCCTCACCGAGGTGCTGGCGCCCTACCCCCAGTTGCCCTCCCTCGATGAGGGCCGTATCCCCTTCCCGGAGGAGCTCAAGTTCCAGGCCATCGAGTACGTGCGCGAACGGTTCAGCGCTACGTACCAGGTGATTGATGTTGACGGCGTCCGCGTTGACTTTGGCGACGGCTGGGGGCTGCTCCGCGCCTCGAATACCGAGCCCGCCCTGACCAATCGCTTTGAGGCCCAGACCATGGAGCGCGCGCTGGCCATTCGCGACCTGATGATGGGCGCAGTGGAAGAGTTCCGAAGGCGCATATGAGTGTTCGCTATCGGCCCTACGCCCAGGTCTGGGCAGCGGTGGTGGCTGCCGATTTTACGCTCGATCAGGTGCGCCGACGCGGCGTGGGCCTCGCCAGGCAGCTTGTCGAACGCGGGCTGAGCTGTCTGGTCGCCTACGATACGCGCTTTATGGGCGGTCTTTTCGCCCGTGATCTGGTGGCCCTGCTGCAAACGCACGGCGTCCGCGCTTCGCTGGCCGCCGCCCCGGTCCCGCTGCCGGCCGTGTATCACGCCCTCGATCAGCGCGTCGCTGATACGGCTCTGTGCGTCTCTGCCGGCAACCAGAGCTACTATATCAACGGCTTGATGCTCCTTGCCGACACCGCCGGTCTCTCGCTCGAACCCGTGGATGCAGCCCCGCCGGCCACAGTGTTCCCGCCGACGGTCGAGCCGCCTGTCGAACAGATCGTGGACGTGCGCAAGGTGTACCTCAAGGCGCTGCGTGATGCAGTTGAGATTGATCTCATTCGCAGGACGTCCCTGACCATCTTTGTTGATGCAATGAACGGCCCCGGCGCCGGCATCTTTCCGGCCCTGCTCGGCGAGAACGGGCAGACTCGGGCGATTGAAATCAACCGTGAACCTGATCCGCTGTTCGCCCGTGTGCCTCCCACGCCGGTTGAGCATAACCTCAGCCGGCTCAAAAAGCTGGTGCGTGAGAGTGACTCGCATCTCGGTCTGGCCATCTCTGCCGATGGCACCGCGATGGCCCTGGTAGACAAGCACGGCGAGCAACTCGACCCGGCCGAGACGGGGATGCTGCTCGCCGCCTATCTGGCGCGCCAGCATCGCCAGCGTGGAACAGTCATCATTCCGGCGCCCGCCGCCGGGACGCCGCTCGCCGGTCCGGCTAATCTGACCGCCTGGGAAGACGCGACCGGCCTGAAGATAGAGATCGCTGCCGACCCGGAAGCCCACCTCGCGAAACTCCTGACTCGTGATCGCACGGCGCCCGTCCTAGTCGTGACCGCCGATGGGCAGTTCACCCTCGGACGTTATGCCCGGTACCCTGATGGCATCCTGGCGGGCTTGCTCTGCGCCGAGATGGTCGCCCGGAGCAGCGGCAATCTGCGCGAGTTGATCGATGCTCAGCGGAAGCAGTTGCTCCAGACCTGACGCTATGGTCATCCGTCCTCAGGCGCATACCCCTCATCACCCTTCACAACCATATGCAATCAGTCACCCGTCGCCTCTCTTCCCTGAGTCATCTTACCTGGCCACTCGCGTTCATATTTGTCGGCGTTGTGTTGCTTTCGCTAGGCGTGGCCTACCTGTTCATCCATATCTATCGGACGGTTGAAGGCTTGCCCCCTTTTGTGTCTATATTAACTCTCCAGTTCCTCCCTCGCCCGCTACGGGGCGTGCTCCTGATGCTGGCGGGGCTGGGCGTGCTGGTCTTTGGGATCTGGCGCCTGAGCGGGGTCGTGGTCATCCCTATTCCTGATCCGCCAACCGAAGGCGGTGATGACCTGGTGCTCGGCTACCGGCGCGACACTCCTCCGAACATTACCGTGCTGTCAGGTGGTCCGGGGCTGCTGGTGCTCAGCGCGATAGGAGATCAGGTGCGCCGGATGACATGTATTGTGCCGGTGCAGGACCCGGTTGAGTACTATTACCGGGCCGCCAGTCTCTTCAATATGCAGAACGTGTACTACGTCGTGCCCACTCCCGAGCCGATCGGGGTCATCGCCGAACTCGACGATGGCACTCGCATGGACGTGCGGCGGCTCAACCTGGACCCGACCATTGCCGAGCGGCATGTGGAGCGACTGTTCCTCGAATACGACGGCGCTGAACCGCCCCGCATCACCCGGCTGGCCGCGGAGGCCATTCGTGATGCCGATGCGATCGTGCTGGGGCCAGGCAGCCTCTTCGAGAGCATTCTGCCCAACCTGTTGATTGATGAACTGCGCGAAGCGATTGCCAGGAGCCCGGCGCGAAAGATCTACGTCTGTAACCTCATGACTGAACCCGGCCGCACTACCGGGTTCGGGGTCGCCGAGCATATTGCGGCGATAAAACGCTTTGGCGGCTTCGCCCCCGATTATGTGCTGGTGAATGCCCAGCGCATTGACCCGGAGATCTACCAGCTCTACGCGGCGGCAAACCAGTCGCCCGTCTACCTTGACCCTGAGGAGTACGAAGAGACCACTCTGTTGCCCGGAGGCAAAGTCACCCAGCAACAGGTAATGATCGAGGGTAGCGTGGTTATTGAAGCCGACCTGGCTTCATCGGTGATTCAATATACTGCCTCGCTCAGCAATCCGACCGAGAGTCGCGCCGTGCGCGTGCTGCGCCACGACAGTCAGAAACTCGGCCAGGCTATTCTGGAGTTGATCCGGCGAACGTAACGTAGGGCGATTGCAGATTGCCGTTTCTAGATTGCGGATTGGGCGTGGCGCCTCTAAAATACCTGTCCTTTCCCTGGCCCTTCACCTGCCGAGAGAGCGCGTCCGGCGCCTCCCTTCAGCAGGGGTTCAGGGAATGTAAGACCACGCACGTTACAGGCGCAACAGGCCCCTGCAACTCCAGTCGATGCGAGAACTTACCGAATGAACAGCACCTCCTGCCTGACGCCATGACAATCATTGTTTTTGAAGACGAACTCTGGCGCAACTTCGCTGCGCTCATACAGGCCCGCCCGGTGTTCGAACTGCGCTGCGGGGCCTTTTCCACCCGCGAGCGGTCCGCTGCGGTTGCAGGCATGGCCCGGCCGCCGGAATGTGAGGTCCTGGGACTGGGCCGGTCGTACTTGATGGGTTACTATGGGCCGAAAGAGGGGATGGCAGCGTTCCTGCGCGTGGGTGAAGCGATTGTGCTGGTCAATGGCCGCGCGCTCGATCTGAGCTGGCTGGGGCGACTGCTCGCCGAGCCGCTGAATACGGTCTACCTTGCCGGAGCGACGCTCCTCGGCGCGCGCCTTTCACCGGCGCTGGCCTCGGCGGTGCTGTACTTTCTGCGCGAGCAGGCCGCCGCTGATGCCCGCGATGAACTGCTGCGCTTCGCCCGCGCCCGCGAAATCGGCCCGGATGAACCGCCCTTGCTGCTGCGCTACCCTTGGGACATGATCACCCACTGTGGCGAGCAACTGGTGCGCGACCTGCCGGCCCTGCAGCAGCGCCTGCCGCTCTACACTGGCGATGACCCGCAGGTGGTCGTGCGCGGCGAGCACGTCTATGTCGCTCCCAGCGCGCGCCTCGACGGGCCGCTGGTGCTCGACGCTCGCGACGGGCCGGTGTTTATTGACGCTGGCGCGCATATTGAGCCGTTCAGTTTCATCCAGGGGCCGGTGTACATTGGCGCGGGCACACTGATCGCCAGCGCCCGCATCCGCGGCGAAACCGCGATTGGCCCGGTCTGCCGCGTCGGCGGCGAGGTGGAAGCCAGTATTATCCACGGCTACAGCAACAAGCACCACGATGGCTTCCTGGGCCATTCCTGGCTTGGCGAGTGGGTCAATATCGGCGCAATGACCACGAACAGCGACCTGAAAAACAACTATGGCCATATTCGCGTGGTGCTCGAAGGTCTGGGCCAGTTCGACAGCGGGCTGATCAAGCTGGGCTGCTTTCTGGCCGACCATGTCAAGCTGGGCATCGGGCTGCACCTCACGGGCGGGACGGTTGTCGGCACGGGCAGCAATGTGTTTGGTCTGCACAGCGCGCCCAAGAACGTGCCGCACTTCACCTGGGGCGGCGAAGTCTTCCGCGAGTACCGTATTGACAGCATGATCAATGTGGCGCGCACGGTAATGGGCCGGCGCAAGCGGCAACTGGCCCCGGAGTACGAGGCCGTGCTGCGGGCGGCCTTCGAGCGTACCCGGCCCGTTCGCGGCGCGACGCCTCCCCCGACGCCCGAGAGCGAGGCGGCTCTGGCGCGCGCCGAGGCCGAGGCGCTGCGAGTGTAGGGCGCCGCGATGACCCGCCTGCGCGATCTCCCCAGCGTTGATCGGCTCATCCTCGCCGCGCGCGCCGAACTGGGCGACGCGGCGCCACAGTCTCTGTTGCGTGAGGCTGCGCGCGCTGAACTTGACGCCGCTCGCCGTGTCCTCCAGCACGGCGAGGCGCCCGATCCGGAGACCCTGTCCCTCGACGCCCTGGTCCGCAGGGTGCGCGCCCGCATCGAACAGTGGCTCGCGCCGAGCCTGCGCCCGGTGATCAACGCCACCGGCGTGATTATCCAGACCAACCTGGGCCGGGCGCCCCTCAGCGCCGAGGCTCTGGCGGCCATGGCGGCGGTAGGAACGGGCTACTCGAACCTGGAGTACGACCTGGAGCGGGGCGAGCGGGGCAGCCGCAATGTACACCTGGAGCGGCTGTTAACCCGGCTCAGCGGCGCCGAGGCGGCCATGGCGGTGAACAACAACGCCGCCGCGGTCTATCTGGCGCTGATCGGCCTGGCTGCCGGGCGGGAAGTGATCGTCTCCCGTGGTCAGGCAGTGGAGATCGGCGGTGGGTTTCGCATTCCCGATGTGCTGCGACAGAGCGGCGCCGTGCTGGTCGAGGTCGGCGCCACGAACCGCACCTATGCCCGCGACTACGCCGACGCGATCACCGAACGGACGGCGCTGCTGCTGCGCGTTCACAGCAGCAACTTCCGGATGATCGGCTTCGTGCACGAACCGACGCTGGCCGAACTGGCGGAGGTGGGTCGCGCGCACGGCGTGCCGCTGCTCGATGATCTGGGGAGTGGCACGTTCCTGCCCACCACACCCTATGGGCTGGCGCCAGAACCGACGGTGCAGGAAAGTGTGGCTGCCGGAGCGGATCTGGTGACCTTCAGCGGGGATAAACTGCTTGGGGGGCCGCAGGCCGGCCTGATGGCGGGCCGGCGCGAGTTGATCGAGCGGCTGCGCCGGCATCCCCTGGCCCGCGCCCTGCGAGTAGATAAGACCACCATCGCCGGTCTGGAGGCGACCCTGCGGAGCTACCTGCGGGGTCGTGCGACCGAGGAGATCCCGGTGTGGCGCATGATCGCCGCGCCCCTGGAGATGCTCAGGGCGCGCGCCACAGCCGTAGCGGCGGCGCTGAGCGCGGCTGGTCTCCGGGCCGAGGTTGTCGCCTGCCAGAGCGCCGTGGGGGGCGGTTCGCTGCCCGGCGAAACCCTGCCCAGCGCCGGAGTGGCGGTGGCGCCGGGGGCGACAGGCGCCGAGCGTTGCGCGGCGCGCCTGCGTCTGGGCGCGCCTGCTATCGTGGCGCGCATTGTTGATGAACGGCTGCTCTTCGACCTTCGCACCGTCCTCGCCGAAGACGAGCCGGCGCTCGTCCGGCGGGTGATTGAGGCCGTGGGTGAGGGGTAGAGGGATGGGGGTGTGGAGGTGTGGAGGTGTGGGGGAGCGGAAGAACATTTCTACATCTCCACACCTCCACATCTCCACACCTCTACATCTCCACACCTCCACATCTCCACACCTCAACGGACAGCGGAGCCAGTCCATGATCGTACACGGCATCCTGCTGGCCGCGGGGCGCTCGGCGCGCATGGGGCGGCCAAAGCAACTGCTGCTCTGGCAGGGGCGCCCGCTGGTGCGCCACGTGGCCGAGGTGGCCCTGGCAAGCCGCCTGGCGGAGCTGGTCGTGGTGCTGGGAGCCTACGCCGAGGAGGTGGCCGGCGCGCTGGAGGATCTGAACGGCGCGGTGCGGCGAGTGCGGTGCGTGGAGTATGCCCGCGGGCAGGCGACTTCGCTGCGTTGCGGCCTGGAGGCCCTGCCGTCCGGCGTCAGCGCCGTGGTAGTGTTGCTGGTTGATCAGCCTCGCGTTACACCGGAGTTGATTAACCGCCTGATCGCCGCCTTCGAGGCCGCGCCGGAGGCCGTGGCGGTGGCGCCGCGTTACCGGGGTCAGCGAGGCACGCCGACGCTTCTGGCGGAGCGTCTGTTCGCCGACGTGCGCGCCCTGGAGGGTGACCTGGGGGCGCGCCCGGTCCTGGCGCGCTATGCCGACGCGGTGCGCTGGCTCGATCTGGACGATCCCGCTGTCGTCGAAGATATGGACACGCCTGAGGATTATGAGCATCTCGTGAGAGAAGCTCAGTAGTCTGTAAACAAAGTCTTTTGCTAAATCCCCACCCCTTCCCAACCCTCCCCCTCCGGGGGAGGGAGTCCTGCTCCTCCCCTCCAACAAGGGGAGGTTGGGAGGGGGCCGAAATCCCAGGAAACTTAACTTTACAGACTACTCAGCAGACCCTGGCGCGGCCCGGACGCATCGGGCGATTCTGGATCGCCGTAGCCGGTTATGTTCAGATAAAGATCATCGGGAGGGCTATGCCCTCCCGATGATCGTTTACGGCAGGTAAGCACTCAGGCGCCAAAGAAGTTGCGGTTCTTCTCGATATAGCTCTTCCACTGCTCCGGGACCGAGTCATCAGGGAAGATCGCCTCGACGGGGCACTCAGGCTCGCATGCGCCGCAGTCAATGCACTCGTCGGGGTTGATGTAGTACTGATCCTCGCCCTCGTAGATGCAGTCCACCGGGCAGACAGCCACACACGACGCGTCTTTCGTTCCGATACACGGCTCAGCGATGATGTACGCCACGGCTCTACTCCTCCAGGAACAGTATACGGTAACGCCACTCGGCGTTCCGTGATGGTTGTTCAGATACAGATTACTAAGTTCGGTCACGGCGATCTACGACTAAAGTCTCATTGCAGTTCCTGGGAGAGCGAGGGTTTGTCCTGCGAGAGCAACCTGGCAGGGGGCCGGGTAAGGGCAACCTGGAAGGTCGCCCTACTCTTCGACGACGCGGGCCAGGCCCGCCGGGTCGAGCACGATGACGCGGCCACGCTCAAGGCGCACCAGGCCCTCCTCGGCCAGGCGGCGCAGCGCCCGCCCGACGATCTCGCGGACGGTGCCGGTGCGTTCGGCGAGTTCCTGGTGGGTCAGTTCGGCGGCGCCCTCGCCGGCCTCGGCCAGCAGCAGCCGGGCCAGGCGGGCGCGCACCGAGCGGAAGGCCAGATCCTCGACCAGGGTCACCAGCTCGCGCAACTGCCCGGCCATGGCGCTCAGGGCCGCCAGCGCCAGGTCGGGATGGCGCCGGATGAGGGCCAGCAGATCCTCGCGGGGCAGGAGCAGGCAGACCACAGGACTCATCGCTCTGGCCGTAGTGGGGTTAGGGCCGCCGTCGAAGAGCGGCACGGGGTTGAAGTGCTCGCCGGGGCCGACCATGGCCAGCACCTGTTCGCGACCGTCGGGCGCAGTGCGGGAGAGGCGCACGCGGCCGCGCAGCACCATGAACAGGCCGGGCGCCGGTTCGCCTTCCAGCATAATGTGCTGCCCCGGACGGAAGCTGCAGCGACGAACCCGGCGCGCCGTATCGGCAAGGGTCGGGCCGTCCAGGCTGGCAAACAGGGCAATGGCACGCAGATCGTCAATCGTCACCATACTGCTCATGATACACGAGAAACCCGGCGAGCCGGCGCGATGCGCGTTCAGGCTCACCGCGGAGCGCGCGGAGGAGTCTTTTGAGATGCTCTGCGCCCCTCGGCGCTCTCTGCGGTGAGTATGTGTTTGGTGGATGTGCAGCGCTATCCCGGCGAAGCGCCCCCCCGCGCCAGAACCTGCCCGGATGGATGGGCCACACAGAGCGGCCAGGGTCTAAAATACGACATGTAAATCGTGATACATTTCTCATACTACGAAGGAGACAGGGTGCGAGGCATGTACGAAGTGATCGTGATCGGCGGCGGACCCAGCGGGGTAACCGCCGCGCTCCGGGCGCGCGAGCTGGGCGCCACTGTAGCGTTGATTGAACGTGACCGGCTTGGCGGCATTTGTCTTAATGATGCTGTGGTACCTACCCGCGTGCTGGCGCGGGCGGCGCGCCTGGCACGGGACGCCGGGCAGTTCCCGTCGTATGGACTGACGGGGGCGGCGCCGGCGCTTGATTTTCCTGGGCTTCTGGAACGGGTGCGCCAGACCATAGAGACCGTCCACTACAAGAAGCACCTTCGCGAACACCTTCGGGCGGCAGGAGTGGTGGTATTTGAGACGGCGGGCGAGGCCCGCTTTCTTGATCCATACACGCTGGCGCTGCCCGCGGGCGAACGGCTGGAGGGGGAGCGTTTCATCATCTGTGCAGGCGGCCAGTCGCGCCGGCTTGATGTTCCCGGTAATGAGCACGCGCTCAGCTATCGCGACATCTGGACGCTGGAGCGTCTGCCGCGTTCGCTCGTGATTGTGGGCGGCGCCGCCACCGGTTGCCAGCTCGCCTCGATCTTTGCCGCCTTTGGCTGCGAGGTGACCCTCCTGGAAACCAGCCCGCGCCTGATGGGGCGCGCTGACCCGCTCATCGGCGCAGAACTGGAGCAGGCCTTCCTCCGGCGCGGCATCCAGGTAGTGTGTGGAATAACAGGCATCGAACGCATCGAACGCCGCGAAGCGGAACGTGTGGTCCATTTCACCCGTTCCGGCGCGCAGCACGCGCTCAGTTGCGACGCCGTGCTGCTGGCTGTGGGATGGGCAGGCAATATCGCGTCGCTGGGTCTGGAGGCCGCGGGCGTTGAGTGTCAGGGAGGCTACATCGTGGTGGATGACACCCTGCGCACCTCGGCGCCGCACATTTTCGCTGCGGGAGATATTACTGGCCGGGTCATGCTGGTGCAAAGCGGCAGCCACGAAGGCCGCATTGCGGCTGAGAACGCCGTGCTCGAAGCCAGACGCGCAAATTCGCTGGCCGTTGTGCCCCACGGCGGCTTTACCGATCCTGAGTATGGCTCGGTCGGGCTGAGCGAAGATCAGGCCCGCGCGCGCTACGACTGCGCAGTAGCGGTTGTGCCGTACAGCGACCTGGATCGCGCGGTGATTGACGGAGTCACGCACGGCGCCTGCAAGCTCATCGTTGCGCGCGACAGCGGGCGGCTGCTGGGGGCGCACGTGGTTGGCGTCCACGCGCTGGAAATCGTGCAGGTGGTAGCTGCTGGAATGGCGGCGGGCATGGAGGTGTCGCAACTGGCGGATCTGGAAATAGCCTATCCCACCTACACGGCAATCGTGGGGCTGGCCGCACGCCAGTTGGTGCGCGAACTTGGTCGCGTGGAGCTGGCGCCGTCCTGGCGGGCGCTCAGCCGGCTGCGGGCGACTGAATGGGAGCGCAGCGACACCCTTCGCAAACGCGACCGCGGCCCGCGGGGCGGGGAGGGCCCTCCGGTGTAGGGTTTTTCGAGCGAGAAGGGGTTTTCGGCATTCCGATGCACTTACGATCCTCGCCCCCCTTGCCCCCCCTCTCCCGCGAGCGGGAGAGGGGGGAGTTGGGCCTCCTAATGGCCCGGATGGCGCATGCGACGCGAAGATGCGCCCGAAAGCTCCCTACCTGTGAGAGTGGCGAGGCGTGCAGCGCCATGGGCGCGCCCGCCCCCTTCAAACGGGTAGGCGCGAAACTACTCGTCCGGCGATATACGAAAAATTAATCGTGATATATTTTTCGTATATCAGGAGTTCAGGGAGGACCAGCAATGAAACATCACGGCGCCCCTGGCGAGCATTTCCGCGCGGCAATGGCAGCCGAGCGCCCCCTCCAGATTGTCGGGGTCATCAATGCTTACAGCGCCCTGCTTGCGGCCCGGGCCGGCTTTCGCGCCCTCTACCTCTCGGGGGCGGGGGTGGCGAATGCGTGCTTCGGCTTGCCCGATCTGGCGCTGACAACCCTCTCCGAGGTGACGGAAGAGACCCGGCGGATTACGGCAGCCTGCCCGCTTCCGTTGCTGGTGGATATTGACACGGGTTGGGGCGGCGCCCTGATGATTGCACGGACCACGCGGGAGTTGATCCGGGCTGGCGCCGCAGCGATCCAGATCGAAGATCAGATCCAGGCCAAGCGCTGCGGCCATCGCCCCAACAAGGCGGTCGTCTCGACGAGGGAGATGGTCGATCGGCTCAAAGCCGTCCTCGATGCGCGCTCCGAGAGTGGTCTGGTCGTGGTGGCCCGCACCGACGCGGTTGCCGTCGAGGGGCTCGACGCCGCGGTCGAGCGCGCCTGCGCCTACGCCGAGGCAGGCGCCGATGTCATCTTCGCCGAGGCAGTAACCTCGCTCGATGACTATCGTCGTTTCGCTACGACCGTGCCCGTGCCCATTCTGGCCAACCTGACCGAGTTCGGTATGACCCCCCTGTTCACCACCGCAGAGCTGGCGGAGGCGGGTGTTGGCCTCGCCCTCTACCCCCTTTCGGCCTTCCGCGCGATGAGCGCGGCGGCCATGCGCGTCTACGAGAGCATTCGTCGCGAAGGCACGCAACGGAGCGTCCTGGACGGCATGCAGTCCCGCGCCGAACTCTACGAGGTGCTCGGGTACCACGCCTACGAACAGCAACTTGACCGTCTGTATGCGAAGGAGGATGGCTCGTGACCACTGCGAAGAGCACTGCCGGTCTGGCCGGCGTCATTGCCGGAGAAACCGCCATTTGCACCGTTGGCCAGAGCGGAGTTGGCCTGACCTATCGCGGCTATGATATTGCCGACCTTGCCGCCAATGCAACTTTTGAGGAGGTGGCCTATCTGCTGATCTACGGTCACCTGCCTAACCAGAAGGAACTGACCCGCTACATGCGCCAGATGAAGAAGCTGCGCGATCTGCCCGCCGCGGTCAAGGCGGTGCTGGAGCAGATTCCGAGCAGCGTGAACCCGATGGACGTGTTGCGCACAGGTTGCTCGATGCTCGGCGCGCTGGAGGCCGAGAACCGCTTTCACACGCCGCAGCAGGCCGCCGACCGGTTAATTGCGACGTTCCCGGCGATGATCTGCTACTGGTACCACTATGCCAACAATGGCAAACGGATTGACACCTCCACCGACGAGGAGAGTCTGGCTGGTCATTTTCTGGCGATGCTGCATCGCGAGAAGCCTGAGGAAGTCTTCCGCAAGGCGCTGGATGTGTCGCTCATTCTCTATGCCGAGCACGAGTTCAACGCCTCAACCTTCGTGGGGCGCACGGTGGTCTCAACGCGCGCCGATCTGCACTCGGCCATCACGGCGGCGATCGGGGCCTTGAAGGGCCCGCTGCACGGCGGCGCGAACGAGGCGGCGATGATGCTGATCCAGCGCTTCAGCAACCCTGATGAGGCCGAGGCCGGGGTCATGGACATGTTAAAGCGCAAAGAGTTAATTATGGGCTTCGGCCATCGCGTCTATAAGAAGTCTGACCCGCGCTCCGACATTATCAAGCCCTGGGCGGAACGGCTGAGCGCCCTGGTGGGCGAGCCGATGCTCTACGCGGTCGCCGAGCGCATCGAGGCGGTGATGCGGCGCGAACGCTCGCTCTTCCCCAACCTCGACTTTTACTCAGCCGTGGTCTACCACTGCTGTGGCATCCCCACCGAGCTGTTCACGCCGATCTTCGTTGTCTCGCGCACGGCGGGCTGGGCTGCGCACGCCTTTGAGCAGCGCCAGAATAACAAGCTCATCCGCCCCAGCGCCGAGTATATCGGCCCGGCGCCGCAGCCGTTCTTGCCGTTGAGTGACCGGCCGTAAAGGAGAACCGCCATGGGCAGCACCTACGACCTGAATGATCGCCCCGCTCCTGATGGATTGCTCACCACCATCGCCGACTATGTTCTCAACTACGAAGTTGAGAGCATTCTTGCGGAGGACACGGCCCGTTATACCCTGCTCGACTCGATCGCCTGCGCCGTGATGGCCTTTAGCTCACCTGAGTTCACCAAGTTGCTCGGGCCGATTGTGCCCGGCACGGTGACCCCGCACGGCGCCAGGGTCATTGGCACGCCGTACCAGCTTGATCCGGTGAAGGCCGCGTTCGACAACGGGATGCTCATCCGCGCCTATGACTACAATGATACCTGGCTGGCGGCTGAATGGGGCCATCCCTCAGATAACTACGGCGCCATCCTGGCAGTGACCGATTATCTCAGCCGGATGCGAGTGGCAAACGGGAAGCCGCCCCTGACGATGCGGTTGGTCCTGGACGCGGCCGTCAAAGCCTATGAGATCCAGGGTGTGCTGGCGTTGAACAACTCGTTCAACCGGGTGGGGCTTGACCATGTAATCCTGGTGAAGGTCGCCTCTACCGCCGTGGCGACCTGGCTCCTGGGCGGCGATCGCGACCAGATCGTGGACGCCCTCTCGAACGCCTGGATTGACGGTCATCCCCTGCGCACCTACCGCCATGCCCCCAACACCGGCTCGCGCAAGTCGTGGGCCGCTGGCGACGCCACCAGCCGCGGCGTGCGCCTGGCGTTGCTCACCCTGCAGGGCGAAATGGGCTATCCCTCGGCCCTCTCCGCGCCCCGCTGGGGGTTCCAGGACGTGCTCTTCAAGGGCCAGCCCGTCACCCTGGAGCGCCCGCTGGGCAGTTATGTGATGGAGAACATCCTCTTCAAGGTCAGTTTTCCGGCCGAGTTTCACGCCCAGACCGCGGTCGAGGCCGCGCTGCGGCTGCATCCCCTGGTGCGGGACCGGCTCGACCAGATCGAGCGCATCGAGTTGACCACCCACGAGGCTGCCATCCGCATTATCAGCAAGGTTGGCCCCCTGCACAACTACGCCGATCGTGACCACTGCCTCCAGTACATGGTCGCGGTGCCGCTGATCTTCGGACGGCTAACGGCGGATGATTACACCGACGCCGTGGCCGCCGATCCCCGCATTGACGCCCTTCGCGCCAGAATGGTGGTCACCGAGGATCCGCAGTGGAGCCGTGACTACCTGGATCCGGCAAAACGCTCGATTGCCAATGCCGTGCAGGTATTCTTCAAGGATGGCAGCGCGACTGAGCGGATCGCGGTGGAATACCCGATCGGGCATCGCGCCCGGCGCAGCGAAGGCATTCCGAAGCTGCAACGCAAGTTCGCCCAGGCCCTTGCCGGCCACTACTCGGCTCGGCGAGTGGATCAGATCGCCGACGTATGTCTCGACGCGCGCCGCCTGGAGCAAACCCCGGTCCACGAGTTTATGGATCTGCTGGCCTGGTAATGCTTCCCCGGCGCCAGGCGCCTTTGCCACAACCAGACCTCCCATCAGACGGCCAGGGGAAACCAGGTTTCCCCTGGCCTCTCCAACTGTCCGGGTTCACGCCGGGTCCCCCACGCGGCTATGCCGCGCACTAACCAGGCAACCGCGTCTTCCTGAAGGGCCGTCGCCCTCCTGGACCCTCCTGTGCAGGGCCTCTGTGGGTGCGCGGGTCTTAGCTGCACACCAGGGGCATGAAAAAGGTATACTTGAGAGGGCGAAGCCCTCCCAGACCCTCCCTTCCGGTAGGCAGGGCGTTGGGAAAGTCATCCCTGCCCTATGTTCAGGTTGGGTATATGCCTGATTTCCCTCTCCTCGACCGGGTGATTCTCGGCAATACGCTGTTACGCTGGCTGCTGGCGCTGCTCCTGGTGGTCCTCGTGCTGCTCGGGTTCGCCGTCGGGCGCTGGCTCTTCAGCCGGCGCCTGCGCTTTGGCCCGCCGATCACCAACGTCATTCTCGATGATATTGGCCACGCCGTGAGCCGAACCACGGCACGGCCCATCGTGTTCTTGCTGGCCCTCTACGCCGGCAGCCTGACGCTGGCGTTCGATCCACAGGTCAAAACCTTCCTCCGCGCCGGGGCGATTATCCTCCTCCTGGTGCAACTGGGCATCTGGGGCAACACGCTGATCGCCCGCTGGCTGGCGCGCTACGAAGCGCGCCAGCAGGACCCGGCCGCTGCCGGCACGGCCCGGCTGTTCGGTTTCGTCGCCCGGCTGGCGCTCTACGTGCTGCTCTTTTTGCTCATCCTCGATAACATCCCCGGCGTTGAGGTAACCGCCCTGCTGGCCAGCGTTGGCATCGGCGGTATCGCCATTGCTCTGGCGGTGCAGAACATCCTTGGCGACCTCTTCGCCTCGCTCTCCATCGCGCTTGACAAGCCGTTCGTCGTGGGCGACTTCATCAGCGTAGGGAGCGAAATGGGCACGGTCGAAGAGATCGGCCTGAAGACGACCCGCGTGCGCAGCATTTCGGGCGAGCAGTTGATCTTCTCGAATGCCGACTTGCTGGGGAGCCGCATTCGTAACTTCGGACGGATGCAGGAACGGCGGGTGGTTTTTTCGATCGGGGTATCGTATGAGACTGGCATTGAAACCTTGCGAACAATCCCCGATATTATCCGTGCGATTATCGAGGCCCAGGAGCAGGTGCGTTTCGACCGTGCCCATCTGGCCAGAATTGACGAGTATGACCTGGTGTATGAGGTCGTGTACTTCGTGCTTTCTCCAGACTATAAAATATATATGGATGTGCACCAGGCTATCAACCTGGCGCTGATCGAGCGTTTCCGCGCCGAGGAGATTGATATTATCTACCCGACCCAGCAGGTTTACCTGTACGATCAGACGCCAGGCCGGAACGATCGCTCTGCGGGAGGCAGGGCCCAGGCGGGGAGCGAACGCGACAGCTAGGACGATTTTGGATTTCGGATTTCGGATTTTGGATTTTGGCCGGCGCCGGGATGTGGGGGGCGTTGTGTTGAGGTCCGAACGGGTTGCCTGGAACGGTATGCACGTACTGGCGCGAAGCTGTGCGGTAATTGTCACTTTCGAGGCCGGTCGCCGTTGCGTCACAGCGGGTGACGCAGGCGGGAAGCCTCAATTCGAGGTGCGTGTCCAATGCTGAGGATGTACCGTTCTTTGTTGCTGCGGGCCGGGTGCGCTGGCCTGATCGTTGCGTTGCTCGCGGCCTGCGCCACCGGGTTGCCCGCCGCTCCCGCGCCGTCGCCGTCGCCGGTCGCCACTGTCCCGCCGCCCTCGCCCACGCCGATACGTCTCGACGCGACCCTGCGGCTGGAGGAGGCCGGGGTTGAGTTGCGTTACCCCGATGGATGGGCGACCCGAGTGGTGTCGTCAACGGCGACTCTGGCCCCCAGCGCGGCCACGCTGGCCGGCGTGACGCCCGGCGACGAACTGCTGGTAACGGTTGACGCCACGCCCCTGGAGGTGCTGGTAACGCGCTTCGGGCCGGGGGCGGTGACAAATCCGGAGAGTTTCTTTGAGGTGAGCAGCAGTGCCGCCCAGGAAGCCGGCTATCTCCTCAGCGCCACCAGCGCCATCAGCGTGGACGGCTATCCCGGCCTGTCCGCAGACCTGACCGCGGCCAGGGGGGCGGGGCGGCTTACCGTGCTGATTGGCCCCAACACGGCGGTGCGCATGCTGGGGCAGGCCGCGCCGGAGGCCTGGGCCGCCGACGGTGCGGAGTTGTATGCTGCGATCCTCGCCAGTGTGCGCTTCTTCCCGCCGACGACCTCCACGCCCGTAACGGTACAGCAGGCTGAACAGCCGCCGATCCTTACCGCCGGGCCAGCAGGGTTCGTGTTGCGCCTCGGCGGCGGCAGCGGCCCCCCCCGCGGGCGCTTCGTCTCGGCGCGAGGGCTGGCCACCGCCCCTGATGGCACGCTTTACCTGGCCGAGAGCAGCCGTGGCGTCTGGGTCTTCGCTCCCGATGGCGCGCTCGTGGGAACCTTTGGCGGCGAGGAGTTGCTCGACGCCTACGATGTGGCGCGCGCCCCCGATGGTGATCTGTTCGTGGCCGACTACGGACGTAACGCCATTGCCCGGTTCCGTGCCGACGGCACATTTGTGGGGCGCTGGGGCGGTCCTGGCAATGCCCCGGAGCAGTTCGGCTTCTCGTCGCCCCAGCGCATCGCTCTGGGGCCTGATGGCAGCGTCTACGCGCTCGATACTCGTCCCGGCCCCGAGAGCGGGCGGGTGGTGAGCAGCGTGGCGCGTTTCGACCCCGCGGGGAGCCTGCGCGAGCGCATCGAGCTGCCGGCCGATCTCGCCCCCGCCGACCTGGCGGTGGATGGCGCGGGCTATATCTACCTGGCCGATAGCTTCAGCGGCGTGGTGGTCAAGCTCGATCCGCGCGGCGCGGAAGTGGCCCGCTTTGGCGACCCTGCCGCCCGCGAGAGTTTTGCCAGCGGCGCGATTGACCTGGACGAGCAGGGCAACATCTACGTCGCCACTTACGCGGCGGGAGTGCTCAAACTTGCCCCGTCGGGCGTGGTCATCGCGCGGGGCGGGAGAGTGGTCGCGCCGGGCAAGATCCCCGCGCCCGGCGAATTCAGCCTGCCCAACGGCATCGCTGTCGGACCGGGAGGGGTGGTCTGGGTCAGCGACAACAGCGGCGAGTACAGCGCCGTCACTGCCCTGCGCCTCACGGTTGACGAGGCCGCTGTAGCCACCGCGCTGGCCCAGCCGGCTTCAGGTACGCCGGGTGTGGCGCTGCCCAGCGCAAGCCTGCTGCGCCAGTGGGCTGGCGAGGCCAGAGCCAGCAGCTTCTACGCCCCCGATTACGACCCCGCCGGGGTCATCGGCCCGCCTGACGTGGAGGGGTGCCAGGACAGTCCTGACGCCTGGGCCGCCGCTGCGCCGGATACGCTGGAGACCCTCGAGGTGCGCTTTGACACCCCGGTGTTCGCCGTGGGTCTCAACGTCTACCAGAGTTACCATCCCGGCTTCATCAGCAAGATCGAGTTGCTTGATGAGCGCGGCGAGGCCAGGACCGTGTACAGCGCCACGCCGGCCCCGGCGGAGGAGTGCCCCGGTGTGCTCAGCGTCACCTTCGCGCAAACCCTGACGCGCATCGTGGGCGCCCGCCTGACGGTGGACCAGCGAGCCGGGGCCACCTGGGCCGAGATTGACGCCGTGGAGTTGCTCGGAGTGCCGTAATTTTAGATTTTGGATTTTGGATTTTGGCACGGATAGGTCGTGCTTCTGCTGAGATATAAGGTGGGGAAACCTGGTTTCCCCCTACTCCCGCCGATGGAGCGCAATCCTCCGGGTTGCGCGCGGGGTTAGAGAGGGTCCTGGCTCTCCCAGAACGTAACCGGATGAATCTGGTTGTCCGATCACGCTCTATCCCTGCCGGACGGCTTTGCGGCGGGGCGCGGCGTACTCCGTCGGCTTAAGCAACCGTATGCAGAGGAACAGACAGACAAGCGTGAGGATCGCTGAGAGCGCAACGTAGACCATCCAGGGCGATGGCACGATGACCTCGCCCGTTCGCGTAGGGATGTCGAAGAAGAAGGGATTTTCGCCGCTGGCGAGCGAGGCCGCGGTGATGCCGAGGGCAATAAAGGGGTGAGTGGACAGGAACAGGCCCATCACATAAACATACCACGGTTCAAACGGGCCACTGAAGGCATCGGTGAGTGTGGAAATGATGACGTACAAAAACGGCACCCCCAGCAACAGAGCGATCACGATGCCCTGCGCCAGCACCGTGGCCGATAGGGTCGAACGCATCAGCCCCGATGCGAGTAAGCCGATGGTAGCGTAACATACGGCGGTGACCAGAACGCCGATGATGCCAATGATCAACTCTGCGCCGCTGACGCCGCCGAAGAGGAAGGACAGGCCCGCCAGCGGCAGGGCGGCGATGATCAGGAGCAGGGCGAAGGCCAGCGCCGCGACCAGTTTGCCCACGATGATCTGCCAGGGCGAGAGCAGCGAGATGAGCAGCAGATCGTAGGTCTGGCGCTCCTTCTCGCCGGAAATCGCCCCGGCGGTGAGCGCGGGGCTGATCAAGCAGACCTGCACCAGCGTTGCCCCCATGACGGTGAGGAAGATGCCTTTGCCGATGCCCCGACCGGCCTCGGGGTCGTTGATGCCGCGCTCGAACGTGCTGGCCGCCGCGGCATAGACCAGCAGAGTGACAATCGCGGTGATGGCGAGGTAGGCGACGAGAATAATCATCGCGCGCTGGCCGCGGATGCGCCCGCGCAACTCGCGGGTCAGGACGGGGTTTGAACGGAGGCGCATAGAGGCTCCTTTGTGCGACCTTTTGCGTTACTATTTGCGGTAAGGCGCGGAGGGCGCAGCCCTCTGCACCTCCCCTCCGGCAGTGGCATCGCCGGCCACGAAGACATCGCTTCGCTCACGGAACAGGGCCTCCAGGTTCCCCTGAATGGTGACAATTGCCCGAAACTGCTTCGTGTCGTCGGCCACTGGCATACCGTCGCTGTCGGGGTAGACGATCGGCGCGGTGGTCGCCGGCGTGCTGGGCATCATCCACACTCCTGGGATTATCTCTACTTTATCAATTCGCGCTAGCGTCACCTCAAGCGGGGTTTGGGGGCCGCAGGCTCCCAAAGATCTTCCCTTCCTGGTGCGGCGCAGTAAAGCCGCGCGGTGCCAGGAAGAGGAAAGCGTGGAGGAGTATAGCCCCTCCGAACCTCCTCGCAACGGAAACGGTGGCAGGCGACCAGGTAGAGTTATGACAAACACTTGTTGGATAGTATAACCTATGTGAAAACGCAGCGCCGATGCAAGGTCCGTCTCCAGCGGAGGGTTGGGGCGGCTACGCCGGTGGTTGCGGCGTCGCCGCAGGACTCCGGGTTTGACGGGGATCGGCCAGGCGCATACAATTGGCGAACGCGGCAGTTCAGCAGCAAAGGTCCGCTCTCTCCGGTTCACTTTACCACGACTATGCCCCGCAAGGCTTCCCACAACCAGCCTGAGAGTTCGCATCTCCCTCTCAATACGATCATTCAGGGCGACTGCGTCGAGGTGTTGAAGACCTTTCCCGACCGGTCGGTTGATCTGATCTTCGCTGATCCACCCTACAACTTGCAGCTTCGGCAGGAACTGCTGCGCCCGAACCAGACGGTGGTTGACGGGGTTGATGACGCGTGGGACCAGTTTGCCGACTTCGCCGAATATGACGCCTTTACGCGCGCCTGGCTCGGCGAATGCCGCCGCGTGCTGAAGGACGACGGGACGATCTGGGTGATCGGTTCGTACCACAATATCTTCCGCGTCGGGGCCATTCTGATGGATCTGGGATACTGGATTCTCAACGATGTCATCTGGCACAAAACCAACCCCATGCCCAATTTTCGCGGCACGCGCTTCCAGAATGCCACTGAGACCCTCATCTGGGCCAAAAAATCGGCCGAGCAGAAGAAGTACACCTTCAATTACCACGCCATGAAGCATCTGAATGATGAAAAGCAGATGCAGAACGTCTGGCGCATTCCCCTGTGCACCGGCCCGGAGCGGGTGAAGCTCAACGGCAAGAAGGCCCATTCCACCCAGAAACCTGAAGCGTTGCTGTACCGGGTGATCCTGGCCTCCAGCAATCCCGGCGATGTGGTGCTGGACCCGTTCTTCGGTGCCGGCACCACCGGCGCGGTGGCCCGCAAACTCGGTCGCAACTTCATCGGCATTGAACTCGAACCAGCCTACGTTGAGATTGCCCGGCGCAGGCTGGCGAGTCTGGCGATGCCCCTCTTCGGCGAGGCCGAACTGATCACCCGGTCCAGGCGCACCGCGCCGCGGGTCAGTTTCGGGCAACTGGTCGAGGCGCAGTACCTCGCGGTGGGCCAGCCGGTCTTCTCCAGGGATCGCCGGGTGGTGGCGACGGTCAAGGCCGACGGGCATCTGTTGTGGGGCGACGCCTCCGGCTCGATCCACCAGATCGCCGCCCTGGCGCAGAATAAGCCGGCCTTCAACGGCTGGGAGTTCTGGTACTGCGAGGATGAGTCAGGCAACCTGGTGAGCATTGATGCGCTGCGCGAGCGGTACCGGATGGAGCATGACCCGGAACAGGTCGAACAACCAGACATAGTGAGCGCCTGATGCTCCTTCACGGCGAGGAACGAGGGTTTCTGGGAGGGCGCAGCCCTCCCAGACCCTCCCTTCCGGCAGGAGCATGGGGAAATCTGGTTTCCCCATTTTCACATCAGGATAAACCTATGAACAACCCCCGTCTCTGGCCCTGGTTGATCGGCGCGGCGACGCTGGCGGCGCTGCTGGGCGCGGCGGGCCTGAGCGTCGTGCTGGCGTGGGAGTTGCGCGCCGGGCTGGAGCAGGGGGTCCCCTTTCGCGCCGCGCTATGCATGGGTTGCACCATGATCGGCGCCCTGGGCGGCGCGGTCGGGCTGCTGGTGGTGCTCACGCGCCGCTTTATTGACGGGCGCGGGCCGCAGCGGGTGGTCCTGGTCAGCGGCCTGGCCCTGTTGATGGGCCTGGCGCCCCTGGTGATAATTATGGTGGTCTATTTGCTGGTCAGCGGGCGCGGGCCATAGAAGATATGGGGAAACCCGGTTTCCCTACACCCCTGCGGGAGATAGGGTTTTCCTGGGAGGGCGTTACCCTCCCCGACCCTCCCCGGCGGCAATAGGGAAACCCGGTCCCCCCCGCGGGCAGGGGGATGGGGAAACCTGGTTTCCCCCAAGCTCACACCAGTTCCTCAGCCATATCAATGGCCCGCAGCAGCGCCGCGGCCTTGTTGCAACTCTCCTGGTACTCGGCCTCGGGGTCGCTGTCGGCCACGACGCCGCCGCCGGCCTGCATGTAGGCGACGCCGTTCTGGATGACCAGGGTGCGCAGGGCGATGCAGGTATCGAGGTCGCCGTTGAAGCCGACGTGGCCCACGCAGCCGGCATAGACGCCGCGGCGCGCGCCTTCGAGTTCGGCGATGATCTCCATGGCGCGGATCTTGGGCGCCCCGCTCACCGTGCCCGCCGGGAAGCAGGCCCGCAACGCGTCGAGGGCGGTCATATCGCTCCGCAGGCGCCCGGTGACGTGGCTCACCAGGTGCATCACGTGGCTGTACTTCTCGACGATCATGAAGGTGGGTACGCGCACCGTGCCCGGCTCGCTCACCCGCCCGAGGTCGTTGCGCCCCAGGTCCACCAGCATCAGATGCTCGGCGCGCTCCTTCTCGTCGTTCAGCAACTCCTCGGCCAGGGCGGCGTCTTCGGCCATGTCGCGCCCGCGGCGGCGCGTGCCGGCGATGGGATGGGTCTGCACCTCGCCCTCCTGCACGCGCACCAGCAGTTCGGGCGAGGCGCCCACCAGGTCGCCCTCGCCGGTGCGCAGCAGAAACATGTATGGCGAGGGATTGATCGTGCGCAGGGCGCGGTAGATCGTTATCGGGTCGGCGCTGGTGGGGCGGGTAAAGCGTTGCGAGGGCACCACCTGGAAGATGTCGCCAGCAAGGATGTACTCCTTGGCCCGCAGCACATTGGCGTGGTACTGCTCGCGGGTGACGTTGGAGACGGGCGCGGGCCGCGGGCGGGGCGGCTCCACCGGCGAATGCGGCTCGTAGTTGCGCGGCTCCAGTTCGCGGGCCCCCAGGCGGGCGGCGGGCGGCACGGGCTGCCGCAGGCGGGCCGCCAGGGCCTCGATGCGCGCCGTGGCGCGGCGGTACTCCGCCTCCAGGTCCTCCGCGTCCAGATGCACGTGCGAGAGCACCTTGAGCTTGTGGCGCAGGTGGTCGAAAATCAGCAGCGTGTCCACGAACATCCAGAAGCCCTCGGGCATCTGGTAATCGCAGGGCTCGGGCACGGGCAGCCGCTCGAAGTAGCTTGCCGTCTCGTAGCTCAGGTAACCCACCGCCCCGCCGACGAAGCGCGGCAGGTCGGGCAGGCGCACGGGCCGGTAGGCGCTGAGGTAACTGCCCAGCACCACCAGAGGGTCGTTGTAGGTGAGCGTCTGCTTGTAGCCGCCCTGGAGGGCCTGGGCCACGCCCCGGTCGAGGCGCAGGGTCAGATAGGGATCGCTGCCGATGAAGGAGTAGCGGGCAATGTGCTGCCCGCCCTCCACGCTCTCCAGCAGGAAGCTATGGGCGCCCTGGGCGACCTTCAGGTAGGCCGAGACGGGCGTCTCCAGGTCGGCCAGGATTTCGCGGTAGATCGGGCAGAGGTTGCCCTGGCCGCGCAGGGCGCGCACCTCTTCCAGTGTCGGGGTGTACATAGGTATGGCTTTCCAGCGTCACGCGCCATCAACGGAAGTATGTCAGACCCATAGCCTCCTCGACCATCTGAATGGTCTCGCGAGCCACGGCGCGGGTCCGTTCGTTGCCGGCGGCGATGATCTCGTCCACCAGGCGCGGTTTGGCCTCGTAGCGCGCACGGCGCTCGCGGATAGGGGCCAGGAAGTTCTCCAGGGCCAGAAAGAGCTTGCGTTTCACCTCCACATCACCCACGCGGCCCTGGCGGTAACGCTCCTTCAGGTCGTTGACCTCCTCAACATCGGGGTTGAAGGCGTCGTGATAGGCGAACACCGGGTTGCCTTCCACTCGTCCGGGGATGTCGGCGCGGATGCGATTGGGGTCGGTGTACATCCCGCGCACCTTCTGCTCGACGGTCTTCGTGTCGTCGGAGAGGAAGATCGCGTTGCCGGCGCTCTTGCTCATCTTGCCCTGGCCGTCGGTGCCGGGGAGGGTGCCCACCTCGGGCACCAGGGCCTCCGGCTCGGGGAAGACCTCGCCGTAGAGGTAGTTGAAGCGGCGGGCGATCTCGCGGGTGATCTCCACGTGAGCCTCGTTATCCTTGCCTACCGGCACCAGGTGCGCCCGCGGCATGAGGATGTCGCCGGCCTGCAACACCGGGTAGCCCAGCAGGCCGAAGGGCAGTTGCTCCTCGTCAATGTTGGCGTTGCGAGCCATGTCCTTGATGCTCGGCAGGCGCGCCAGGCGCGGCACCGTCACCAGCATCTCGAAGATCAGGTTGAGCTGGTAGATCTCCTTCACTGCCGATTGCACGTAAAATGTAACCTTATCTGGATCTATTCCCACCGCAAGATGATCCAGCACCAGATCACGGATATTCTGGGGGATCTCGGCAATATCCGCGCGGGTGGGCCTGGTGGTCAGAACGTGCAGATCAGCGATGATAAAGAAGCACTCGTAGGTGTCCTGCAGGGCCACCCGGTTCTGCAACGAGCCGACGTAGTGGCCCAGGTGCAGCTTGCCGGTAGGCCGATCTCCGGTCAGAATGCGTTTTTTCGTGGTCATTGAGCGTTTGTTCCTCCCTGTTACGCTTTCAGTTGCAGTGCGAGGGCGATGCCGTCCTGCAAGGTCGCCCGGGTTTCAATCGAACGCAGATCGGCGCCCAGCCCCACCAGGGTCTGCGCGATCTCCGCGCTGATGCCGGTCAGGATAACGCGCGCGCCGAGCAGGCGCACGGCGCGGGTCGCCTGGATGAGCATATGCGCCACCATAGTGTCAACGGTCGTAACGCCGGTAATGTCCATAATGACGATGCGGGCATTACGCGCGGCGACGCCTTCGAGCAGCGTCTCCATGATCTGTCCGGCCCGACGGGCATCAATCGCGCCGATCAGCGGCAGCGCCACGGCTTCATCGCTGATGGGCACGAGCGGCGTGCTCAACTCACGCAGCGCCCGCTCCTGAGCCGCGATGACATCAGCCTGCATCTGCAGTCGCTCAGCTTCGAGTTGTTTGATGGCGCTAATATTTTGCATCATGCCGATCATCCGCGCGGCCTTGCCGTCAGGACCGGGCAGGAAGGCGCCACGGTCAAGGATCCAGACGTATGTTCCGTCTTTGTGCCGGAAGCGGTATTCAACATCGTACTGGCCCACCTGCGCTTCCGCCTCGCCCAGCAACTCCATGGCCCTGGCGCGATCGTCGGGGTGGATGGCTTCTTCCCACTGGGCGATCCCGCCGTTCAATTCGGCCACGCTCATCCCGCAGACCTCTTCGGTCTCGCCGCTCCAGACAATTCCGCCAGTCGCCACGTCGTAGTCATAAATCATCAGCCTGAGCGCCCGCACCAACAAGTCGTAGCGCTGGCGCAGCCGGGTCAGTTCATCCGGCGCATCCCAGGAACCATTGCCGCTCGGTAGCACAGCCTCTCCTCCCTCATGCACCGAAAGCTAATGGATGGGTTTGACGAAAGAGCGACGCCTCTATGGAGGGACGACTGATGAAGATTCAGAACATAAACGGGTATTCGCCCGGCAGCCCGGCGGCTGAAGCCGCAGGCTTCCGATGCGAAGCCCGCCTGCGCGGGCTATGCCGGATTTAATTCTTAGTCTTCATTAGTCGTTGCCCTTGCACGGCCCCTGTCCGGCAGGGTCATCCTTGCAGGACGTTCCGCAACCACTCGCGTCCCTCCAACGGCGCCTATGGTATACTTGCCGCGCATCACGCATCAATGTTCTTGCCTGTGTCTGGAAAGGATGTGTTGTGCCGCGCCCGCGCCGTACCCTTCTGCCAGTCCTGCTGGTGGTGTTGCTGACCCTGGGATTCCCCCTTGTCCCCGTCCGCGCCCAGCGTGGCGCCTCGTTCGCCAGCGCCCGGCCCGTGGTCGAGCCGCTCATGCCGGTAGTGGTCAATGTAAATGTTCAGGACTACAGCGGCCCCGCGACGCTGCTGGTCTTCGACGCCCGCGGCCGCTTCGCCGGCAGCTTCGCCGTCACGCTGGCCGGCGGCTTCGGGGCGGTCGAGGTAATCCCGCGCGGCGCCCTCGGCGCCCACTGGGGGGCGCTGTTCCTGCCCTCGGGCGCGCAGGTGGCCGCGGGGCCCCTCTACCGCCTCGACGCGACCACCACGGTGCGCACGGGCGTGGCCGCGTTCGATACGCTCTACGACCGGGTGCGCGGCTTCATGGCCGCCAAGCGGCTGAGCTACCAGCTTGATGGCCGGACGGTCACCGGCTACCGTTCGCCGGACAGTCCGCTGCTCTGGCTGCGCGACCACTATTATCAAAACCGCGCCTTCCGCTATTTTGAGACGGAGTTGACCAGCCTGATTGAGGCCAATGCCCGCGCCCAGGCCCCCGATGGCAGCCTGCCGGATTTTGTCGCCCGCCCGGAGTGGAACATCCCCGCCCTGCGCACACCGGTCGAAGCTGACGTGGAGTACCTCTACGTCCAGTTGATCTACGAGACCTGGAAGACGACCGGTGACACCGCCTGGATGCTGCGCATGCTGCCCTCGGCGCAGAAGGCTATCCACTACACCCTTACCTCGCCCCTGCGCTGGGAGCCAACCCTGGGCCTGGTCAAGCGTCCCTTCACGATTGACACCTGGGACTTCGAGTACGGGCCTGCGACCCGCGATCCGACCACCGGCCAGCCGGCGCCGCGCCACTGGATTGACGAGCAGACCCGCTGGGGCATTTTCCACGGCGACAACACTGGCCTGGCGGAGGCCCTGCGCTCGCTGGCGTCCATGGAGGAGCAAGCGGGCCAGCGCGAACTGGCGGCGCAGCGGCGCGTCCTCGCCAACGACATCATGGTGCGCCTGAACCGCTTGAGCTGGAACGGCTCGTTCTACACCCATCACGTCAAACTCGTTCCCTTCGATGTGCCCGGGGTGGACGAAGAGCGGCAACTGAGCCTCTCCAACGCCATCGCCCTCAATCGCGGCGTGCTGACGGCGGAGCAGGGGCGCGCCATTCTGGCCGAGTACCGGCGGCGGCTGAATGACCCGGAGCGCACCGCCTTCGCCGAGTGGTACAGTATTGACCCGCCCTTCCCCGCCGGCGCCTTTAGTCTCGCCGGGCGCCTGGGGGAGCGCCCCGGCGAGTATGTCAACGGCGGCGTGATGCCCCTGGTCGGCGGCGAACTGGCGCGGGGCGCCTTCCGTTTCGGTTATGAGTCCTACGGCTTCGATATTCTCTACCGCTACCACGAGTTGATCAGCCGCACCGGTTCGACCTACCTCTGGTACTACCCCACTGGCGGGGTGGCCCCGGCGCAAGAGTTCCTGCCCACCGATGGATGGGGGTCGAGCGCGATGCTCGGCGCCTTGCTGGAGGGCGCCGCCGGGCTGAATGACGAGGGGATCGCCTACAACGCCGCCACCATCAGTCCGCGCTGGCTGGCCGCCCCCCGTGACGCGATTACCAGCGCCTACGCCTCGGCGCGCTACGCCGCTTCCGATGGCTATGCGGCCTACCGCTGGACCTACGAGCCGGCTGGCGGCGCCGCCGAGGGCCGCGTCACCCTGGAAGCCACTGGCTCGGGCGAGACGCTGCGGGCGCGCATGCTGCTGCCGCCCCTGGTCCGCGAGGCACGCGCCGTAACCCTCAATGGCCAGCCCGCGCCCCCGCGCCTGGAGACCATCGGCCCGAGCCGCTACGTGGTGGTAGAAGCTCCGGGACCGATTGTGAACGTACAGGTAACCTTCCGCTAACGGGAGGTTCCGGGAGGGCATGGCCCTCCCGGAACGCCTCATTACCCCACACTGGGCAAGCCGGCCAGGGCCATGGCCACCTCGGCATCGGAATACTCGAAGTCGCGGAGCTTGCCGGCCTGATAATCCATGTACGCCTGCATGTCGAAGTGGCCGTGGCCGCAGAGATTGAAGAGAATGGTGCGGCTGACGCCCTCTTCCTTGCAGCGCAGGGCCTCGCGGATCACTCCGGCGATGGCGTGGTTGGCCTCGGGCGCGGGCAGGATGCCCTCGGTACGAGCGAACTGGATGCCAGCGGCGAAGGTCTCGAGTTGTTGAACGGCAATCGGCTCGATGCGCCCCAGTTGCACCAGATGGCTCACCAGCGGAGCCATGCCGTGGTAGCGCAGTCCGCCAGCGTGGATGGCGGGCGGCACGAAGGTGCTGCCCAGCGTATGCATCTTCACCAGCGGGGTGAGGTGGGCCGTATCGCCGAAATCGTAGGCATATTTGCCCCTGGTCATGGACGGGCAGGCCGCCGGTTCCACGGCCACGGCGCGCACGGCCCGTTCGCCCCGCAACGCCGCGCCGATAAAGGGGAAGGCGATGCCGGCGAAGTTGCTGCCGCCGCCGGTGCAGCCCACCACCACGTCAGGGTAATCGCCGGCCATCTCGAGTTGCGTCAGGGCCTCCTGGCCGATGACCGTCTGGTGGAGCAACACGTGGTTGAGCACGCTGCCCAGGGCATACTTTGTGTCCTCGCTCTGGGCCGCCACCTCTACCGCCTCGCTGATGGCGATGCCGAGGCTGCCGGTGCTGTCGGGATGCTCGGCGAGAATGGCCCGCCCCGCGGCCGTCTCCTCGCTGGGGCTGGCGACCACGCTGGCGCCGTAGGCCTCCATCAGCGCGCGACGGTAGGGTTTCTGGTCGTAACTGACCCGCACCATGTAGACCTTGATCTCCAGGCCGAAGAGCGCTCCGGCAAAGGCCAGGGCCGAGCCCCACTGGCCCGCGCCGGTCTCGGTGACGATGCGCCTGACGCCCTCCTGCTTGTTGTAGTAAGCCTGGGCGACGGCGGTATTGGGTTTGTGGCTGCCCGCCGGGCTGACGCCCTCATACTTGTAGTAGATCTTCGCCGGCGTATCGAGGAGCCGTTCCAGGCGCCGCGCGCGGAACAGTGGCGTCGGGCGCCACTGCCGGTAGATGACCTGCACCTCTTCGGGGATCGCGATGGCTCGTTCGGTGCTGACCTCCTGCATGATCAGCGCCATGGGGAAGAGCGGCGCCAGGTCGGCGGGGCCGATGGGCTGGCCCGTGCCGGGGTGCAGCACCGGGGGCGGCGGCGCGGGCAGATCGGCGGCGATGTTGTACCAGGTGGCGGGCATTTGCTCTTCATTGAGTAGATACTTGACGGTGTCCATCGTTGGTGCGTTCCTCCTGTCTAAAGCGGGGAAACCCGGTTTCCCCATGCCCCTGCCCGCAGGGGAAACCGCAGGACGGTGCCATCGGGGTCTGCCAGGATGACCCTGCGCCCCTACCCACAGGGGCGGCCCGGTTGCCCCTGTGCCCCTGCCACGTGGGAGGCGCAGACGGGCTGCACTCTCCCGGGAACATCCCTGTCCAACAAAAAGCGCCTCTCAGACCCTCTGGCGGGTCGAGAGGCGATCAGGGATCGCGGTGCCACTCTCTCATTCGCGGGCGCTCACGCGCCGCGCGCTCTGCGGGTACTGTCGCTGCGGCCCACGGGCCTTGGGCGTTCCATACCCCTCGCCCTGGTAACGGTGGCGTCTCCGGCGGCTCCTACTAGGATGCTGGCTTTCTATGCATCCGTTCGCTCCGCAGCTCCCGGGTCCATTCCACGGCGCCGTGCGCTCCGGCCTCGCACCATGCGCCGGCTCGCTGGGCCGCCGTGCGCCGTGTACTCTTCCCGATCATGGCTGTTGGCATATGTACTGTGAAGGAGTATAGCACGCTGGAGGCGGGGGTGTCAAACGAGCCTGACGCCTGGCCGGTTGGAGGGATACGGGGAGACCTGATCAGTCTGCAAAAAAGTGTTTTGTTAAACTCCCGCCCCCTCCCCAACCCTCTCCCGCTGGGGGAGGGAGTCCGGCGCCTCCCCCCAACAGGGGGAGGCTGGGAGGGGGGGCAGAAATGCCAGGAAACTTGCTTTACAGACTACTGATTTCCCTACGCCTCTTTAACCGGTATCGGGACATGGGGAAACCGGCTTCGCCATTCCTCTCCCACCTACCGAATAAACTCGTTCGTAAATGCATCGCCCACTTCCACCGGGCTGGCCAGCAACCCGGCGTCGCGCATGAACTTCTCCGTCGCTTCCCAGAGGGCGGCATCGGTGTAGCCCAGCCCTTCGACGTTGGTCTTCTCGCTATACCAGTAGGGCAGGCTCTCCAGGAGCACCTGACGTTGCAACGCTGCGTCGCCCAGATTGGCCTCGGGTATGAAGCCCAGGCTGACCTCGAAGGCTTCATCGGGGTTGTCCAGGGTGGCGCGCAGGCCCTTCAGCGAGGCGGTAACGAAGCCCCGCACCACCTCGGGGGCCTCGGCGATGAGGCGCTCGCTGACGACGATGCCATTGGCGGCCAGGTTGTACACATCGGCGACGCGCAGCACATCCACCTCGACGCCCTGCTGGCGCAGGAGCACCGGCTCGTTCATCGCGTAGCCGGTTGCCGCCTGCACCTTGTCCTCCAGCACCGCCTGGGCCTGGGTAAAGCCGATCTCCTGCACGGTGAACGCGCTCTCGTCGAATTGATTCGCGTAGCGAATGGCCAGCAGGCCATAGAAACTCTCGCCGAACTGGCCGGGGATGCCAACGGTCTTGCCCTTGAGGTCCTCGGCGCTCTTGAGGCCGGTGCTCGACTTGGCGAAAAAGACGATCGGGAACTGCTGGTAAAGGGTCATGACCGTTTTGACCGGCAGGCCCTGCTGGCGGGCCAGGAGGGTGGAGGTGCCGGAGGCTGTGGCGAAATCAACGCCGCTCTCGGGCCAGCTCGCCACCCGTTGCACCACATCGCTCTCAAAGTTGTAGTCGAAGGTCACCTCAAGTCCGGCCTCGGCGTAGTAGCCTTTGGCCGCGGCCATGTAGTACGGCGCGAACTGCACGTTAGGAATGTAGGACATCGCCAGGGTCACCTTACGCAGCGCCGGGGCCGGCGTGGCCGCGGGCGCCGCCGGTTCGGTCGGTGTGGCCGCAGGCGCTGCCGCCTGCCCGCAGGCGGCGAGGAGCGCGGCCAGGGTGAGGATTAGATAGAGACGCTTGAGCATAGCACTCCTTTATTCAGATTGTGGAGGTGTGGAGGTGTGGAGGTGTAGAAGTGTAGAGATGTAGAGGTGTGGAGGTGTTTTTTCGACCCGACAGCTCCACAGCTCCACAGCTCCACACCCCCACACTCCTCATGACCCCATCTCCCACCGCACCAGGGCTCGTTCAAGGAGCGATGCGATCAGGTACAGGCACAGGGTGATGGCCGCGAGGGTGATCAAGGACACGAAGATCAGCGGCGTATCGAAGAGGCCGCGGGCGATGTTGATCAGCGCACCCAGGCCCTCGCGCCCGGCGACGAACTCGCCGACCACCGCCCCGGTGGTGGCCAGGGCCAGCCCGGTGCGGACGCCGCCGAAGAGCACCGGCAGGCTGAGGGGCGCTTCGACGTGGCGCAGCATCTGCCAGCGGTTCGCCCCGCTGATCAGGGCCATTTCGCGCAACTCGCGGGGAATGGAGCGCAGCGCCACGATGGTGTTGATCAGCACCGGCAGGAAGGTGATCAGCGCAGCGATCAGCAACTTGCCGGTCAGCCCAGGACCGAACCAGAGGATGACCAGGGGCGCCACGGCCACTACCGGTATCGCCTGGCTGGCCGCCAGCACTGGCGCCGTAGCTCGCTCCAGCCAGGGCAGGTGCGCCAGGATGTAGCCCAGGCTCAGACCGACGACCAGGGCCAGGCCGAAGCCGCCCAGGGCCACCAGCAGTGTTGCCGCGGTGTGCTTCCACAGCAGGCCGCTCTGCGCCGCGCCTATGAAGCGTTCGGCGACCAGGGCCGGGCCGGGCAGGATGAAGGGGCGGTAGCCCCCCAGGCTGACCAGCGCCTGCCACAGCAGCACCAGGCCGATGATCGCCGCGGGCAGCCCGGCCCACTGCAAGCCGCCCAGGGCCACCCACGGCGCGCGCGCCACCCGCGGCGCCCGGATCTCCTGCTGCATGGGTAACGTTTGCTGCATCGCTTACCCTCCCAACAGAAAGCCCCGCTGTGCGAGAGCACACCGGGGCAGAACTGACCAGACAGCGCATAGCAGCATGGAATGCCGTATGCACCGGATCACAGTACGCGCGAACGAGCGCCCGCTCTGTCGCGCGTCACTGCGTCGTCTGGATCTTCTTTACATCCGGACTGTAACCGTCGGCCCCGGAGTTGCACCGGATCCTGCGTGCCTCGCAACACGCTCGTGGGCTATACCACCGATCGGGAATTTCACCCTGCCCCGAAGATCGTTTGTTACCGGTACATTACCGCGGTCATGGCGAACTGTCAAGGGCGTCAGGTGGTGGTGTGACAACCGAATCCCATTTCGGATTTCGGATTTTGGATTTTGGATTTTGGATTGGTGCGCGAGCGCCGTATTCAACATAATCGAGGGGCCGCGAGGGCAACGCCCTCGCGGCCCTTAGAGGGGGGTAGGGGGAAGCGGGGTTTCCCGGCTGTTCCGTTCAGAGGTCTAGGGTTTTTTACTTTTGGGGCAGGGCATTTCGCATCAGGACGCGGAAAAAGGCGATTCATGCGAGAGGGCCATTTTTTCGCATTAGGACGCGCTCCACCAAAAACCCCACACCTGAGAGGGCCTCCGTTCCTGGCGCCCCACGAAACGCGCCATGATGGTAAATTATAGGTGGATGTTCGCCTTTCACGCCCGTTGGCGCCAGGCGCGCCGGGAAACCGCCAGGGCGGGCGCTGCGCCAGCCGGCAATCCAACATCCTATGCCTCTGAACCCCTACGCCGAAGCCGCGCGCCAGGCCATCGCCGCCCATCTGCCGGAACTGCTGCCCGCGCTGCGCGAAGAGGAGGATGGCTCGCTGCTGGTGGAGCTCCGATCGCCGTCCGGGCGTCAGTTCTGGCTGAGCACGAGCGGCGATGAGATCACCGTGGGCTTTGACCTGCACCACCGGCATTTCGGCAATTCCGCGCACCCGGACGCCGAGGACGACGTGGCGCAGGCCAGCGCGTACATCCGCAACCTGATGAGCGGGCGCTACCGCATCGCCGTCTGGAAGCGCGGCGAGCATTTTGTGATGTCCGAGACGCTAGAGGAGGAGAGCGTTCCGGCGGTCGAGTCCCGGTCGTGGGGTGAGCGCAGGTTGCTGCGGGGATGTTCCGTGGAGGTGTACGGCTGGTAGGCCGTGCAGCGCCTCAAAGCGTCATATCCAGGGCGCCGGCGAAGAGCGTTGCGACCGTCAGGGGCGCATCAGGCAAACAGGTGAACAGGATCTGCTCATCTCAGCGTAGACAAGGGGGTCGCCGTAGGAACCCTTGGCAAGCCGGTAATACCGCAGGACGCGCGTCGCGGGATTGACCGCGGCGTACTCCGCCACGCCGCTGCGGGCGTACATGGCGCATTGTTTGGCCATCTCTTCCGCGCTGTTGCCCGGTGAGAGCATCTCGACCACCAGGTCGGGAGCGCCCCGCACCCGCCGCTCCTGCACCAGGCCGGCAAACCGTTCCGCGCGAATCGAGGGTATGGTCAGGCAAGGGACGAGTCGGCAACCAGATCCGGCTGCAGCACATAGGCCCACCAGTTGTTAAGCACGCCATCGGTCTCGCCAGCGGCGCGGGGGAGGTGCGCCAGCCACCAGAGGTGATGCAGGCGCATATCTCCTCCGCCCCACTCGCTGGCGTTCATCATCCGGGGCGGGGCGCTCAGGTCGGGGAAACTGTACCAGGCGTCGGCGTGACACAACACGGGGCGCGGGTTGCCCCAGTCGTAGTCGGCGAGACTATTCGGCGCGAAGTGGACGTTGCCGCACTCAGCGCGGCCAGGGTGGGTCAGGTCGTAGCGGGTGAAGCGTTCCCACAGGTTGCGTTCGCCGCGCCGCCCGCGGTAGACCTGCTCCATGATCGACTCGACGCGGTGCCCGAAGTTCTCCAGCATACAGCCAACGTCGCGTTCGTAGTTGAAGCCCATCACCACGAACCGCCGCGGGCAGCGCTCGCTGCCCGCCAGGGGCGGCGAATTGCACCAGAAGGCCCCCGCGCCAGCCATGTGGCTCTCGTAGAAGCCGGCGTAGGGGAAGGCAAAGAGCCAGACTTCGTCAATCTCGCCCGCCAGCACCTTCTGGGTGATGGCGAAGTCGTCGAGTATGCGGTGGTAATCAGCGGCGTCGGGCTGATGAAACCCGCCCTGGCGCACCCAGCAGGCCAGATAGCGCTCGTCGTCGTAGGCGAAGCCGTCAACCTTCACCGGGTAGCCGTCAACCAGGTGCCGTTCGACGATGCGGTAGCGGGCGATGCCGCCGGAGCAGGCGTGCAGGTCGGCGCTGTACTGCCGGGCCAGGAGCTCCGGGTCGTGCCAGCGGAAATGCTCGCGCAGGCGCTGACCGCCGCGGCTTTCTAGCACCGGGTCGTAGATGATCATCGCCACACGCAGTTCGATCGGCGCGACGCCGGCAGGGCGCTCCCGGACGGGAGGCGCCGCAGGCGCGGGCGGACGACGTTTGCCAAAGAGCCAGTCAAACATGACAGTAACCGGCTGTGCGCAACCATCCAGGTTGCGGCCAGGGGCAACCGGGTTTCCGCACCCCGGCCTGCCAGGAATCAGGGTATCATCTGTTTACGCCTTACGGCAAAAGTATACGCCCGCTCCGCTATGGTCGCCAGGTTCTCCCAGGCATAGCGCGCCGCTGCCTGGCGCGCCCCGGCGGCGAGGCGCGCGCGCAGGGCCGGGTCGTCGAGCAGGCGCAGGGCGGCGGCGGCGAAGGCGCCGGGGTTGCCTGGAGGGACGAGCAGGCCGCTCCGCTCGTGCTCGATGAAGGATCGCGTCTCGCCCACGTCGCTCGCCACCACCGCCAGCCCGGCGCCGAGCAGTTCGAGCAGTTTGGCCGAACAGCGGGCGCGGTTGATCAGGGTGTCGCGAGCCGGCGCCAGGGCGATCTCGGCCTCGGCCAGCGCCGCCGGGATCTGCGCGGGTTCGAGCCACCCCCGCTCGTCGAGCATGGGGAGAAAACCTGCGCGTTCGGCGCGGGCGCGCAATTCCCGCTCTTCGCCCCGTTCGCCCCGTCCTATCACGATCAGCCGGGCGTCGGGGCGCCGCAGGTGAATGGCCGCCAGTGTGGCCGCCAGTTCCGCCACGTCCAGTTCCCAGAAGCGCGTGTATAGCGCCAGGGCCGGCGCCGCCGCGTCGTTCGCGCGGCCCGCGAGCAGTGTCGGAGCGGCGGCCAGGCCATTGGGCAGGTAAAAGACCCGCTCAGGCGCGACGCCCATGGCCCAGACGAGGCTCTCCAGGGTCCGGCTGGCGACTGTAACGGCGGCGGCGCGGCGGGGCAGGTCGCGTTCCTGCCAGGCGAAGAGCCGTTTGGCGTAGCCCGGATAGGGCAGCAGATCGTTCCAGCCGCCCCGGCCCTCCCAGTCATCGGCGTCCACGACGAGGGGCAGGGCAGGCCGCAGCGCGCGGGCGAAGAGCGCCGCCAGACCGCCAAACCCCCGTGGCTTGAAGAGGTGCAGCAGGTCGGGCCGCTCGGCCAGGGCCTGGCGCAGCATCGCGCCACTCTGGTGCAGCGCCCCGGCTGGTCCGGGGCGAAGGGGCGCGGTGTGGATGATCGGCACACCATTATATACAACGCGCGTGCCGGCGTCCTCCGGGTTATGCACCGGCGGCGCCACAATGCTCACCGCGTGGCCCCGGCGGGCGAGGACGCGCGCCAGCGGCAACATGCGCGCCAGCAGCGTCCCCTTGGGACGAATGCCAAACGGGGCCAGCATAACGATGCGCATTGTGGGATGAGGGGGTGGAGAGACCTCACGTTTCTTTAAGATAGGGTTCACATCTACCGAACACGTTCACACCGCAGAGGGCGCGGAGAGGCGCAAGGGGCTTCAAAAAGCTCATCCTCTCCGTGCTCTGCGGTAAATCTGAACATGTACGTCTCAAAGATCTATGAGGTCTCACCTGCTTATTTCTGCCGCCCGGCGTGAATAATCTCCATCATCTCTTCCACCCGCGTGACCTTCACCCGCGGGCGACCCTGGGCCGCGCCCTGGCTGGTCTCGTGGGTATCGAGCCTCTTCCAGTCCTCGTAGCTCACAAAGTCCACGCCGCGCTCGCGCAGCAGGCTCTCGATGTCGCCATTGCCGGGCGCGGGGGTCAGGTTCGGCGCGTCTTCCAGCATCAGGGCGACCGTGGCGGCGGCATCGGGCTTGTTGGTGCCAATCACCCCCGAAGGGCCGCGCTTGGCCCAGCCGACCACGTACTCGCCGGGCACCGGCTCGCCGGTGGCCGGATCGATCACCCGCCCGCCGCGGTTGGGGATGGTGCCGGTAGCCTCATCGTAGGGCACGCCGGGCAGGGGCACGCCCTTGTAGCCCACCGAGCGCAGGATCATGCCGCACTCAAGCGTCTCGTACACGCCTGTGCCTCTGGGCCGCAGGCTCCCGTCAGGCGCCTGGAACAACCGGTTGCGTTCGATGCGCACCGCGGCGACCCGCCCGTCCTTGCCGATCACCTCTACCGGGGAAACCAGGAAGCGCATCACGATCCGCCGCGGCGCGCCGGTGCTCCCGCGGGCGGCGTAGGCCCGCAGCATCTCGACATTCTTTGCCGCGGTCTTGTCTTCGGCCAGACTGGCCTCGCTCAGCGGGTCAAGCTCAAGATCGGCCGGATCAACAATCACATCCACGCCAGGCAGTTCGCCGAACTCTTTCAACTCGGGATTGGTAAAAGCGGCCTGCGCCGGCCCGCGGCGGCCCAGCATCACCACTTCGCGCACTTTGCTCGCTCGCAGCACCTCCAGCGCATGATCGGCAATATCGGTCTTCGCCAGTTCTTCAGGGTCGCTCACCAGAATGCGCGTGACATCCATGGCCACATTGCCATTGCCCACCACCAGCACCCGCTCACAGGAGAGATCAATCGGCAGGTCGCGGTAATCGGGGTGGCCGTTGTACCAGCCGACGAAGATCGTCGCCGGCATACTGCCCTGCAGATCTTCGCCGGGGATGCCCATCTTGCGATCCGACTGCGCGCCGACGGCATAGACAATCTGGTCGTAGTGCCGGCGGAGATCCTCGTGCAGCACATCCCTGCCAAAGGTCACGTTCCCGAAGTAGCGCACGTTCGGCGCGGCGGCGAGTTTGTCGTACACCCGGGTCACCGACTTGATTGACTGGTGATCGGGCGCGACACCCTCGCGCACCAGCCCATACGGGGTGGGCAGCCGGTTGAAGAAGTCTATCCGACAAGCGAGATCTTTTTGCTTCAGCAGGGCCTCGGCGGCATAAAACCCGGCGGGGCCCGCGCCGATAATCGCAACCCGCAACGGACGCTCAGGGGTTCCCAATCGCTCGCTCACGGCTCTCTCCTTCGCGTGCGGTTACAGCTCAATCCTGCTTACCCTTGCCAGCCAGCCGACACGTCAAGGCCGGACGAACCGGCGCCTGCACTGTGTGAGAAATATCGCAGATAGGCGCGACTCTAACATGCCCCTGGGAGGGTGTCAAACTGCCAGTGGTGGGTGCGTGTTCAGATGTACAGCAGAGCACGGTGGCGCAATCGTGACATCAGGTAATGCCCAGGCCCGCCAGCCACCAGTCCCGGAAGCCATAGGCCAGCACCAGACCGCCGAGGAGCACGAGGGCCAGAGCGGCGTCAACGGCGGTGAGACGCCAGCGGCGGCGCGGCAGGGCCAGGTGCAGGGTCGCCCAGAGCAGGATCAGGCTCGCCCCGGCATAGAGCGCCGCCGTGGCCCGGTATAACGGCACAGCATCGGTTACACCCGCCATTCCCAGGTTGGCCACTCCCCGCGTCAGAGGGATCAGCAGCGCCAGGGGGCGCAGGCCGCCAGTGAATGACATCACTGGCGGCTGAGTCTCGCTTAGCGCCGCCCCCATCGCCGACAGCGGATTGGCGACTACGAAGACCGGCGGGGCCAGTTGCATGCCGTTTATGAGTGACCAGACGCTGGCCGCGAAGAGCGTTCCGGCGATCAACGTGAACAGGACCGCGTAGCAGAGCAGTACGGCGCTGTAGGTCTGCCGGGTGAGCGCCGAGCAGAATAAGCCGAACACGCTCCCCGTCACCATGGTGATGAACAGGATCGCCGCCACACGGGCGATGTCGGCGACAGTAACGCCGCCAAAGAGCGCCACGACGCCAAACACCGGCGCTGCTGCGAGTTGCAGGAGGAACAGGAACGCCAGTCCGGTCACCCATTTGCCGAGCACGAACTGCAACGGCGGCACGGGGGTGAGCAGCAACATCTCGAAGGCGCCCCGTTCGTACTCGCGACTGATGGCATTCAGGGTGATCGCCGGGCTAAGAAACACCGTCAGCGCCTGCAACCCCAGGCTGATCCCGATGAACAGCACCTGCCCGATCTGGGCGCTGAGCAGGGGCGTGCCGCGGTCGAGTTGTTCCAGCACCGCGCTGGCCAGCAGGCGCGCTGCAATGATCGCCAGCCCCACGTACAGGGCCAGTATGAGCGCGGCGCGACTGCCGCGCATGAAGACCTTGAACTCTTTGAACAATACGGGAAACGCAGGTCTCCGTCCGCTCACGGCAGCACTCCCCGCAGCGTCGCGTCAATGTAGAGGCACCGCGCCTCGGTGATCCGCCCGTAGAAGCGCACGAGCAGTTGGCCGTCGCGCAGATAGGCGGCGGGATTGGCGACCTGTAGATCGCCGGGGCCATCGAAATCCTGCTCCACCCAGCGCCGGGCGGTCCAGTCAAAGAGCACCGTGGTCAGCCCCGCGTTTGGCCAGCGGCCGGCGCTATCCATAGTCAGGGTCAGTTCCTCGGCCCGCAGGCGGCCCATTCCCGGCGGGAGCCGCAGCAGCACTGTAAATGGCTCGGCGGTAACGGCGATGCCGGCGCCCTGGTCGCCAGCGCAGGCAATCTGGCCGCTGGCGGCCAGATCGGGGCGCATCCATCCCGGCGGCAGCGTCACCGCTCCGCTGCCCTCGAAGACCGGACGGAGCGCCAGCAGCGTGGTCTCGCGCCAGGCGGCGCCGGGCGCCGCCACCTGCACCGGCAACGGCGAGCGATCCAGCCAGGCGAATGCCACCGGCCCCTCATCGTTCGTTACGCCACGCGTAGTGGCGGCATTGATGAGCGCCTCGCGCACCAGCACTGCTCGATCCGGCGCCTGGCCAGGGACGCGGCCAGCCTCCAGTTCATCGCGCAATACCAGGTAGCTGATCGCCGTGCCGCGGCGCGCGCCGGGGGCCGCCGTTGCGGGCCAGGTCTGGATGGCGCGAGTTCCGGGCGCGACATCGCCGAACCGCACCAGGTATTCGCCGTAGGCGGCCACGGCATCGCGCAGAACCTCTGGGCCGAGATTGTCAATCTCGACGGCCAGTTGTCCATCCTTGAGGGTGAGCCGGGCAGCGACGCCAGGGAGCGTCACCTGCCGTTCCACCAGCAGACCCTGCAACTGCCAGGGGGCCGCGTCGAATGCCAGCGTTGCCCCCTCCTGGGCCAGATCGCCGCTCACCCCGCTTACGCCACCGTACTGCCCCGCCGCAGGACGCACCGGCCGCGCCAGCCCCCCGGCGTCGAGCATGGCCTCAAAGGCTTGCTGGCGCGGAGTGATCACTCCAGTCACAGTACGGGCGCGAGCCTGATCATCGCCGATCACCTCGATCAGACTCAGTTGATGCACCACGCGCTGATCGGGGCGCAGCGCGAAGGCCAGTCCAAACACCGCCGCGCCCGTGACCAGCGCCAGGGCGGGTGCGGCGAGCCACATCAGCGCCTGGGCGTCGAAGCGCCGCAGCAGCAATGCCAGACCAGGGCCGACCAGCACTGCGTAGATCGCCAGCAGGCCGAAGATCGGCCCGTCGGGCGGAAGGTTGACCGTGGGCGTGGCGCTCAAGGCCCCTGTCAGGATGCCCTCCTGGAAGGGGTCAATGCCGGGGACGGCGCCGAGCGGGGAGGAGGCCAGGATCGGGGAACGCAGCAACTGATCCCAGAAGCGGGGCGCCGCCTCCCAGGCGGCCAGTTCCGGCGCGCCGGGGTCAAATGCCAGTTGCGTGACCATACCCACGCCAAGGGGTCGCTGCACCCAGGCCGGCGGATCGCGCTCGAAGGCGGCGCGGGCATCCGGGGCCGGAGTCAGCGCCACGCCGGGCAACGCTCCAGGGCCGGGCGCGCTGGCGAGGGCCGCCAGCGACGCATCGGGCGTCTGCACGCGCCCGCCTGGCGTCGCGGGTTGCAACTGCGGCGGCAGACCGGCCAGCGTGCGAGCGGCGGTCGGGCCGCCGCCCAGCACCAGGTGCCCCCCGGCGCTGACCCACCCCAGCAGCGCCTGGCGCTGCGCCGGGCTGAGTTCCTCGGTGGGCGCGTCGGAAAGCATCAGCAGGCTCAGACTGCTCAGGCCGGCCGCCGTGTCGGGCAGTTCGGCGAGAGACAGGCGCACCACAGTGAATGGCAGCGCATTGAGTTCCTGGCGTCGCGGCAGGGACAGGCGCAGGTCGCCGCTTGAAACCAGACCCAGCAGCCGCTCGCCGGCGCGCGGACGCACCTCGAGTTCCTGCTCGGCCAGCACTGCCCCGTCGGCTTCCACCGTGACGCGCAGGGAGCGCGTTTCCTGCTCCATCGCCGCGTAGAGCACGATCTGCTTCTCGGCGCCCGCGGGCAGGTCCACGGGAGCGGTGTTGCGGAAAGAGGCGTTGGCGATGGCCGCGGCAACAACAACGACGCGCGCCGCGCCGCCGTTCTTGAGGCGCACCTGGATGGGCAGCCAGGCGCCCGGCAGATAGTTGCCCTCAAACGCGGGAACGGCCGTAAGCTCCAGCCCGGCCTGAGCCCGAGCGGGCCCGGCTTGCCCTGACAGGAGCATGATGACCGCCAGCGCGACGAGGAGACACAGGCGTGCGGACCGGGCAAGCCAGAGGGGCCGCAACAGTCCTGCACGCCTCAAACCTGGCTGCATAGATTGGCGCTTCTGTTGCTTACAACCCTGCGTCGCCGTTCGGAGGGGCGCGGGGAGGCCGTTTCTTCCTGCAATCCTGTTCCGCCCACAGCGGCGGGCTCGTCCTGTCCTGGTCGGGGCGGACCCGCAGGCGGGCCGTCTCCGGCCGGCGATTCGTGGCAGCCTTGCAGAGCGTAAGCCGTCTGTTAGCGTGACTGCCTTGCCCCACTACCCCAGTCATGCTATGATCAGCCAGTATTATAAAGTCTCAGGACACGCTGGCATGACCAACAACGTCCAGATCAGCGACCGCGAGCGCGAGATCTTGCAACTGGTCGCCCGGGGGGCCACCAATCAGCAAATCGCCGATCAGCTTAACATCAGTGTCCATACTGTCAAGGTTCACCTGCGGAACATCTTCAGCAAGATCGGCGTCGTCTCGCGAACCGAGGCGACGCTCTACGCGATTCGCAACGGGATTGTCAGCGTTGATGCGCCGGGCGACATCTTCGGCGAAGCGGCGCAGGTGAAGCCCGCCCTGGCGGAGGAGTCCACCCCCATAGCGCTCATTCCTGTGGAGGTTGAGGAGGCCGCGCCCACGACGCTCGCCGCGCCCGATACCGCGCCGGCATCACCCGCGGCGGCTGCCTCGACCGCCAGCGCCATACCCGCGCCCTCCCCTTTGCGACGACGGTGGCAGGCGCTGGCATTGGTCGCGGGTCTGGTCCTGGCCGGCGCGCTCGTCGCTGGCTGGCTGCTCTCGCGCCTGCAACCTCCGCTCACCCAACCGACCGCCGCGGCGCCGACCAGCGGCAGCGAACCGTCAGCGGAGGGTCGCTGGATCGCCCACGCGCCGGTTCCCACCCCACGACAGGCTTTCGCCCTGGTCGCCAATCCCTCGGAGGGGCGGCTGTACGTGATCGGCGGGCGCCATCAGGGACAGACGCTGCCAGCCCTGGATCGCTACGATCCGCGCACGAGACTCTGGGTTTCCCTTGCCGATATGAACGTCGCCACGAGCGCCATGCAAGCCGCTGAACTGCGCGGCCGGATCTACGTCCCTGGCGGCGAACTGGCCAGTGGCGGCGTGAGCAACCGCCTGGAAGCCTACGACCCGCGCGAGCAGCGCTGGTATGAACTGGCGCCATTGCCCGCCCCGCGCAGCCGCTACGGCCTGGCGGTATGGGAAGGCAAACTCTATCTCTTAGGCGGATGGGATGGCGAACGGATCAGCGCGGAGGTGTTCGTCTACGACCCGGTCGGTGATGCGTGGTCGTCCGGCCCGGCCCTGCCCTCTGCGCGCCAGTATGCCGCCGCCTCAGTGGTAGCCGGCCAGTTATACCTCATCGGCGGCGAAGGCCCTGGCGGCCCCCTGCGCGAGAGCCTGCGGCTTGACGTGGAGGGTGCTACCGAACGCTGGCAGTTCCTGCCCCCGCTGCCGCAGCCGATTGGTCGCCCGCAGGCCGTGGCTCTGCTCAACAGCCTGCTCGCCATAAACGGCCAGGATCGGGCGGTCTGGCAGTACGACGCGGCCTCCGACGCCTGGGTGCCCTATCCCATCACGGCTGACGTCGGAGCGAACAGCAGCGTGTCGCTGCTCAACACGAGCCTGTACTTCGTCGGCGATGATCAGACCCCCGAGCCGGGCGCGGTAATGGAGTACCGCGTGCTGTACACCATCTTCGTGCCGGGGGCCGGAGGCCCGCCCGGCGCGCCGTGAGTAGTCTGTAAACAAAGTCTTTCGCTAAACCCCGCCCCCTCCCCAACCCTCCCCCGCCGGGGGAGGGCGCCTGGCGCTTCCCCCCAGCGGGGGGAGGCTGGGAGAGGGATTGAACCTCGCTTCCAAGCCTCCCGGCGCGCCACCTTCACCATCGCCGGACGCCGCATTGCCGATCATCTGCAACCCGCCCCGCTCAAACCGAACCCTGCCCATCCTCTCAGGTGTAGGGTTGTTCGAGCGAGAAGGAGTTTTCGGCATTCCAATGCGCTTCCGATCCTCACCCCCCCGCCCCCCTCTCCACCGTAGGCGGAGAGGGGGGAGTTGGGCGTCCCAATGCCCCGGATGGCGCATGTGACGCGAGGATGTGTCGGAAAACCCTACACCTGAGAACCCCGCCCCTCCCCAATCCAAAATCCAAAATCTAAAATCCAAAACGTTCCGCCTTCTGCAGAAGCGCAACCTCTAGCGGCCGCATGGCGTAGCCATCCAGCGTGGCGCGCCAGCGCAGGCGCGCCAGGGAAGCATCGCCCCGCGCATAGTCGCGGACGGCGCCGAGGGCGGCCTGGGCCAGCAAGACCATAAGCGTCAGACCGGGGAACGGCCCGTGGGGGTGCTGCCGGTAAAACCGCGCCCGGCCCCAGGCGGCGATGGCCCGGCTGATATGCGGGACCTTGCGGGCGCTCTGCGACACCCGATGCCACATCCGCGCCTCAGGCACGCACCAGATCTCAAAGCCGGCCGCCCGAGCGCGGTAACAAAAATCGGCATCCTCGTAGTACAGCGCATAGCGGTTATCGAACGAGCCGATCTGCGCGAACACCTCGCGACGCACCAGCATCGCGCATCCGGTGACCGCGTCAACCCGCAGGGGGCGCCCGCGGGCGCGCCGCAGCATGCCCGCGCCCAGGTTGAGAGGAACCGGCAGCAGCGGGTAACGGCGCGACCCTGCCTGCCACAGACGCGCGGGCGCGTCGTAGTAGAAGATCGCCGGCCCCAGAATGCCCGCCCGCGGCAGCGTAACGGCCGCCTCCAGCAGGCGCGAGAGCATTTCCGGAGCGATGATGGTGTCATTGTTCAGGAGCAGCACCGACCCCGCGCCGGCGCGCAGCGCCGCCGCGATCCCGGCGTTCATTCCCCCGGCAAAGCCCTGGTTGACCTCCAGCGCCAGCAGCACGACCTGATCGCCAAACGCCTGCCGGAACTGCCGCAGCGAATCATCGCTTGAGGCGTTGTCAACAATAATAATCGCACTCCCCGGCAACAGCCCTCGCTGAAGGGAACGCACACAGGCGATCGTATCGCCCGGCAGGTTCCAGTTGAGCACCACAACATAGACTGGCTCCCAGCCGGCTGCCGCTCCCTCCATGTGCATAGCCCTTTGCCTTTCCCCCCAAGTTGCCCTATAATGCCTTCGATCCGCCTACCACAACACACTACGGAAGTGCAATGAAGGTGCTGTTTATATGCGGTCGCGAACCAGAATACGTTCGAAACCAGATTATTCTCAGATCGTTACATCAGTTTGCGGAGGTCAATGCGATCACCGACAGCGGAAAAACCTATCTGGGCCGCCATCTTCGCCTTCTACTCAAACTGCTCTGGCGCTATCGGGAGCATGATATTGTCGTCGTCGGGTTTTATGGCTACCTTCTGGTGCCGCTGTTGCGCCTGTTGAGCCGAAAGCCGCTTGTTTTCGATGCGTATCTTTCAACATACAATACGCTTTGTTTTGATCGCCGCGTGATCAAACCAGAATCGCTCCTGGGCAGACTGGTGTTTTTGATGGATCGCCTGGCATGTCGCCTGGCCGATATTGTCATCCTCGACACACGCGCCCATAGCGCCTACTTTTCCAACCTGTATCATCTTCCGCCGGACAAGTTCCGCGTGCTCTATCTCGGCTACGACGAAGAACTCTTCTACCCCCGCAGCGCGCCGCCCGAGCGCCCATTCAGGGTATTTTACTACGGCTCCTTTCTGCCGCTTCAGGGCATCGAGTACGTGGTGCGGGCGGCCAAGCTGCTGGAGGATGAGCCGGACATCGTCTTTCAGATCGCCGGCGACGGCATACGCTCCGCCGAGATCCGCGCCCTCGCCGAGTCGTTGAACTGCAAGAACATTGGCTTTCTAGGCTGGATCCCCTACCATCAACTGCCCGATGCCATCGCCCAGGCCTCGGTCTGTCTGGGCGGGCATTTCTCCGATACCGCCAAGGCCCAGCAGGTGATTGCCACCAAGACATTTCAGTTTCTGGGCATGGCCAAGCCGACCATCGTCGGCGACAACCCGGCCAATACCGAGATCTTCACCCACGGCGAACACGTGTACATGTGTCGCGTAGCCGATCCGCGCTCGCTGGTTGACGCTATCCTCACCCTGCGCGCCAACCGCGCCCTGCGCGAGAAGATCGCCTGGGGCGGCTACCGGCATTCGTTCGAGCGCTACAGCAGCGCGCGCATCGGCGCGGCGCTCCACGACATTCTGCGAGAAGCGCATGCGGCTGTGCCTGGTAAGCCTTGACTTCGCCCCGGTGCGCACCTCGGGTCTGACTATTTATGCCGAACGGCTGGCCCGCCTCCTGGCGAACCACGGGCACCAGGTTACGGTCGTCGCCGCGCGCCGCCCCGGCCTCGCTCACCGGACCTTCGTCGAGGACATCGTGGTTGACCGCCTGCCCATCGGACGCAGCGACTGGATCGGCTACGGGCTGCGCGCCGCGCGCCACGTCGCGCGACGCCGGGCCAGGGGGGAGTTGGATCTGGTGCACTTCCTGGATGTGCATTTCGCCTGGGCTTACCACGGCCCCTTCGTGGCCAGCCTGCTCCAGTCGTTCCGGCAGCGCCTCACCGCCGACGGCGGCCGGCCCTACGCCTCCTCCTGGCCCAACCGCGTCTTCCGGCGCGGCTACTACAGCGGCGCGTTGCGCTGGATGGAGCGCCCGGCCCTGCGCCGCGCCGGGGCGCTGGTCTCCCTGAGCGAGGCGACACGCCAGGAGTTCATCCAGCACTACCGCATTCGGCCCGAACGGATTATGCTCACCCCGCCTTCGATTGACCCCACGCGCTTCGCCCCCCCGCCCCCGGAGGCGGTCGCCGCCCTGCGTCGGCGCCTGGGCCTGGAGGGCCGGCGCGTCCTGCTGCACGTCGGGTTTTCCACCCCCCGCAAGGGTCTGGAGTACCTGGTCGCCGCCCTGCCCGCCCTGCCCGCCGACGTGCGCCTGGTGCTGGTCGGCGCCTGGGAGCCGGGCTACCGCGAGAAGGTGCGGGCCGCCGCGGGCGCGGCCTGGGAACGGGTGCTCGAAGCCGGCAGCGTGCCCGATGCAGAGATGCCCCTGTACTTCGCCCTGGCCGATACGCTGACGCTCCCCTCGCTGCTCGAAGGCTTCGGCTTGCCCGCCCTCGAAGCTATGGCCTGTGGAACGCCGGTGATCGCCGCCGCGTCCGGCGCACTGCCCGAAGTGGTCGGCCCCTGCGGCGTCCTCGTTCCCCCACGGGACACTCCGGCCCTCGTTGCGGCCATCCGCGCCCTGCTGGACGATGAACCGCGCCGCGCTCGCCTGGCCCGCTGCGGGCGGGAGCGCGCCTGTACGGTTTTCTCTCCCGAACGGGAGTACGCGACGGTGATGCAGGCCTACCGGCGGATGATGGATGTGGTGTAACGGTGGTATGGTGATATGATGACGCTGTGCATTACCGCGGTGGGGCAGAGACGGCCCACCGGGCCGTCTCTGCCCCTGCTAACTATGCACAGATACGGCCTACCGGGCTGTATCTGCCCCACCCTGTGGTGCATGCGCTGGAACCTGTATGCTGCATCTGCTCTGGCATCTCATCAGCGCGAGCGCGCTCACGGCGCTGATCGGCGGCGCGGCCCTTGGCTTCGGGGCGCTGGCTCTGGGCCGCCTGCACCTGCCGGGCGCCCGGCCCGCCGAGCGTCTGCTGTTCGCCCTTGCTGCGGGCGCCGCCGCCCTTTCGCTGCTGGTGCTCCTGCTCGGCGCCCTGGGCCTGCTCTCGCCGCCGGTGGTCGCAACCCTCCTCCTCGCCGGCCTGGCCCTCGCCATCAGCCGGCGCGAGAACTGGTCGCCTTCCTTCGAGCCTGGGGCGCCGGGGCCGGTCAGGGGCCGCAGCGCCAGGCCGCGTGAGAAGACCGTTGGCGCCTCTACGCCTTCAGATAGCCAGTCGGTAGAGCGGTGGAGCGGCGGAGCGGCGGAGGTCGAGAGCAATGCTATAGAACGAGGCGTCTGGCTGGGATTGCTGGCGGTCATTACCCTCCCGCTGGCGTATGGCCTCTTCGCCCACGCTCTGGTTCCTCCGACAGACTACGACGTCGTAGCGTACCATTTTGCCATTCCCAGGCTCTACGCCGAAGCCGGCCGGATCATCTATCTGCCCTACGTGCTGCACTCCAACTGGCCCCTCGGCACGGAGATGCTGTATCTCATCGCCTTGCAGCTCGGCGCCGAGAGCGCGGCCCACCTGGTAACCCTCGGCTTCGCCCTGATGCTCTGCGCCGCGCTGGTGTTGTTCGGCGAGCGCTGGTTGCCCCGTGGCAGCGGCTGGCTGGCGGCGGCGGTCTTTTGCGCCATGCCCATGGTGGCGCGGCTCGCGGGCACCGGGCTGGTGGAGATGCCCCTGGCCTGCTATACCTTCCTGAGCTTCTACGCCCTGTGGCACTGGCGCCAGAGCCGCGCCCGGAGCTGGCTGCTGCTCTCGGCGGGGATGGCCGGCGCCGCTGCCGCCACCAAGCTCAATGGCGCCGCCGCGGCGATCATCTTCGCCACCCTGGCCGCGGCCCTGCTGGTCCTCGAGGGCCAGCCCTGGCGCGCTATAGGGGCGTTCGCTGGCTACGGCCTGGTCAGCTTCCTGGTAGTGCTGCCCTGGTACCTCAAAGCCTGGATCCATACCGGCAACCCCATCTGGCCCTTTCTCTACCCCCTGCTGGGCGGGCGCAACTGGGACGAACTGGGCAGCATCTATCTCATCGGCTACCTGCGCACGACCAATATGGAGCCTACCATCGTCAACTGGCTCACCGGGCTGTGGCAGGTGACGCAGGCCAACGGGCGCTTCGGCTCCTTCCTGCTTGGCCCCTACCCCCTGGCGCTGCTACCGCTGGGCCTGTTGCCCCTGATCTGGCGCCCAACCCTGCGTCCCCTCCTCACGCTCCTCGGCCTGAGTCTGCTGGCCCTCTACAGCATCTGGTTTCTCCTGACCCACCAGACGCGCTTTCTGTTGCCGGCCATGCCCTTTGCCATCCTCTTCGGCGCCGCCGGGGCGGCCTGGGTCGGGGCGATGGTCCCGCGACCGGCGCGTGTGGCCATACTGGGCGGGTTGCTGGCCTGGCTGCTCGCGGGGGCGTGGATCTTCGACCCTTACCAGCGCGAAAGCGCCTGGCGCGCCCTGCCCTACCTGCTGGGCCAGATTGACCGCGAGAGCTACCTGACCAGCGTCTACGACGATTATCCCGCCTACGCCTATCTCAACCGCCATCTCGCCACTGGCGACCGCGTGCTGCTGGCGCCCATGGATGTTCGCGGCTACTACCTGGACCCGCCCTACCTCTGGGCCAACGCCATCGGGCAACGCTACCTGCGGCTCGAACAACTGGCCGACGCCGACGCGCTCTACGCTGAGTTGCAACGTCACGGCGTCAGCCATGTGCTGATCAACACGCGCTTTGTGATCCAGGGCATTCCCTACCAGGAGCACATCAATGACCTGCTGAACGGCCTGGTGGAACGTTACGGGCGCCTGCTGTACGAACGCGGAGCCTCGCGTGTGTACGCCCTCGATGGACCGGTCGCAGCCATGCCGAGGTAGCCTCGCACCCCATCGTGACCAACGACATCCCTCTGGAATACATCGCCTGTCCCCTGTGCGGCGCCACCGGCTGCCGGGAGCGCTATCGCCTCCCCGATATGGCCCTCGAACGCCCCGGGTTCTTTACCCTGGTGGAGTGCGACACGTGCGGATTGCTCTACCAGAACCCCCGGCCGGCGCCGGAGGCCATGGGCGCCTTCTATCCGCCCGAGTACGCTCCCTTCGAGGCGCCACCCTGGGCCGATCCCCGACCGCTCCGCCGGCTAGCGCGCCTCTACGGGCTGAAGAAGCGCTGGCGGGTCGTTGAACGCTACGCTCCAGCGCGCCCGGGCCGGCGCGCGATCCTCGACGTGGGCTGCGCGACAGGTCTGTTCCTGGCCGCGGGGAGCGATGCCTGGGAGAAGACGGGGATTGAACCGTCGGCCTACGCCGCCGAGTATGCGCGAAACCGCTTTGGTCTGCGGGTTCACACCGGCACTCTGGAGGACGCGCCCCTGGAAGAGCGGCAGTTCGACGTTATAACCATGTGGGACGTGCTGGAGCACCTGCATGATCCCCTCGGCAGCCTGCGGCGCGCCCGCGCCCTGTTGCGGCCCGACGGGGCGCTGGCGGCCCGCGTGCCCAATCGCGCCGCCGTGGAGGCGCGCTGGTTTGGCGGCGCCTGGGCCGGCTTCGACCCGCCCCGGCACATGTTCGTGCCTGATCGGGTGACATTGACCGGGCTGCTCGAACGGGCCGGCCTGCGCGTCGTGGCCCTGCCCCCCATGGGCGGCAGCTATGCTATGCTTGTGTTAAGCTGGAACTTCTGGCTCAAACGGCGCATGCGCGACGGCTGGCGGCGCCGGCTCGCCCAACGCGTCATTGACAACCTGGCAGTGCGCCTGGCGCTGCTGCCCCCAATCTGGTTCATGGAGCATCAACTGGGGATGGGGTCGTCGCTTACCGTCGTCGCCCGACCCGGTGAGGTGTAGCGCCGTGGAGCCGGGGAGCAACGAGAATGCTCAAAACCCTCTGGAAGAACGGCCGCCTGATCGGCCATAACGCCCACGGGCGCCGCATCGCGCTGGCGCTGATCCTTGCGGCCAGTCTTGGCGCGGTCCTGTGGATCATCGTTCGCGACTGGTACAATCTGACAACCTACGCCTGGCGCTTTGAGTGGGGTTACCTGGCGTTAAGCGGGCTGGCCTATGTTGTGGCACTGGCGCTGGCGATTGCCGCCTGGATCGTGATCATGGCCGGGCTGCGCGCGCGGCTCCCCTGGAAAGAGCACGGGCGGTACTTTCTCTACTCCTGGATGGCGCGGCGTTTGCCCACGCCGGCGCCGTTCGTGGCCAGCCGCGTCCTGCTCTACGAACAGGCCGGGGTGCCCCGCCGCCTGAGCCTGGCCGGCATGCTCTGGGAGCAACTGCTGCTCTTCGCCTCTGGAGGCTGGCTGGTAGTGATGCTCTTCCCGCTCACCCCCGCTCTGAGCCAGCGCCTGCCGCTGGCGCCGACAGTGCTGCTGGCAGTGGTCTGCGCCGGGCTGGTGTTGCGGCCCCAGGTTCTGGCGCGGGGGTTGAACTGGCTGCTGCGGCGCTGGAAGCGCGAACCGCTCACTGCTATGCTGACCGTTCCCGGAGCCCTGGTCGCCCTCGGCCTCCACACCTTGCTCTGGCTGAGCGGCGGGGTGATCTTTTTTCTCATGGTTCGTTCGATTTACCTTGTCAACTGGGATCTCCTGCCTTTGTTCATCCAGATCTGGGTGGCCAGCGGACTGATCGGCTATATCTCCTTTTTCGTTCCTGTTGTGCCGGGCGTGCGCGACATGAGCATGATCGCCCTGCTGAGCATTGTCGTTCCCCTCTCGGTGGCGCTGATCATCGCCCTGCTGGTGCGGCTGTGGGTCACGCTGAATGAGTTGTTGTGGGCCGTGGTGTTCTCGCGGTTGTGAGAGGAGAATGTAAACAAGGATTGGCGGGGAAAGGTCAGGCCATCTCATTTTTTCCTGTTCTGCCAGATCTGAAAGACCATCTATGCCCTGGTACCCGATTGAGATCCGCCATGCTCCGACCGAGCAGGCTGAACAGCAGGCCTATGATCGCCTCTACCGCGAGCGCGGGCTGCACCAGCGCGACTCGCTCTACCTGTGGTTCCTCGACCAGGTGCGCCGCTTCGCGCCGCCGCCGGCCAGCCTGCTCGACGTTTCGTGCGGCGAGGGCGATTTTCTACGCTTCGCGCGCCGGGCGGGGTACCGCGTCACCGGCTTCGATTTTTCGCTCGCCGCCCTGCGGCGCCTCGACCGGCGGGGCGGCGCGAGCATCCCCGTGGTTCTTGCCAATGCCCAGGTTCTGCCATTCGCCAGGGCCAGTTTCGATGTGATCACCAACATCGGGAGCCTGGAGCATTATTTCGACCCCGGCCAGGCCATCGCCGAGATGGCGCGGGTGCTGCGACCGGAGGGCGCGGCCATTATCCTGGTACCGAACGCCTACGGCATCTTCGGCAACGTCTTCCATGTGCTCCGCCACGGGGAGGTCTTCGACGACGGGCAACCCCTGCAACGCTACGCCACCCGGCGTTCCTGGGAGCGCCTGCTGGCCGCGCACGGGCTGCTGGCCCGCCGGGTGCTGGCGCTGGAGCGCCCTTTTCCCCGGACGGCGCGCGATCTCTGGTGGATGGCGCAGCGCCCGCACACCTTCGTGCGCGCAGTGCTGGGCGGCCTGGTGCCGGCTAACCTGGGTGACCAGCTGGTCTTTGTGTGCACCGCGACCAACCTGGACCTCAACCCGTGAGGTCCAGGGCTGACGCCCTGCGAAACGCCGGGCATGCGCGCCATCTTCGGGGAGAAGCCATATAACTCCAAAATCCGAAATCCGCAATCCAAGTATTACTAGTCTGTAAACACAGTCTTTCGTTCCATCCCCACCCCCTCCCCAACCCTCCCCCGCTGGGGGAGGGCGCCTGCCTCCTCCCCCCAAGGGGGGGAGGTTGGGAGGGGGGCGGAAAGGCCAGAACCTTACTTTACAGACTAATTAATCCCAGGACCAGAGTACTACTACTTCTGGATTATTCGTCCCCGAAGCCCAGGAGTAGGCCCGAAAATACTCGCAAAGCGGTATGCGCTTGCTCCGTACGGGGTATGGACTGTGGCCCGCCAGCTAGCTAGGATGGGGCTAATCAGGGCAGTCGCACGTCATCCAAAAAGGAAAGGAACGCTATGTTTCGCAAGTTCATCGCCCTCCCGCTAGTCTGCGCGCTCCTCTTCGCGTTCGGTCTGGCGCTGATGCCGGCGCAGCGGGTCGCCGCCCAGCAGGGCATCACGTGGACGACTGGCTTCCGTGTGCAGAACCTGGGCACCGCCACCGCGAATGTGAATGTGCAACTCTACAACCCTGACGGCAGCACCGCCGGGACTATCAACGACACTATTAATGCCAGCGACGGCAAGACCTACTTCCCTGTGCCGAACGTGCCCGCCGGCTTCCAGGGATCGGCGGTGATCAGCGCCGACCAGCAGATCGCGGCCATCCTCAACATCAGCGGCAACAACTTCGCCTACAATGAGTCGGCCCTGGGCATCTCGCAGCCCTCGAACACTGTGCGCCTGCCGCTGATCATGCGCAACAACGCCGGCTTCAACACCTGGTTCGCCGTGCAGAACGCCGGCACCGCTCCGGCAAGTGTCACGGTGCAGTTCACAGCCAACCCCAACGCGGGCAACAACTTCACCACCCCTGCCCAGACCATCGCCCCTGGCGCGTCGGCTATCTTCGACCAGTCCACCCAGAGCCAGCTTGGCAACCTGTTCGTGGGTTCGGCGATCGTTACCGGCAACCAGCCGCTGGCCGTGGTTGTCAATCAGACCGGCACGGGCAACTTGCGCCAGTTGCTGGCCTACAGCGGTTTCGCCAGCGGCTCGAGCAACGTGATCCTGCCCCTCGTCCAGCAGGCGAACGCTGGCTTCAACACCGGCATCTCGGTGCAAAACTCGGGCACCACGCCCGCGAGCGTGACCGTCACCTACGGTCCCAACCTGGTGCCGGGCGGGTCGCCGCTGGCGAACGATACGGTCACTCTCGATCCGGGTCGCAGCACGGTCTTCCTCAAGAGCGGCGCTGCGCGCTACGTGGGTTCAGCCACGGTGACGACCGGCGCCGGCCAGGAAGTGGTGGTCGTGGTCAACCAGTTCTCGAGCCGCTCGGGCACGGCCTACGAGGGCATTAACAACGCCTCGGCCACCGATAAGGTCAGCCTCCCGCTGCTGATGTCTCGCAATGGCGGTTTTGACACCGGTGTGCAGTGCCGCCACCTCGGCAGCGGAAATGTTACCATCACCCTCACCTACACGCCGAATACGGTGCCGGGCAGCACCTTCAACCCGCCCCCGGCCTCGCAGAGCGTTCCCGCTGGCACGCCCTTCAACGTGCAGCAGGGTCTGTTCCCCGAGCGCTACGTGGGCAGCGGCATCGTGACCACCAACCCCCCCACGCCGGTGGTGTGCATTGTCAACCAGCTCAACAACGCCGCGCCCGATGATCGCTTCCTGACCTACAACGGCGTTAACTACTAAAGCGCGCAAGCCCTCTGAGGGCTGCGCCCGCCCATCTTGCAGGTGGAGGGGTGTGGGGAAAATAAGGTAGTTTTCCCACCCCCCTGCTTAATGAGAGGGGCTGGGAGGCCTGCATCCTCCCAGCCCCTCTTTGCATCTCCACTGCCGGGTGGCGAAGCGGGGGGCGTAGCGGTAAGATGTTAAGATAAGAAGCGGAGGAACGTTTTCTTCCTTCGCAGCACCCTCGCCGCACATCGTTTATGCATGCGTTCCAGCGACAGAGGGGTTATCGAAACGTTGCCTCCTCCGAACGAAAGGTCGCATGGCGAAACCAGGTCTTGCGTAGTTAGCAGGTTATATCCATGAAACGTTACTGGTTATTGAGCGCGCTGCTGGCGCTGCTGGCGGCGCTGGCGGGATGTGGCGCGCCCGCGGCCCCGCAGCCCACCCCTTCGGCGCCGGGCGCCACAGCCATTCCCACGGCAGGTGCTTCTCCGTCCGGGGCGGAAACCGCCGCTCCGGCTGGAACAACCGGCGCCCAGGAAGCCTATCCAGGCCCGCAAACCGAGTACAACCCCTATCCCGGACCGGCGGCAAGCCCGGCGCCGACGACCGCCTCCGCCCCGGCCCCGCCCACCCCGGCGCCGATCCCGACCCCATCGGGTAGCACGGGCGTGGTGCACGGCAAGTTGTACAACATTCAGACGGACGAACCTCTGACCGAGGGCGTGCTCATCTATCTCTCACCGGTGCAGAAGACCGACAATCCCGACATGAGCGCGGTGGCCCTCGATCCCCTGCGCGATCGCAGCACCGTGCCCGATGCCGAAGGCGGCTTCTTCTTCGCCGATGTGCCGCCTGGCCGCTACGGCATCGTAGTGCAGGCGCCCACCAGCCAGTACCTGACCAGGTTCGGAAATAATCTCGATAAGGACGTGGTCATCACGGTGGAGGCCGGGCAAACGGTGAATGTGGAGAAGATCGTATCGGGGTATCCCTAGAGCGCTGTCCGGAATGGTTGATCCGCTGAGGACACTGAGCACTGAGGACACTGATCGTTGCGGATCAACCGTTTCACGCAACGCTACGGACCGCGGTGTGGCTGGATCAAACCGGACGGGTGGCCGTCGCCCACATGTTCAGCCCCAGCTCGAAGTAACCGAAGCGGATCATAGCCCGGGGAAAGCCCGCGCGCCCGAAGTACCATCCCAGAATTGGCAGCGTGTAGGCGTAGGCGTGTTCCTCGATCTCCTCGCGGCTCACCAGGTTGACCCGGGCCATCGCCCGCAGCAGACCGTCGGACCAGGCCGCCGGCGTGGTGATGATCAGCGTTCCGCCGGGGGCCAGCACGCGGTAGACTTCGCTTAACAGGCTCTCGAGCTTTTCGGGATCGAGATGCTCAACCACGGCAAGCATGGTTACAATGCTAAAAAAGCGATCTGGAAACGGCAACCTTGTATCCTCGTTAAGGTCGCTATTGTGCCAATGAATATCGCCAGTAATATCTCCATTGGGTTTAACTCTGTCTAAGGCAAATTTTTCACGAAAGAAGGTATGTGAGAGAAAATAAGGAAACGAGCCGCAGCCGATATCGAGGATGCGCCCGTCACGCAGGCATGGCGGGATCAACTGGTTGGCTTTGCGGGCGCGCAGCCGGGCGAGCAATGGCTCCAGGAGGCCACCGCCACGGGTTGGCCGGACCTTCCTCGATACGTTCATAAGCCGCGGTGATCCTTTCCTGCTGGTTGGAGCGCAAAGATCCACACCTGATCCTCGTGATACACCAGGCGAAATGCAGCATTGCCCAGCAACGCCTCGGGCGCGATGATCTGCTCGCCTCCGCCATAGCCTACCGTGCCGCCGCGCTGGCCCAGGTACACGTGGGTCACTCCGCGCTCACGCAACCGGGCAATTGTCCGTGGATGGGTAATGCCCAGATCATGAACGGCGGCGTAAAGCTCGTTGATCCACATACGATAGTCGGGACGGGGACCGTGTTCGGCGATGTAGAGGATCGGCGGCAGGGTCGTCTCGCGCCGGGCCAGCAGCGGAAGCCACCATCCGCCGTCGGAACCGACCACCACTTCGGGATTGGGAAAGAAGCCGTTCACGAGAAAGCGCGCCTCGGCGGGGGTTGAGCGGCGAATCCACTCAAAGGCCCGCAGGTCCGCCGGTTCAACCATCGCAGTCGTGGTCAGGTCGAGCTGCTGGAGACGCTGCGCGCCTCCCCACCAGGCCAATCCGGCAACGCCCAGGGTAAGCGCCGCCAGAAGACCGGGGCGGCTGATACGGCCCGGCAACCCTCCCGCCAGCGCCCCGAGGATCAGGCCGGCGGGAATATAGGCGGCAATCAGCCAGGTGAAGTTGGTCAGCGTTCCGGCGCCGGGCAGGCCGAACACGTGGGGATTGACGAGCAGGAGCGCCAGCAACCACCACAGGGCGACCGCCAGCACCGCGCGGTTGCGCCGCCACACCGCCCACAGCAGCGCTACGGGCAGGGCATACCACACCGGCGCGGGCAGGAAGAACAGCGGCCCGCCCATTACGTTCAGCGAGTCGGCCCCCGGCGCGGCGACGTCACGGGTGGCCGAAGCGGCCACAATCGAACCGAGTACGACCGGAAGTTGTCCGCCGAGGACCCGCAGCAGCCACGGCGCTGCCAGGCCGCCGCTCAGCAGGGCCAGCAGGCCGAGGCGCAACGCCCACTCGCGCCAGGAACCCCAGCCGCACACGACCATAACGGCAGGGAAGAAACACAGAGCGAAAATCGCGATCCGGTAATGCGTGAGGACCAGGCCGGCAAAGGTGATTGACGCAATGAGCAACAGGCGCCATTCGCGTCGCGGCGCTTCCAGCAAGCGCCATGCCAGATACACCGCCACCGGCAGCATCACCTGACCGGCAAGCTGGGTGTAGCGTCCCCAATGGACGTACAGCATTGGCATCGGCGCGAGCAGCCCGGCCAGCAGCAGCGCGGCAATGCCGGCCCAGCGGCTCCGCCCCAGCCGCAGGGCCAGGGGGTAGATGGCCAGCACGGCGGCGATATTGGCAATTTGTCCGATGATCACAACCGCCCGCGGGGTTGCGATGCCGGTCATCCAGACGATCGCCGCCGCGTGGGCGTGGAAGCCGAAATGATAGGTGAATGTCTGAAGGGCGGCGTAAGGTTCCCAGGAACGAAACAGACCCTGGTGATCCACGATTAACTGGGCGATCATGGCGTGGTGCACGGAGTCGCCCCACAGCGGCACTTCCAACCCGCGAACCGCCAGGCAGCGCACGCCGACAATACCGCCCGTGACTATCAACAACGCCGTTCCGGGCCAGAAGGCGCCTCCGGGCTCGCGGGCGCGCCAGTTGGGGAGTGGCGCTACGGGACGCCGGTAGCTCCACAGGAGGAGGGGCAGGGCCAGCAGTGGCAGCGCCCATCCCAGGGCTGGCCCCACTTGCAGACCCAGGAGGTGCAGCGCCAGAATTACGCAGGGGTAGAGCGCCATCCCGACACCCAGACCAAGGATCAGTTGCTCGGTGAGGGTAAGCCACGCCGCGCCCCTCCAGCGCCGGAGCAGCGCCCACCCTGGCAAGACAAACAGGAGCGTAGTGGCGGCCAGGGCCAGCAACCACTCGCGGGTCTCTGTGATGGTGTCAGGAGACATGGTCATTCCGGATCAACGCCCGATTATACCACTATGGCGCAGGATGGCTTCCAGTTCACGCAGGCGCTTGATCTGGGAGCGGTTAAGGTCAATGATCGGACGAGCGGCGCGGATGCGGGCGAGGGCGATCCGGTGATCCAGATGCTGGCGGTACATCAGGTAGGCCGCGGCCATGAGCGGGGCGCGCCCTACTCCGGCGTGACAGTGGACCAGGACGGTCAACCCGGCCTCGTGGGCGGCGCTGATGAAGGCGATGCCATCGGCGAGTTGCTCAATAGTAGGCGGGGTGAAATCGCGCACTGCCAGTCGCAGGAGGCGCTCGGGCGCGCCCCCGGCGAAGCGATCCTCGCGTTCAGCCTGCAAACTTAGCACCGCCCGCACCCCCAGGGCGCGCAACTGCGGCCACTGGTCAGGGCGAAACTGGCCGCCTACCAGAAGGTTCGGTTCAACGACCGAGGCGTTAAGTCCAAAAAAGCGTCGCCACTGGGTGGAGAAGTAAACGTCCATGAGCGGGTCCTGATTAGTCTGTAAACAAAGTTTTTCGCTCAACTCTCACCCCTTCCCCGACCCTTCTCAGGTGTAGGGTTTTTCAAGCGAGAAGGGGTTTTCGGCATACCAATGCGCTTACGATCCTCAACTCCCTGCCCCTCTCTCCCGCTCGCGGGAGAGGGGAGTCGGGCGTCCCGATGCCTTAGATGGCGAATGCGACGCGAGGATGCGCTGGAAAACCCTACATCTGAGAACTCCCCAACCCTCCTCCGCCGGGGGAAGGCAGCCGGCGCCTCATCCCAACAGGGGGAGGCTGGAAGGGTAGGGGCGGACATGCCAGGAAACTCGCTTTACAGACTACTGATGTTCAGTTATAGCGCAACCCTCCGGTTATAGCCGCCGGTCTTCCGCGCGAAGCCCCGCAGTAGTGTACAATGAGAACGCCGTGGCCGAGACAGGTTCGCACATCCGGCTGACCGTATGTGGCTCTTTCGCAAAAGTTTCGACATCAGCCGCGCCAGGCCGCGCAATGTCACGCGGAACGATGTCCATGCGGTTTCGCGCCTGCTCCGTGACGGGAGTCGCCGGTTCAGTCTTTTGAGCGGCAACGATCTGGAGATCCTGCTTGCCGAGGGGCTGGGGGTCGCGCTCGAAGCCGCGGGCGAATTGCGCGCAGTGGCGCTGATCAGCAGATCAGGCGAGGAGACGTGCTGGTTGCGGGCGGTGGCCTTTGCCGAAGGGGCGGAGGGCAGCGCCGGGATCAGCGCCCTTATCAGCGCCCTGCATACCAGCTTGAAGGCGGCGGGAGTGCGGCGCGTGTATTTCGGCGGCGACGGCAACATCGAGTTCTGGCTCATACCTACCCTGCGCGCCATGGGCTATCAGCATGATACCGACGTCCTGGTGTACGAAAAGCAGCGCCTCACCATTCCCAGCGCCGGCAACCCCGCCGTTCGCATTCGGCCCGCCACACGGGAGGACCTGCCGACCATTCTGCACCTGGATCAGGTGTGCTTTGAACCGCAATGGACCAAGGATGCCACCGTGCTCAGCCCGGCGGTTGAGGAGGGGCCGTACTTCGTGGTCGCCGAACTCGACGGGAAGGTGGTAGGCTATGCCTATGCCACAGCCCATTTTGGAGGGCGGCTGATGCACCTGGTGCGGATCGCGGTTACGCCGGAGCATCGCCGCCAGCGGATCGGGGTCAGCCTTCTGGCCGACCTGATCACCTACGCACGCGAGCGCGGCGCCTCCGCGGTCACGCTCAACACGCAGGCGTACAACCAGAGCGCGCAGCGTCTCTATCGCTGGTTCGGCTTTGCGCCAACTGGCGAACAGCATCCAATCCTGCGCTGCGATTTGTGACACGGTGACACGGTGACACAGTGGCCGTTTGGAGCGCGTTGGGCGCCCTGACAAGGCTTGAGGGTGCGGAAACCGGGTTTCCCTATACCCCTGCCAGAGGGACGGTTGTATGCGCTATAAGAAATGCAAGCGCCTCCCTGTGCCCGCCATCGCCGGTGTTCACCCTGACGCCATACACGGCAATCGAACATCCAAAATCCACAATCGAAAATGGACAAAGGTGCCACGTGCCTCCACGCGCTGATCCTCGAGACTGGGAACGCTATTTTGGCCCTGGCGCGCCGCGCCGGGGCGGCCCGCTCCGCGCCCTCGCCAACCTGCTGATCGCTGGCGCTGCGCTCGCGCTCCTGGTTGGAGGCGGGTTTTTTGCTGTGCGCTTCGGCCTGGAACGCGCGCGCGTCAGCGCCAGGGCCACGGCCAGCGCCATTGAAACCAGCAACGCCGCCGTGCTTGCCACCCGCACCGCCCGCGCCCTCGCCACGGCCCGCGCCTCCCCTGTCTCCGGCACGCCGGCGCCGGCCATTCTGGGCCGCGGTACGGTGCTGGCTGGCGGCAATCTGCGCAGCGAGCCGCGCATCGCTCCGGAGACGGTTATCGGCCAGATCTGCCCTGGCGACGAGGTAGAGTTTCTGGAACAACGCATTACTGCCAATCAGGACACCTGGTATCGCATCCGGGTCACCGCGAGCGCTGGCGTATGCACCCCGCAACGGGTCAGCGTTGGCAGCCAGGGTTGGGCCTCCGCAACTCTCCTGTCGCAACCGCTGCCGTAGCGGTGAGAAGAAGCTCTTTTATCGCCAGGCGCACCTTCGTGGATTTCTGTGGAGGTGTGGAGGTGTAGAGATGTGGAGGTGAAAGAACACCTCCACACCTCCGCACCTCCGCACCCCTACCTCAGGCTCTCATACACCCGCAGCGTTGCGAGCGCGGTGCGGCGCCAGCAGAACATGCGCGCCCGGCGCCGGCCCCGCTCGCTGAGGGTGCGGCGCAGCACAGGGTTGCTCAGCAGCCGCGTCAGTCCCTCCGCCAGTTCGTGGATGTTGAAGGGGTCCACCGTTAGCGCGGCATCGCCCACCACCTCGGGCAGGCTGGAGGCATAGGCGCAGAGCACCGGCGCGCCGCAGGCCATCGCCTCCAGCGGCGGCAAGCCGAAGCCTTCGTAGTACGAGGGAAAGGCGAAGACCGTCGCGCCGCTGTAGAGCGCCGGGAGATCGGCTTCGGCCACGTTGGGCGCGAAGCGCACCCGCGCCTCAAGCCGGTGTTCGGCCACGAAGCGGCGCGCGTCGCCGTAACGCGGATCTTCGTGACCGGCGATGACCAGTGCCACGCCCTCAGAGGCCCCTGGCGCCTCTTCGAGCACCTTGCGCCAGGCGCGCGCCAGCCGTTCGAGATTCTTGTGCGGCTTGTTGGAGCCGACATACAGGACGTAGCGTTCCGGCAGGCCGTATCGCCGGCGCACCGCCGCTACAGCCTCGGGCGCCTGGGGGTGAAAGCGCCGGCTCGCGGCCAGGGGCGTCACCGCGATGCGTTCCGGCGGCAGACGGTAGACGTGGGCGATGTCAGCACGGGCGCTCTGGGAGATGGTGATGAGGCCAGTTGCAGTGCGGACCGCGAGAGCCATGCTCACGCGATAGAACAGCCGTCCGCGTCGCGAGAGGGTGCGCGGGAAATGCCAGCCAATCAGATCGTAGATCGTCACCACCGAGGGGCACGGCAATCCCAGGTAGGGTTTGATGTAGTAGGGGGAGTGCCACACATCCAGGCGCAACCGGCGCGCCAGGGCGGGCAGAACCAGGTGCTGCGCCGCCGAAAACGGGCCGACGCGGGCTTCGGCCAGTTCCACCCGTGGCAGCGCGCCCGGCGCCGCCAGGTCGTAGCGCCCCCCCTGCGCCCGCGGGTCCACGATCAGCACCAGGGTGTGGTTGTGCTCCAGCTCGGCCAGCGCCTCGGCCAGACTCAGGGTGTAGCGCCCGATGCCGGGAAAGTGGTCCGTCGTGTAACGTGCGTCAAGCCCGATGCGCATAGGTGTCGGAGGCGAGCGTTGCGGCTACGAGTGCCCCCTGATGCCGAGAATACATGCTATAGTAGTCGCAGCGGCGCCGGTTGTCCAGACCGCTGCGCCGCGCCCCGGGAGCAACAAGGGTCGTTCGATTCCCGGATGGGGCAGGGACGCGGGGGCGACCGGTTTCCCTGCGTCAGCGTAGCGGAGGGAGAAGGAGATGCCGCCACTGCGGGAACATTACCTCCACCGGCTCGCGGAACTGGAACGGGAGTGGATCGCATTGGGCAGAATGGCCGACGAGGCGATCCGCCGCGCGCTGTGGGCGCTCAAGCAGGGAGCGCTGGAAGAGGCGCGGGCGATCGTCCGTCGTGATAAGGCGATTGATGAGGCGACCGATGCCCTGGTGCAGCATGCTATTGAGATTATCGCCACCCAGGGGCCAGTGGCTGGAGATTTGCGGCTGGTGAGTTCCTTTATGCAGGGCGCCGTTGAACTCGAACGCATCGCTGATTATGCTAAAGGCATTGCCACGGTGGTGCTGCGTCTGGGTGGCCCGTCGCCCGGAGGCGTTCCTGAAGCGATTGAGCATATGGCCGCGCTTACCCGCAAGATGCTCAACGAGGCTCTCGAAGCCCTGATCGCCCGCGACCCCAGCATCAACCTGCGCCTCAAACAGGAAGATGAAGCGGTTGATGCGGCCTATGCGCAACTGTTTGACGCGCAGATCGAACGGATGGAGCGTGATCCGGCCATGGTGCGGCCCGGTACGTTCCTGCTGTGGATTGGCCACAACCTGGAACGCATCGGCGATCGCGCGACCAATATTGGCGAGTATGTCGAATATATCGTGCGCGGGGTGAAGATCGGCCGGCGCCAGACTCCTGCGGAATGACAGGAGCGGCCTCCTGGAAGAGCTGTGCTCTTCCAGGCGCGCGCCTTGTTATACCAGTCCCCGTTGAACACTGTGCATGCGCATCATTTTCGGGTCTTATTGGGATGCCGCATGCCGCAATCGAAAATCCGAAATCCACAATCCGAAATGGCTTACGTCAGGCGGCCTGTCTCACGCAACACGTCGCTGACCCCTCGCAGGCGCGTGCGTAACAGCCCCCGGGCTCGCGAACTGTCGAGGGCGCAGTTGCGTGGACGTCGCACGGGGCTATCGGCGCTCAATGCACCCTGAATGCCCGAGGGGTCCACATTCCAGGCGCGGGCGATCAGGACGCCGAAGGCGTAGCGGCTGAGGGCTTCGGCGCCGGCAATGTGGAGCGGCCCGTAGTACGGCAGGGCGCAGAGCTCCAGCAGCGCCGCCGCCAGGTCCTCCACATAGATCGGACAGCGGATCTCATCGGTGAAGAGCCGTTCCGTACTGCGCCCAGTAGCCACGTCCAGCGCGAACTGCGAGATGCGATCAATGGGTGCGAAGCCATAGATAAGCGACGTGCGCACCACGACGGCCCCCGGATGGGCCGCGGTCACCAGGGTCTCGGCCCGGGCCTTGGCCGCGCCATAGGCGCTAATGGGGGCGGGGGGGTCATCTTCGGTGTATGCGCCTTCACGTTCGCCATCGAAAATGACATCACTGGAGAGGTGGATAAGGCGAGCGCCAATGGCGGCGGCGGCCCGCGCCACGTTACCCGCGCCGGTGGTCGTCACCGGCAGGAGATCGGGGCCGCCCTGCCGGTAGGCGGTGTGGATGACCACCTCGGGCCGCAGCCGGTCAAGCAGATCCTCAACCGCCAGCGAGTCGCGCACATCGAGGGGCAGCCAGAGCGCCTCATCGGAGGGGGGCGCCTGGGTGTAGTAGCTTGCCGCCACGCGATGACCGCTGCGGCTAGCCTGGCGCACGAGGACCCGTCCGAGGTAGCCCGTGCCGCCGGTGATGAAGATGCTTGTCATAGCAATCTCGCCTGGACAGGATCTTGCTGCGCGGCCTGTTGCGCACCCATTTGGGGAGGCGCGGAGGGCGCAGGGCTGCGTGATCCGTTCGTTCCGCCCGCAGCGGCGGACACCTGCTCGTTTTGAACGGGCGCGCGCTTGCCGCGGGCGGAACAGGAGGCCACGAAGAGGCGTAGCCTCCCCGTGACCCTCCCGACCTGACTCATTCCATCCCGATCATAGCAGTATGACCATATCATCCCGGTGCACCACCTCGGGACCATAATCGTAGCCCAGGATCTCGGCAATCTGGGCCGAGTGCAGCCCCTTAATGGCGCGCACATCGGCGGCGCGGTACTGGGTCAGCCCGCGGGCAATTTCGCGGCCCTCGAGGTCGAAGATGCGGACCGTTTGCCCGCGGTCGAACTCGCCTTCCACGGTGACGATCCCCGCCGGCAAGAGGCTGCGGCCGTCGCGCACCAGAGCATTGACGGCGCCCGCGTCAACCACCAGGCGACTGAGGCGCGCCGTTTCGGCCAGGATCCAGCGGCGGCGCGCGTCGGGGTAACTGGCGCGGGCGGGGAAGCGGGTGCCGATACGCTCGCCGCTGGCCACGCGCAGGATCACGTCGGGTTCGGCGCCCGAGGCAATCACTACCGTCGCGCCAGAGCGAGTAGCAAGATCGGCAGCCTGGATCTTGGTGCGCATGCCGCCAGTTCCCCGGGCCGTGCCGGCGCCCCCGGCGGCGGCCCAGATGCGTTCGTCAATGACCGGCACTTCGGGGATCAGTTCCGCGGAAGGGTCGCTCCGCGGATCGGCGCTGTAGAGGCCGGGAATGTCGGTAAGGATCAGCAACAGGTCAGCTCCCACCAGACCGGCGACCAGGGCCGAGAGGTTATCGTTATCGCCCACCCGGATCTCGGCGGTGACCACAGCGTCATTTTCGTTGACAATCGGCACGATGCCGCGCTCGAGGCAGAGGGTGAGCGTATTGCGGGCATTCAGATAGCGCCGCCGGTCGCGCAGGTCATCGCGGGTGAGCAGGGCCTGGGCCACCTGCAGCCCGTAGATCTCGAAAAGTTGCTCGTAGAGGTGCATGAGCCGGCTCTGACCTACGGCGGCGAACACCTGCTTGAGAGGCACATTGGCCCGCGAACGCTGGTGCGGCGTGACGCCGAGGCGCTCGCGGCCCGCGGCAATCGCCCCCGACGACACTAGCAACACCTGGATGCCCCACTCGCGCAGGGTGGCCACCTGCCGCGCCAGGCCGACCATGTAGGGGCGATTGAGCCGGTCAGTGCCGGCGGTGAGCACGCTGGTGCCGAGTTTGACCACAATGCGGCGCGGCAGGGAGGTTGCGGATTGCTGCCCGGCGCTAGCCATGCCTGATCCCCAGCTCGGCCAGCCGCTCTGGCGTTGGATCGCCATCGGCGTTCCAGCCGTGGCGGCGGTAATACTCGGCCAGCAGGTCGGCAAGAGGCGGCGTCTGGCCGGCGGCAGGACCCTCGCCGAGGGGCTGCTTGCGCCAGCGGGCGGGCAGGTCGTCGCGACCGCCATTATCGGCGTAGCGCCGGGCGAAGAGCCGTTCCACAGTCACGATCCGTTCGCCCAGGCGCGTCATATCGGCGGCGGAGATGGCCGTTCCGGTTGCCGCGTTGATCATGGCCAGCAGTTCACCCGGCGAGACCTGGTAGGCCAGCAAGCCCAGGCGTCGGCAGAGACCTGCGGCATCGAGGGCGGCGGCGAAGCGCTCGTGCCAGATGAGCCGCAGGGCCTGGTTCTGGACGCTCGAAGGAGTGGGAGGGGCTTCGGGCAGCCAGGCGGGCGGATCTTCGACCAGGTCCGCATACGGCATGCTGTAGCGCGCATCGCCGCCGATAGGGGCCGTAGCCATAGCCAGGGCGAAGCCGGTGAGCGCGCGTGGATCGAGGGCCGACATGGCCAGGCCCTTGCTTTGCGGCGCGAAGGCCGCGCCGCCCCAGAACACTTCGGCAATCTCACCGACGCCAAGCGAGAGCAGGTCACGCCGTTCCTGCGGCGTGGCCAGTCGCTCCAGCGCCTCCAGCACCGCCGCCGCGTCGCCCCAGGGGAGCGCAGTGGACAGGCTCAGCCCTTCGGCCTGGCACTCCATCAGAAAGGCCACTGCGGCGCTGGTTGAGACGGGGTCAAGGCCGAGGCGCAGGCAGCGCTCCGCAATAGCCGTGAGCGCCCTGCCATCGTCAATGCCACAGCGCGCCCCGAAACCAGCGACCGTCTCCAGATCCGGCATCGGCGCGCGGCTCTCCGAGGTCTCCAGGTCAAAATAGCACGGCATCGGGCAACCGGCGCACCCCCGGCTGCGCCGCTCGCCCAGAAGTTCGGGAATGGACCACCCTGTCGCGCCATCGCGGCCATTATGGCGGCTGAGCGCGCCGAGCGTGCGCGCCCGTTCGAGCAGGTGCAGGTCACCCGACATGCGAATGCCCGCGGCGACCGAACTCCCCTCCACGCGGCGGCGGATGATCTCCAGCGCGGCGGCCAGGCGTCGCGCGTCCTGGGCGGGGAGCGGGTCGGCGCCAGGACGGACCACAATCGCCTTGAGGCGCTTGTTGGCCATGACGACGGCGGTGCCGGCCGGTTCGGCCATATAGCGCCCCTCAGCGACGATGCTACTGTAGGCCACGCCATTCTCGCCTGCCGGGCCAAGACAGAGCACGCGCACATCATTGCCAAGCGCAGCGCGCAGCGCAGCGTCGGTTGCTGCGGTGTCAAGCCCCATCAACTGCGTCGCGGGGCGCAGGCGCACGCTGGTTCCATCAATGTACAGATAGACCCACTCAGGGGCCTGCCCGCGCACCACCAGCACGTCGCAGCCGGCGCGGCGGAGAGCGGCGCCCCAGTGCCCTGCCGCCCAGCTATAGCCGATCGAGCCGGTGAGCGGCGAACGGGCGCCAACGACAAAGCCCCCGTTAGCGAAGGCGCTGAGGCCGGCCAGCGGGCCGGCAGCGAAGATCAACAGATTTTCAGGCGCCAGTGGCGGCGTATCCGGCGGAAGATGGTTCCAGAGCAGCCAGGCAATCGCGCCGCGACCTCCCATGTAGTCGCGCTCGACGGTGGCGGGAAGATGCTGGCGAGCGTGTCCACGCTCGAGATCAATCGTTAGAGTGCGCAGTGCCATGGATGGATAAATGTGGTGATGACGAAAACCTTCGCGCGACTGCGTGGCGAGACATGGCGGGGGCGCCGTAGCCGCAAGGCGGCGCCTGCCTTCCCTGTTGCGGTGAAACCATCTCTAACAGGGTTATGATCACGATGTTCCGGGCGGGTGTCACTCTCCCAGACCCCCATTTACTATTATACCAGGCAGCTCCGGCGCGTCTGCCGGGTCGTATGCTACAATAACACCGCCGATTGAACCTCTTCGAGGAGCCATGTCAGCCAGGAACGTGACACCGCGCATATCGGAACGGGTCCCGGCGCGCGTTGCGGCGCAACAGCAACGCCGCGAGGCCGCCGTCCAGTTTCTGGGGAGCCTGGATTGTCTGCGAGGCGTGCCGGTCAATGAACGCGCGCGGCTCCTCGATCTGTGCGTCTTTCGGGTCTACCCGGTGGGGGCCACTGTCCTCGGGCAGCAGAAACACAGTCTCTTTTTCTTCATGGTGCTTTCCGGCACCCTCCAGTTACGGCTGCGCGACAAAAACGGCCGCGAGGTGCTGATGGGCATCCTCGGGCGCGGCGATTGCTGCGGCGAGGGGCCGCTGTTTGGCGATTACTTCCGCCAGATGAGCGCCCTGGCCCAGAGCGACTGCCAACTGCTGCAGGCTTCGCTCAGCGAGTTGCGCGGCGCGCTGGACACCCTTCCCCGTCTGGCCGCAGCGCTGCGCCAGGTCTATCAGCGACGCCTGGTGGAATGTACGCTGGCCCGTGTGCCGCTGCTCGGCCAGTTGTCGCCAACCGAGCGTCTGGCGCTCGTCGGCTTGTTGCATCCGGCCCACTATGCCCGCGGCAGTCTGATCCTGCGCCAGGGTTCTCCCGCCGACTCGCTCTACCTGATCGAGAGCGGGCAGGTGGCGATTGAACAGGCCGGCCAGACCATCGCCACGCTGAGCGAGGGCGATTTCTTCGGCGAGATGGCGCTGCTGACCAGCCGGCCCCACCACACCGATGTGCGGGCCCTGACGCCGACGGATGTGCTGGCGCTCCCCGGCGCCGAGTTCCACCGGCTGCTCGAGCATCGTCCCGACCTCGAGGTCCAGTTGCGCGCCGAAGTCGAGCGCCGGTTGAAAAATGGCGCGCTCATGCGCAATGATAGCGCTCGCGCTCGCGAGTTGCAACTCGTGGTGACCCGGGGCCTTTTGCGCGGCTCACACCTGTTTGTGCGCACGCCCGACCTGTGCCCGCCCGGCTGCCGGCTGTGCGAAGAAGCCTGCCTGGAGCGCCATGGGCAGCAACGCCTGCACCTGAATGGCGTACCCCTTGAACGGCCCGGCAACGGCGACGCCGAGCGTCTCGATGTGCTTGACGTCTGCCGCCAGTGCAGCACCGGCCCGGAATGCGTGGAAGCCTGCCCCGAAGACGCCTTTGAACGCCTCCCTGACGGCACGCTCCTGATTAGCGATCGCTGCACCGGCTGCGGCGCGTGTATGCCGGCCTGTCCCTACGATGCCATCACCATTCGCCCCCTGCCCGGCCTGCATCCAGGCGGGGGGCCGCTCGGCGCGCGGCTGCGTCGCCTCATTGGCCTGCCTCGCCGCCACCCCCTGATCCCTCTCCACTCCGGCCATTCTGGCCAGCGCGCCGATAAGTGCGACCACTGCCACGGCTTCGCCGATCGCGCCTGCCTCAGTCGCTGCCCCACCGGGTCGCTCCGCATTGTGCCGGTGGAGGAGTTATTTACACTGTAATGAAGATTAAGAATTGCATCCGGCATAGCCCGCGAAGGCGGGCTTCGCAGCGGTAGCCCGCGGCTTCAGCCGCCGGGCTACAGGGCTGCCCGCCGGACAGGTATGGGAAACCTGATTTCCCTATACCCCGCCTGAAGGGGAACGTCTGGGAACGCTGCGCTATCCCGGATGTTCCCCGGAAACCGATTACGGCAGCCGGAAGCGGAGCCGGCGTCCCAGACCGGTGAACGCGGCGACCCATTGCCGCGCATCCTGGTAGCCCTGGGCAGCTTCACGTTGGAACTCGATGTACACGCTGCGCAGCAGCCGGTAGTACACGTTCTGCGTTTTCCAGACATCAACCTCGAAGGGCAGCGAGCGGGCCAGGGCGATGGCCTCGTCGAGTTGCTGGAGCAGTTCTATTGACTCGGGAAAGGCGTTGAACTCTTCCGTGATACGGTCAATCGTCCGGCCCAGAGTATAGGCCAGGCCAACGGTGTCGAGGGTGACTCCCGAACGCACCGCCTCGCGATGGAGGGCCTGGATGGCGTCGAGGTCAAGATGATCCGCTCCGAGCAGGCGCCGCAACTGAGTATTGATGGCGAACTCCGCTGCGATCTGAAACTCGCGAGGCACAGGCATGCCAATACTGGCAAGAAAGCGCATCAATGGCGCATGGTACTCGTAGATCTGCCGGTAGGCCGCCTCGGCCTCAGCCAGGCTGGAGGTCAGGATCTGGTTCAGGATCTTGCGCTGCTCATCGCCGAACAGCAGTTTGAGCGAATAGGCCTCCTGGGGGAAGTTGCGGTCCACCAGGCGAATGGTGCCGGGGATGTCAGCCCGCTGGAACAACTCGGTGCTTTCGCGCACCAGGGCCTGGTAGGAGGCTTCGTCCTGATACTCGCACACGCCGCCGGAGATGTTATGGTCGCCCAGATGCAGCATGCCGAAGATCAGGCGGGTCGACTCGCGGGTAATGGTCGAGGTGACGCGCATACGCCCAAGGGCCAGGCGGTTCTTGCCGGCGGGGAGCAGGTGGTAATCTTCGCGATCCACCTGGTAGGAATAGATCTGTTCCCGCTCCTCGAAGCTCTCGAAGAGCGATGACATGGCGTACAGTGCGCCAACCTTGCGCAGGTCCACCATTGCGGGACGCACGAAGCGGTCGTAGATCGCCCGCCCGTCGCCCATGGCCGGGTTGTTGCTGCGAGCGCGGGCCAGGCGCTCCAGGAACTGCTCCTCGATATCCTCGCCGAACAACTCGCGGGCCAGTTGTACCGCTCGCCCCGCGTAGCGTATCACCTGGATGGTCTCGATACCGGCCAGATCGTCAAAGAACCAGCCGCAGGAGGTGTACATGAGCAGCAGTTGTCGCTGCAACTCCATGAGCTTGAGCGCGGCGATGCACTGGCTGCTATCCAGGGGAACGCGCTCGTGGCGGGCGAGGAACCGGTTCACCGTCTCGTCGGAGCGATCGAGGATCACCTCGATGTAGTCGTTGCGCGCCTCCCACGGGTCTTTTAGCAACCGGCGGCCCTGCAACTCGAATTTCGGCGCCAGCGTGTCGCGCAGCCAGTCGAGGGCGGCACGCAGCGGTTCGCGCCAGTGCTGTCGCCAGCCGGGATTGCTGCCGGTATTGCAGCCGCAGTCGGTGCTCCAGCGCCCGACGCCGTGCACGCAACTCCAGGCGGTGCGCTCGACGATCTGCACCTCGTGCGTCGGGGGATGCTTGGCCAGATAGCTGGCGTAGTTCGTCAACTTCGCCAGGCCCCGTTCCTCGATGTACTGAAGCGCGTAGGCCAGGGCCATGTCGCCGTGACGATGGTGGTGGCCGTAGGTTTCGCCGTCGGTGGCGATGTTAGCGATCTGCGGCCAGGGACGGTACTCGTTAAAGATCCCGGCGATGCGCGCGGCGAAGGTCGCGCCGTTGATCAGCAGCCGCTCGAAGGCTACCGCCCGCGATACCGGACCATCGTAGATGAAGACCGCAATCGAGCGCTGGTTGGGCAACTGCACAAGGTAGGGCCGGGTGGGATCAATCCGCCCGCCGCGCACGTCCGTCCAGACCGTATCGCCCAGGCGGCGCATGTAGTTCACCTGATGCGGTTCAAGGATGGTAAAGCGGATGCCGTACTCGGCCATGATCTCCAGGGTCTCGAGATCCACGGCGGTTTCGGGGAGCCACATGCCTTCGGGGAGCCGTCCGAAGCGATGTTGAAAGTCACGGATACCCCAGACCACCTGGGTGATCTTGTCGCGACGGGAGGCCAGGGGCATGATAATATGGTTGTAGCACTGGGCCATGGCCGAGCCGCGCCCAAACAGGCGCGCGCTCTCCTCGTCGGCGGCGAGGATGCCCTCGTAGACTGCCGGGGCCTTCTCGGCGAGCCAGCTCAGCAAGGTGGGGCCAAAGTTGAAGCTGATCCGGCTATAGTTGTTGACTATCTTGACGATCTGACTCTGGTCATCGAGGATGCGCGAGGCGGCGTTCTGCTCGTAACATTCGGCATTGATGCGTTCGTTCCAGTCGTGGTAGGGATAAGCCGAGTCCTGCTGCTCAATCGCCTCAAGCCACGGGTTTTCGCGCGGCGGCTGGTAGAAGTGCCCGTGGATGCAGATGTAGCGCTCCGCCATACTTATTTCAGAAGGGTTGTCCCCTCCGGCTCCTCTTCGCTGAATACAGAGAACCCGACAACCCGACGCCGCGACAGGCGCGCCTGCCGGGTGGCCGGGTTGCCGGAGATGACGCTGACGGACACTCTCGAAGCGCCCTCAGCCTTCGCTCTTGAAGTACAGCGCCCCCAGCGGCGGCAGGTCGAGCACCAGGGAGTAAGGACGCCCGTGCGACATGTGCTCCTCAGCCATCACGCCGCCTGCATTGCCGATGCCGCTGCCCCAGTACTCGGTGGCGTCGCTGTTGAGAATCTCCTTCCACCACCCGCCACGGGGCACGCCGATGCGGAACTTGTAGCGGGGAACGGGAGTGCAGTTCAGCACCACCAGGATCAAATCGCCGGTAGAGCGCGCCCGGCGGAAGAACGAGTAGGTGCTGTTTTCAGCATCATTGGCGTCAATCCACTCGAAGCCTGCCGGATCGCAGTCAAGCTCGTGCAGGGCCGGCTCATTCACATACAGCCGGTTCAGATCGGCCACGAGTTTCAAGACGCCCTGGTGCGAGGGGAACATCAACAGGTGCCAGTCGAGGCTCTCGTCGTGCTTCCACTCGCGCCACTGGCCGAACTCGCCGCCCATGAAGATCAGCTTCTTGCCCGGCTGGCCGTACTGGTAGCTGTAGAGCAGGCGCAGGTTGGCGAACTTCTGCCATACATCGCCGGACATTTTATCGAGCAGCGAGCCTTTGCCGTGCACCACCTCATCGTGCGAGAGTGAGAGCACGTAGTTTTCGGTGAACATGTATAGCCCGCGGAAGGTCAACTCATTGTGGTGGTAGCGGCGGTGGATAGGGTCGCGGCGGAAGTATTTGAGCGTATCGTTCATCCAGCCCATGTCCCACTTGAAGCCGAAGCCCAGCCCGCCCACGTAGACCGGCCGCGAGACCATGGGCCAGGCCGTGCTCTCTTCGGCGAAGGTCTGAGCGGTAGGATAGTTCTTGTAGACCTCGGTGTTGAACTGGCGGAGAAACATAATTGCTTCGATGTTCTCTTTGCCGCCGTACTGGTTGGGGATCCACTCGCCGGGCCGCCGCGAGTAGTCGAGATAGAGCATACTGGCCACAGCGTCCACCCGCAGGCCATCGATATGGTACTTATCGAGCCAGAAGAGCGCCGAGCTGATCAGGAAGCTCCGCACCTCATTGCGGCCGTAGTTGAAGATGTAGCTGCCCCAGTCGGGATGGTAGCCCTTGCGCGGATCGGCGTGCTCGAAGAGGTGCGTGCCATCGAAGTAGCTCAGGGCGTAGCCATCGGTAGGGAAGTGCGAGGGCACCCAGTCGAGAATGATGCCGATGCCCTGCTGGTGCAGGTAATCCACGAAGTACTTAAAGTCCTCCGGCGTCCCATAGCGGCTGGTGGGCGCAAAGTAGCCGGTGGACTGGTAGCCCCACGAGCCATAGAACGGGTGCTCGGTGACCGGCAGCAACTCGATATGGGTGAACCCGGCGCGCTTGACGTGCTCGGCCAGACGCGGAGCGATCTCGCGGTAGGTTAAGGAACGGCCGCCCTCTTCGGGCACGCGCATCCACGAGCCGAGGTGCACCTCATAGATCGACATAGGCGCGCTGACGCCCTGGAGCTGGCCGCGGGCCTGCATCCAGGCCCCATCCCCCCACTCGTACTCCTGGTCCCAGACAATCGAGGCCGTGCGCGGCGGGACCTCGAAGAAGAAGCCGAAGGGATCAGTCTTGTCTTCGCGGTAGCCATAGTAGCGCGAGGCGATGTGGTACTTATAGTGCGCGCCTTTGCCGACGCCAGGCACGAAGGTCTCCCAGATCCCCGAATTGCCCCTACAGCGCATGGCATTCTTGCCGGCGTCCCAGCCGTTCCAGTCGCCGATGACCGCCACGTACTCGGCGTTGGGCGCCCAGACGGCGAAGTAAGTGCCCTGTTCGCCATTCAGCGTGGTAATATGCGCGCCCAGTTTCTCGTAGGCGCGGAAGTGGGTGCCTTCGCCGAAGAGGTACAGGTCGTCGTCGGTCAGGAACGGCAGCGGGTACTGCGGCGCGGGGGGAGTCACCGCCACGACGGTGTCGGTCGGGGCCTCGGCAGGAGCGGCGGCCTGCTCGGCCGCGCCGGTGGCAGCATGCTCAGCGACAGCGGCCTCTTCCGGCGCCATTTCCGCGCCATTCGTAGCGAGGGCTTTCTTCGAGCGGCTGGTTGTCCTGATGGTCTCTTCCGACATTATGGTTCCTTATCACTACAGACGCGCGTCAGCCACAATGGTCAGGCCGCGACCTGGTGCAGCACACCGCTGAGGGGGATGCTGAGCCAGGCCGGACGGTTGTTCATCTCATAGCCAATTTCATAGATCAGCTTCTCAAGCATAAAGACCTCGAGCAGCGCCTCCAGATCGGCAAGGGCGGCGGGGATAAATGGCGCTCCCGCCGCGTGGCGCAGATAGGCGCCGAGGTACGCGGCGCCTGCCCGGAAGGACCAGCAATCGGCCCAGCGGCGCATCATCGCCCGCTCTTCACTATCCGGCTGCGCGAAGAGGGTAGCATAGGCGGCGTACTGGAACGAGCGCAGCATGCCCGCGACATCGCAGAGGGGCGAGCGTTTAAGGCGGCGCTCGCTGATGGGGCGCACCGGCTCGCCTTCGAAGTCAATGATCATGAAGTCGGCGCCGGTGTAGAGCACCTGGCCCAGGTGAAAGTCGCCGTGGACGCGGGTTCGCAGCGCCGCGATGGTGGTGGCAGTGATACGCTGAAAGCGCGCCAGCAGGGCCGCTTCCAGCGCCAGGACGGCTTCGGCCTGGGCGCGCAACGCAGCGGGCAGGCGGGGGGCCACCTGACGCAAACCCGCGAAAGTCTGCGTAGTGAGGGCATGCATGCTCGCATAGAGCGCGCGCTGGTAGGAGATGGAAAACGGTTCAGGGGCAAAGGCCGGCTCCGCACCGGCGGCGAGGGCCAGATGCAGGTCGGCGGTGCGTTCACCCAGCCGCTGCGCCTGCGCCAGGTAGGGGCCGACCACCTCTTCGGCCGGTGGCGTTGGCGATTCGAGGGCGGCCGCCAGCAGAGCGGACGTCGTCAGCAGCCCTTCGGGCAGGCGCAGCTCGGCACGGGCGCGGGCCTGGTCGTAGGAGCGTCGCGCCACGGCGAGGGTGTACTCCCAGGCATCGCCTTCATTGGCGACGTAGCCCTGAACCATGCCCAGGCTCATCGGAGCCTCGTCGCCGCGCAGGTATTCGAGGGCGCCGACGGTGGGCGGCGTGTAGGGAAAAGCATATTCGGTAAGGTAGCGTCCGATTTCCAGGTCAGGGTTTATCCCCGGTTCGACCTTGCGGAAGATCTTCATAATCAGCGCGCTGCCGAAGATGAGCGAAGTATTGCTCTGCTCGGCGCTGACGACGCGCGGCGCCAGGTTCTCAAAGCGGGCCGGCGGCAGGGCGGGGCCGGGGCAACCCGCGACCTCGCCCCCGTTGATGGTGCGCAGACGCCGCCCCAATACCGCCACTTCAAGCAGGGCGCGGGCAACATCCCGATCAACCAGCAGCGGTTCAAAAATGACCCCCGGCGCCCCGTCAGCGGTGAGCGCCAGGCGAGCGATCACGGCGTGGCGCGCTTCGCCGAGCAGGCGAAGCGCCCGTTGGCCGGCAGCATAGGCCATGGACACGAGATAGGTTTCGGGAGCGCCTTCGGCGTACTGCACGGCCACCAAGACCAGATAGGCCCGATCGCCGGCATCGGGCAACAACGCAGCATCGCTGATGGTCGCCGACGTAATGGTGCGGGACTTGGCCCCGAACCAGCGCTGCGGGCGCAGAAACGCCGGCAGGGCTTGCTCGAGGGCGCCTCGGGGACCATCGGAGAAGATCGCGTCCCACGAACCCGCAGTGATGGCAAGCAGCGGCGGCCATTCAGAACGCATCACGCGAAATACTCGAACCCGGTGAGATCACGTTCGCGGCGGCGAATACGAAAGATATGCACCGGCATGACCTGCGGATTCAGTTCGACATAGTTAAAATCGCCGTGCCAGAGGTAGCGCGCGTCGCTGAGCAGATCGTGGGCCTGATAATCGCCCTCAAGGCCCCACTCGGCCGTGGGCACCTGCACGTAGCCGCTCTGGGTGTTGACGGGATCGAGATTCACCACGACGAGCACGATGTTCTGCAAGTCGGGAGTCGCTTTGCTATAGGCCAGAAGCTGCTCATTCTCGACGAAGTTGCTGTCCACGCGATGGAAGCGCAGCCACTCGTTGCGCTGCAACGCCGGATTCTCGCGGCGAATGCGGTTGAGCCGGGCGATAAAATGGCGCAGGCTATGGGGTTGATCCAGGCGCCAGAAATGGATCTCATACTTCTCAGAGTCGACATACTCCTCGCGCCCCTGCACCGGCACGTGGTACATCAACTCGTACAGGGGCCCATACATCCCCCAGCTTGCGGAGAGGGTCGCGGCCATCGCAGCGCGAGTAAGAAAGACCGAGCGGTGGCCAGGGTAAAACTGGGGGGTTAGAATATCCGGCGTATTGGGCCAGAAATTGGGGCAGAAGAACTCACGCACCTCGGTGCGGGTGAGTTCCTGCAGGTACTCGGTGATTTCCCACTTGGCGGTGCGCCAGGTGTAGTAGGTGTAGCTCTGGGTAAAGCCGAGTTTGGCCAGGTTGTACATCACCTTCGGGCGGGTAAAGGCTTCGGAGAGCAGGATCAATTCGGGATGATCGCGCTTCAACTCACCGATGCACCACTCCCAGAAGCGAAAACTCTTGGTGTGGGGATTGTCCACGCGGAACACGGTGACGCCCTGGGCGATCCAGAACTCAAAGATGCTCTTCAACTCGCGCCAGAGGGCCTGCCAGTCCTCGGTTTCAAAGTCGAAAGGGTAGATATCCTGGTACTTCTTGGGCGGGTTCTCAGCATACTGGATGGTGCCATCAGGACGCTTGCGGAACCACTGGGGATGTTCCTTCACATAGGGGTGATCGGGCGAACACTGAAAGGCGATATCAAGGGCCACTTCAATGCCATAGGCGCGCGCGGCCGCGACCAGGGCGCGAAAGTCTTCCAGCGTGCCCAGTTCAGGATGGACGCTCTTATGACCGCCCTCCTCACTGCCAATCGCCCAGGGGCTGCCGGGGTCGCCAGGCTGGGCGGTAATGCTATTGTTCTTCCCCTTGCGGAACTGCCGGCCGATGGGGTGGATCGGCGGCAGGTAGAGCACATCGAAGCCCAGTTCGGCCACGTAGGGCAGGCGAGCGATCACATCGCGGAAGGTGCCGTGGCGACCAGGTTCGGGCGAGGCCGAGCGCGGGAACAGCTCGTACCAGGCCGAGAAGCGCGCCAGTTGGCGGTTGACCTCCACCTGCAGTTCCCGTTCGTACACGCTCACGAAGCGCGGCGGCAGATGGGCGGCCATGCGTGCGGCCAGGTCGGGCATAAAGGCCGCCTCGGCGTCGCCGTGGCGCAGGGCCTGCTCATAACCGCGCAACACCGCCGCCTCGGCCTCGGGGGCGGCCTCAGCCGCCTCGCGCACCAGATCGGCCCCGATCAGTAGATCCACCTGCACATCCTGATGCGCTTCCACCCGCTTATGCAACTGGTGCTTCCAGGTGGCAAAGCGATCGATCCAGCCAATAACGGTGTAGGTGTAACGCCCCATCTCGGTAACCGTAAACTGCCCCCGCCAGCGATCGTTGACCAGGAACTGCATTGGCGCCTCGCGCCACTGCGTATCCGAAGGACCGCGGTAGCGGATCGCGCAGGCGATCACGTCGTGCCCGTCGGCGAAGGCGTCGCACTCCACCACGACTGTATCGCCAACGACCCGCTTGATCGGGTAGCGTCCACCATCAATCTCAGGCGTCACCCGCTCGATCACCACCCGGCGGCGCCCCTCGCCAACCGCCGCCAGACCGTTGAGCGCAATCTCCTCGGCTTGCTTCACCTTCGCCGTAGACTGCTTCGCCTTCGCTGGCATCACCGGCTCCCCCATGTGCGCGCTACTACAGGTGGCCTATGAAAAACAACACAATAATATCAGCGCGCGGCTCTCTGCCGGCGCCACGCTAGCGACATGCTTCCGTTTGTGAATATAGAACGAGCTTCCCTACCGCTGCCATTCTACCCAATAGCAGGCGCATGTGTCAAACGAGCGCTTAGAATGGGGCGGAACCTGGGTCGCGGTCCGCCTCCTGCGGGACGGCTATGCCGCTTGAAAGCTGGAGTCTGGGATTTGCCCCTCTGACAGGCTCTTTACAAAAGGAGAACCCTGATGACCTGGACGGACCAATCCGAACACTCCGCGGTTGCGCCAGTGCAACCCGCGGAGCGCATCCCGACGCTGGACATGGTGCGCGGCTTTGCCCTCTTCGGCATCCTCACCGTAAACATGTTCTTTTTTAGTCATCCCTTCCAGGACCTGCTGTTGCCCCCGCCATCGGAGGCGACCTGGTACGACCGGCTGGCGACCTGGCTGGTGCGCCTCCTTAGCGAGGGCAAGTTTTACCCGCTCTTCTCTCTGCTCTTCGGGCTGGGGTTTGCGCTCCAGCTCGAGCGAGCACGCGCGCGGGGGGGGCGCTTCGCCCCGCTCTACCTGCGGCGATTACTGGTGCTGCTCGGCGTCGGTCTGGTGCATGCCTGCCTGATCTGGGTTGGCGACATCCTTGTGCTCTATGCAGTGCTGGGAGCGGTGCTGCTGCTGTTTGCCGGAGTCAGGCGCCCGCGCACCCTGCTGATCTGGGCGGCGATCTTCTTTACGGCGCCACATCTCATCACGTTCGCTCTGGCGAGTCTGGTTGAACTGGCGCGTCTCATGCCCGGAGGCGCCGCCCAGATCGAGGCGGTCTTCGCCGAGCAGGAGGCCATGTTTCGCCAGCAGCGCGAAGAGGCCATCGCGATCTACAGCGCCGGCTCGTTCGCCGAGATCACCGCGCAGCGCGCCCGTGATCTCCAGACAATCTGGCTTGGCACGCTGGTAATGGCGCCAATGGTGATGACCATGTTTCTTATCGGAACCGTTCTCGGGCGCCAGAGGGTCTTTCGCGACATTCCGGCACACTGGCGGCTCTGGCGCCGGCTGGTGATCTGGGGCTTTGCGATTGGCCTCCCGGCCAATCTGCTCTATACGGTCATGGCCGAGAATGTGCAGCGGGCCGAGTTCGGCTGGCAACTGGCATGGATGAACCTGGCCCTGGGGATCGGCGGCCTGGCCCAGAGTCTGGCCTACCTGGGCGCGTTGACGCTCCTTGCCGGGCGCATGCCCTGGCAGCGCTGGCTCGGCGCGCTGCGCCCGGCGGGCCAGATGGCTCTGAGCAATTACCTGCTCCAGTCCATCGTTGCGACGCTGATCTTCTATGGCTACGGCCTGGGGCTGTTCAACCAGGTTGGCATGGCCCTCGGGTTGCTCATGGCGCTGCTGATCTACCTGGCGCAGATCCCGCTGAGCCACTGGTGGATGGCCCGCTTCCGCTACGGCCCCGCGGAGTGGCTCTGGCGCAGCCTGACCTACCTGCGCCCGCAACCGATGCGCCAGGCGCCCTCAAGCGCCAGCAAGACCGCCGTTTGAGGGAGACGCCCCCCAGAGTGGTTCAAAGTCAGCCATTCTAACGTTCCCGTCGCTCCGCGTCTCCACACCTCCACACCTCCACAGAACCGGTCCGCGAAGGTGTGGAGGCGTGGAGGTGAAGCCGGCGTTGTCAGGAGGTTTGAACCCTGTACTACGCTCCCTCGATATCCAGACCTATATCCAGGGCCGGCGCGCTGTGGGTTAGCGCGCCAACGCTGATAAAGTCCACGCCGCTGTCGGCAACCGCGCGGATTGAATGCAAGTTGATGCCGCCGCTGGCCTCGGTGCGCGCCCGTCCGGCCACGGCGGCCACGGCAGCGCGGAGCTGTTCGGGGGACATATTGTCGAGCAGGATCAGGTCGGCGCCGGCCTCGGCGGCGATGGCGGCCTGTTCGACGCTCTCCACTTCCACCTCCACCCGCACCATCGGTCCCACCGCCGCCCGCGCCCGGCGCACCGCTTCAGCCAGGTCCACCCCTCGCGCTGCCAGAATGGCCAGGTGGTTGTCCTTGAGCATCACTCCGTCATACAGGCCAGAGCGGTGATTGACCCCGCCCCCGACGCGCACGGCGTACTTCTCCAGCGCCCGCAGTCCCGGCGTAGTCTTGCGCGTGTCGAGAATGCGCGCCCGGGCGCCTCGCACTGCCTCGACGTAACTGGCGGTCAGGGTGGCGATGCCGCTCAGCCGCTGGAGGAAATTGAGGGCTACGCGCTCGCCGCTGAGGAGGCCACGGGCCGGGCCGGCAACGCTGGCCACGCGCTCCCCCGCCGATACCCGCGCGCCCTCAGCCGCCCGCGGTCGCAGCGTCAGGGCCGGGTCCACCAGGGCAAAGACGGCCGCCACCACCGGCAGTCCGCAGACCACTCCGGCCTGGCGGAAGACAAAGTGCGCCTCGGCCCGAGCGTCAGGAGGGATAACTGCCAGGGTCGTCAGGTCGCCCGTGCCGATATCCTCGTTTAGCGCGCGGACAACCACCTCACGGACGAGTTCGGGAGGAAGATCGATAGGATGCATACATCTCCAGTAGGGCCTGCGCCCTGGTTCAACGGTATCCTCCGGGCGGGCGCAGGGCCGCCAGGGCTCCTCGCCCGCCTGGAGAGAGGGCAAAGCCCTTCTCAGGTGCAGGGTTTTCCGGCGCATCCTCGCGTCGCATGCGCCATCCGGGGCATTGGGACGCCCAACTCCCCCCGCTCCCGCTCGCGGGAGCGGGGGGGTGAGGACCGTGAGCGCATGGGAATGCCGAAAACCCCTGCTCGCTCAAAAAACCCTCCACCTGAGAGGGGCGAAGCCCTCCCACAACCTGTGCTCTACACACTAATCAGCCGCATGCGCCCGCGCCGGCGGCGCGGCGATGGTTGCCACCAGAAAGGGTTCCTGGCCCCGGACCTGGACCAGATGGGCCTGCCAGTGCTCACGGGGCTGGGGAAAGTCGGTGCGGAAGTGACCGCCCCGACTCTCTTCGCGCGCCAGCGCCCCGGCCACGATCAGCCGGGCGGTCAGCGCGGCGTTGACGGCGGTGAGACCGTCCGGGTCATCGGGAGCGGCCTGCCAGGGCCAGGCCGCCAGGCGCAGCGCTCCGGCGCGCAGCCCCTCGCCGTCGCGCAGCGGCCCGGCGGCGGCGCGCATTGTCGCCGCCAGAGCCTCGCGCCAGTTCGGCGCCGGGAACGAGCCAGTCTCGCCAGCAGCGATACGGGCGGGCGCCACCGCGGAAAGGGCGATCCTGCCGGAGTGACGCTCCAGGACGGCGGCGATCCCGGCGCGCCGCCCGAAGACCAGGCACTCCAGCAGCGAGTTGGAGGCCAGACGATTGGCGCCGTGCACGCCGGTGCAGGCCACCTCGCCAGCAGCGAACAGCCCCGGCAGGCTGGTGGCGCCATCCAGGTCGGTGCGCACGCCGCCCATCAGGTAGTGCGCCGCCGGGGCCACCGGGATGGGCGTAGTGGCCGGATCCAGCCCATCTTCGCGCAGACGGGCGCAGATCGTCGGGAAGCGGCTCTCGATCGTCGTCCGGGGCAGGTGGGTCAGGTCGAGCAGCACATGGTCACTGCCAGAGCGGCGCATAGCGGCATAGATGCCGCGGGTTACCACGTCGCGGGGCGCGAGTTCGGCGCGAGGATCGAAAGCGGGCATGAAACGTTCGCCGGCGAGCGTGCGGAGGAGGCCCCCCTCGCCACGGACGGCCTCGCTGATCAGGAAGCCCTGACCGGCGCGCGTGCGATAGACCGTGGGATGAAACTGCACGAACTCCAGATCGGCCACCTCGGCCCCGGCGCGGTAGGCCATGGCGATGCCTTCGCCGAGAGCGACGGGCTGATTGCTGGTCAGACCATAGAGCGCGCCGGCGCCGCCACTGGCGAGGATCGTCGCCGCGGCCAGCAGGCGATGCCAGTCCCCAGTCGGATCGCGCGCCAGCGCGCCGACGATCCGGCCCCCCTCGTCAAGCAGATCGGCGGCCTGCCACCCCTCCAGCAACGTGATCCGCGGATGGGCGCGGGCGCGGTCGATCAAGGCGGTCACCACCGCCAGGCCGGTCGCGTCGCCCACGTGCACAATGCGGCGGGCCGAATGGCCACCTTCCAGTCCCAGGGCGAAGCGTCCGGGGGCCACGCGCTCGAAGGGCACGCCAGCGGCGGCCAGTTCGCGCATCAACGCCGGCGCGGCGTAGGCCAGGGCCGCCACGGCCTCGGCGTCGGAGAGGCCGGCGCCGGCTGCCAGCGTATCGGCGATGTGGGCGCGGGGCGAATCGGCGGCGTCGAGGGCCGCGGCGATGCCGCCCTGGGCCCAGGCTGAATTACTCTCGGGCAGGGCGCCGCGGGCCAGCACCAGCACCTCGGTGTACTCGGCGGCCGCCAGGGCCGCCGTCAGGCCGGCGGCCCCGGCGCCGATCACCAGCACGCCGGTGGTTGTTGTTGTAGCCGCGGGCCATGCCGTCAGGGCGAAGCGAGGAGCGGGTATCGGTTTCATGGTTTCGTTCTCGTTTCTTCGGGTAGCGCGGCGAAGCCGCACAGGGCCTGACCTGAACCTGGCTGGTTGGAGCGCAACTCTCCGGGTTGCGGGACGGGGAACCCGTAGTCGCCCCACGCCCGCCGGGACGGTTAAAGGGCGATCATCCGCTCGATGGCCGTGCGGGCGCGGGCGGCCAGATCAGGGGGCACGGTCACCACGTGGGTCAGGTCGCGCAGACTATTGCGCACCTTCTCCAGCGTGATCATCTTCATGTACTTGCAACTGATCGACTCATCAACCGGCAAAAACTGCTTCTCGGGATTGGCCTTGCGCATGCGGTGCAGCACGCCGATCTCGGTGGCGACGACGAAACGGGAGGCGCTGCTGCTGGCCGCATGGCGGATCATGCCCTCGGTCGAGAGAATATGGGCGCCCCGGGGATCGAGCTTGCCGCTCGCCAGATAGTGCATGGCGCTGCTCACACAGCCGCACTCAGGGTGGATCAGCAACTCGGCGTCGGGCATGGCGGCGCGCTGGCGCTCGACCATCGCCGGGCGGATGGCGGCGTGCACGTGGCACTCCCCGGCCCAGATGTGCATGTGCCGGCCGGTAACCTGCCGCAGGTAGCTCCCCAGAAACATATCGGGAAGAAAGAGGATCTCTTTGTCTTCGGGAATGGCTCGAATGACCCGCTCGGCGTTGCCTGAGGTGCAACAGTAGTCGCTCTCGGCCTTGACCTCCGCAGTCGTATTGACGTAGCTCACCACCACCGCGCCGGGATGCTCGGCCTTCCAGGCGCGCAGTTGCTCGGCGGTGATCGAGGCCGCCAGCGAACACCCCGCCTCGGGGTCGGGGATCAGCACGGTCTTCTCCGGCGAGAGGATGGCGGCGGTTTCGGCCATAAAATGCACGCCGCAGACGACCAGCACGGGGGCGTCGCTGCGGGCGGCAAACTGGGCCATGCCCAGCGAATCGCCGACATAATCCGCCAGATCCTGGATCTCGCCGTACTCGTAGTTATGGGCCAGGATCACCGCATTGCGCCGGGCGCGCAGGGCATTGATCTCCTCGACCAGGGCCGCGGCTTCCTCCGGGGCGGTGTGGGTGAGCGCCATGCTCATAGACAACCTCCTCTATAACCCAGAGTTAACGCAGGGTTATTAGTGTAAAAATAACACTAAATGCGTCCGGTAAAGAGGCCGAGCGACCGGATTTGTGTCTTTTTGACACTAACTTTGCCTGGAAAAAAAGTGGCCGCTCGGCCTGTTGTGAAATTGACACTTAGTATACGACGCAGGTCAGGAGTTGTCAATAGCGGTTTCGTGTTCCAACACGGCTCTTGCAACCTCTCTGCGGCAGTGCCCGGACCCCGGGTTTTTCGGCGGGTTTGGCCGCGCAGCCGCCAACACTAAGAAAAAATGGGGTTTGCGCCAGCCCTGGCGCGCCACCCGGGCCTGCGCCATTTCCTCGGGTCAGGTCCCGACCCGACCTGCGGGTTTCTGGACGGCGTTGGCGACGCCGCCGACATTATTGTGATGGGGCGGCTACGCCGCCCTGTGACCCGCCGACGTTGCATCAACTCTGCGTGCCGCCCGCGCCCCCAGGAGGTGACGGCGGTGCGAACCACGGCCTACTCCTGATCAGGATCGATTCCCAACGCCCGCAGGCGCGCAGCCAGACGCTCGGCGCGCTGGCGCTCCGCCTCCGCCCGCTCCCGCTCCGCCTCCGCCCGCTCCCGCTCCGCTTCCATCTGGGCCTGAAGTTCTACGAAGCTCAGGAACGGGCGCCCGTCGGGCAGATACATCCGCACCTCGTCGCCTTCGCGGGCGAAGCGCACCCCCAGGCGCGGACTGACCCAGCCGTCAATGTCGGGTATGACCCTCAACCGCTCCTCTCTGCGCTGCCAGCCGGTCAGATCCCCGCTCTCCGGGTCGTAGAGATAGTATTCCTCGACTCCGTACTGGTCGTAGAACTCAAACCCGGCGGCGATCTCCGCCAGTCTGTTTCCCGGTGACAGCACCTCGAAGACCACATGGGGCGCGACCCCCTCCTCCTCCTACTGGCGATAGGAGCCACGATCGCCCCTGGGACGCCCGAAGACGACCATTGCGTCCGGCGCGCGGCGAATGTCGGGACGTCCTTCAACCGGATACCAGAGCAGGTCGCCGGCGACGAACACGTCGGGACGATTACGGAACAGGCCCTCGAGGTTGCCCTGGATGGTGACAATGGCGCGAAACTGTTTTGTATTGTCCAACATGGGTTGACCGTCGCTGTCGGGGTAGACTACTGGCGCCGCGGCTACGGTCGTGCTGCTCATGGCTCACCTCGTCGCTGGTGGTTCGACCAACTGATGGATTGCATTTCCGTGAAAAAGCCTTCGGCGTACCCACAAAGCTATGCGCAACCCTCGGGGTTGCGCTACGTTGCAGGCAGGCGCACGGGAGAACAGGGCCCCCGTGCGCCAACCGGCAGTCACCCGGCTTCGCCAGCCCAGCGCTCGATGATCGTGGTAATGCCCATGCCTCCGCCGACACAGAGGGCCGCCAGGCCATAGCGCCCGCCGCGGCGCTCCAACTCGTCGAGCAGGGTTCCGAGGATCATGGCCCCGGTCGCCCCCAGGGGATGCCCCAGGGCAATCGCTCCGCCATTGACGTTGATCCGTTCGGGACCCACGCCGGTCTCGCGCTGAAAGTGCAGCACCACCGCGGCGAAGGCCTCGTTGATCTCGAACAGGTCAATGTCGTCGAAGCCGAGGCCAGCGCGTTCAAGAGCCAGGCGCGCCGCGGGGGCCGGGCCGGTCAACATAATCGTCGGCTCACTGCCGACGACGGCGGCGGAGACGATGCGCGCCCGCGGCGTGAGGCCCAGGGCGCGCCCGCGCGCCTCGCTGCCCACCAGGACGAGGGCTGCGCCGTCCACGATGCCCGAGGAGGTGCCGGCGGTGTGCAGATGCTCGATGCGCGTAAGTTGCGGGTAGCGCCGCAGGGCCACGGCGTCGAAGCCCGAGGCGCCGAGTTGGGCAAAGGCCGGCGGCAGCTTCGCCAGGGTCTCCAGTGTGGTGTCGGGGCGGATATGCTCATCTTCGGCGAGGAGCACCTGGCCGCCGGGGTCGCGCACGGGCACGATCGAGCGAGCGAAGCGCCCCGCGGCGCGGGCGGCGGCGGCGCGTCGCTGCGACTCGACGGCGAAGGCGTCAAGCTCCTCGCGGCTAAAGCCATCGAGAGTGGCCAGCAGATCGGCGCCGATGCCCTGGGGCACGAAGCCGACCGCCTGGCTGATCTCCGGATCGTCCATCAAGGCGCCGCCATCGCTGCCCATGGGCACGCGGGACATCGACTCGACGCCCCCGGCCAGCACCAGGTGTTCCCACCCCGAGCGCACCATGGCCGCGGCCAGATTGACCGCCTCGAGACCGCTGGCGCAGAAGCGGTTGAGTTGCATCCCGGGCACGCGCTCGTCCCACCCGGCGGCAAGCGCCGCCGTGCGGGCAATGTTGGCCCCCTGCTCGCCGACGGGCGTCACACAGCCGAGGATGACATCCTCAATCGCGGCGGGGTCGAGGCCGGTACGCCGCGGCAACTCGCGCAGCAGGCTGGTGAGCAGATGCACCGGCTTGACCCCGGCCAGGCCGCCCCCGGCCCTGCCGCGCCCCCTGGGGGTGCGGATGGCGTCGAAAATGAAAGCGTCTGGCATGGTGATGTTCCTTTGAGGGTTCCGACAGGCAGGGACGGTGGGGAAACGTGGTTTCCCCACCCCTCTACCCTTGCCGTTTTGGAAACAGGGAACGCCCGATAATCTCCTTCATAATCTCGGTGGTGCCGCCGTAGATGGTCTGCACGCGGGCGTCAACGAAGGCGCGGGCAATCGGATACTCGCGCATATAGCCGTAGCCGCCGTGGAGCTGTACTCCCCGGTCCACCACGCGGTTCTGCAATTCGGTGGCCCACCATTTAGCCATCGAAGCCTCCTCGGTGGTCAGCCGGCCGGCGGTGTGGGCCTCGATGCAGCGGTCAACGAAGACGCGCCCGATGGTCAGTTCGGTCTTCAGTTCAGCGAGCAGGAAGCGGGTATGCTGGAAATCGCCGATGGGCCGGCCAAAGGCGGTGCGTTCGGCGCAGTAGGCCACAGTCATCTCAAAGGCGGCCTCGGCGCCGGCCATGGCGCTGATGGCGATGATCAGGCGTTCCTGGGGCAGCTTGCTCATCATATAGGCGAAGCCGCGGCCCTCCTCGCCAAGCAGGTTGGCGACGGGCACCCGCACGTCGTCGAAGAACAGTTCGGCAGTATCCTGGGCGTGCTGGCCGATCTTCTCCAGGTTGCGGCCGCGGGTGAAGCCAGGCATGTCGCGTTCGACCACCAGCAGGCTGATCCCCCGGTGCCCGGCGGCGGGGTCGGTTTTGACGGCCACGATCACCAGATCGGCATTGATGCCGTTAGAAATGAAGGTCTTCTGGCCATTCACGACGTAGTAATCGCCCTCGCGCCGAGCAGTGGTGCGGATGCCGGCCAGGTCGCTGCCGGCCGCAGGCTCGGTCATGGCCAGGGCGCCGATGCATTCGCCGCTGGCGATGCGGGGCAGCCAGCGGCGGCGCTGCTCGGGGTTGCCGTGGTGCACCAGGTAGGGGATGACCAGATCAGTGTGGACCGAGAAGCCAACTCCCATAAAGAACGGACGCGACAGTTCCTCGGTGATGATCGCGTTGTAGCGAAAGTCGTCAATGCCTGAGCCGCCGTCCTCCTCGGCGATGCCCAGGCTGAGAAAGCCCGCCGCGCCCGCCTTCGCCCACAGGGCGCGTTCAACCACCCCTTCGCGCTCCCAGCGCTCGTAGTTGGGGGCGATTTCGCGCTCGACGAAGGTGCGAAAGCTCTGACGAAACAGGTGGTGCTCGCTCGTGAAGATCGTGCGTTCCATTGAAAGGCTCCTCCTCGTTGAGGCCGTGGATGGCACGACTCTCAGGCTGGTCAAATCTACGCGGTTGTACAAAGCTTACCACACCCGCGGTCCAGGCAGGCGGCAGTTCTGCACGGGCTTTGCCCAACATCCAAGTGAGCATTGACAACTTTTGGCGAAGATCACAATACCATTCTTTACAATCGCGAAGCGCATGTGTTAGAATAGGCTCCACGGACACGGAACTGCGGTATAATTGCACACATCGCCTGTTTCCCCGTCGCGGAATGATTGGTGAGGGCGCCGTCAGGGTGAGGGAGCGCCTTTGCTGTGTAAGGCATGGTTAAGGCCGTGACGCCCGCCTTGACCGTTGCCCGGCCGATCCACAAGATGCAGAGCGGTAGGGTTGTAGACTTGTAGAGGTGTGGAGGCGCGGGCTGGCTGGTCAGGCGAGGGTGAACCACGACCGAGGGTGTTAGCGGTTTGCTTGCCGACGCAACGTGAAGGAGTTGGACGATGCAGGATCTCACACCACTACAGCAGTACGCCGTATGGACGGTGCTCTTCATCTCCATCTTCGGCATCGCCTACGCCTTTTACCTGAGGAGCATGATCCTCGCTCAGGACAAGGGCACGACGAAGATGCAGGAGGTCTGGGGGTTCATCAAGTCGGGCGCCAATGCGTATCTCAGCCAGCAGTTCCGTACCATTTCCATCCTGATCGTAATCCTCACGTTCGTGCTCGGCGCGAGTGTGTTCATTATCCCGCCGACGCGCGAAGCAATCGAGCACTTCGGCAGCCCCGAGGCCGCTACGCTGTGGGTGGCCATCGGGCGGGCCATCGCCTTCCTGATGGGGTCGCTCTTCTCCTACACTGTAGGCTTCGTGGGCATGAACGTGGCGGTTGAGGGCAACGTGCGCGTGGCCGCCGCCTCACGGAAGGGCTACAACCCGGCGATGCAGATCGCCTACCGCGCCGGCTCGGTGACGGGTATGCTCACCGTGGGTCTGGGGCTCCTGGGCGGCACGTTGATCTTCATGGTCTTCGGCATCGCGGCTCCCGACGCGCTGCTGGGCTTCGGCTTCGGCGGCTCGCTGATCGCGCTGTTTATGCGCGTGGGCGGCGGCATCTACACCAAGGCCGCCGATGTCGGCGCTGACCTGGTGGGCAAGGTTGAGGCAGGCATTCCCGAGGACGATCCCCGCAACGCCGCGGTGATCGCCGACCTGGTGGGCGATAACGTGGGCGACTGCGCCGGTATGGCCGCCGACGTGTTCGAGAGCTTCGAGGTGACCCTGGTCTCGGCGTTGATCCTCGGTCTGGTGCTGGGCGATGCCGTAGCCGGGACGATTGGCGACGGGAACTACGATCTGCGCTTCATTATCTTCCCCCTGGTGCTGCGGGCCATTGGCGTGGTCGCCTCGGTGATCGGCAACCTGTTCGTGACCACCGATGAGCGCCGCCGCAATGCCATGGCGGCCATGAACCGCGGCTTCTATATCGCTGCGGGCCTGGCGATCGCCGGCTGCGTGGCCGCGACGGCGGTGTTTATGCGCGAGCCGAACGGCGCGATTGACTGGCGCCCCCTCTGGGCGACCGTTGCCGGTGTGGCCCTGGCCATCGTGCTCGACAAGCTGACCGAGTACTTCACCAGCACCCACTACAATCCGGTGAAGGAAGTGTCGCGCTCCTCGCAGAGCGGCGCGGCCACCAATATCCTCTCCGGTCTGGCGCTGGGCATGGAGTCGAGCGTCTGGGCCATCCTGGTGATCTGTGGCTCCATCCTCACCTCGGTGATCATCTTCAGCGGCTATTCGGCCGATCCGGTGGTGACCTTCACGGCCATGCTCTATGGCGTCTCGCTCACCGGCATTGGCATGCTCCTGCTCACCGGCAATACGATCTCGATGGACAGCTTCGGCCCCATCTCCGACAATGCCAATGGCATCGGCGAGATGGCCGGGCTGGACAAGAATGCTCGCAACGTGATGGACGACCTGGACGCGGTGGGCAATACGACCAAGGCGGTGACGAAGGGTATTGCCATTGGTTCGGCGGTGATCGCCGCGGTGGCGCTCTACGGCTCCTACCTCACCGACGTGAACAAGGTGCAGCAACAGTTGATCGAGGCGGGCGCCCAGGGCGTGCAGTTGCTCACCGGCATCAACGTCTCAGCGCCGATCGTCTTCATCGGCCTGCTCATCGGCGGGGCCGTGCCCTTCCTGTTCTCCTCGCTCACCATTCGCGCCGTGTCCCGCGCCGCCTCGCAGATCGTCGCCGAGGTGCGCCGGCAGTTCCGCATCCCCGGCCTGATGGAAGGCAAGGTACAGCCTGACTACGCCCGCGCGGTGACCATCAGCACCGCCGCGGCGCAGAAGGAGCTGATCAGCCTGGGCATTATCGCGGTGATGGTCCCCATCCTGGTGGGCTTCACCCTCGGGGTTGAGGCGCTCGGCGGCTTCCTGGCCGGCATTATCCTCTCGGGCCAGTTGATGGCCGTGTTCCAGGCCAACGCTGGCGGCGCCTGGGATAACGCCAAGAAGTACATCGAGGAAGGCAACTTCGGCGGCAAGCACAGCGACCCGCATAAGGCCGCCGTGGTTGGCGACACCGTCGGCGACCCGCTTAAGGACACCGCCGGTCCGGCCCTGAACCCGATGATCAAGGTGATCAACCTGGTGGCCCTGATCATCGCCCCGATGGTGGTGACGATCAATCCCGGCAGCCCTGGAGTGATTATCGCCATGATCATCTGCGCCGTGGCGCTGTTCTGGGCGATCTGGCAGAGCAAGCGCGAGGCCCAGTCGCTGGTTGAGCCGACCAAGGCCCCCGCCGGGGCTGACTAGGCGCGAGAAGGGTGGAGAACCCCGGGTTCCCCACCCCCCTGACCGATGGGAGGATGGAGGAGGGCCATGCCCTCCTCCATCCTCCCGTTTTCACATCAGGTTATCACCTGGTTGTCAAGGCTTAACCGGGCCGGCGGCCTCCCTGATGCACCATGAGGCCAGGACGGGGCGGTGGCGCCCCGCGTATCCGCGAGGAGGCGACCATGGCCAGACGCAAGCCCGAAGGCTACCTGAAGGGACGGCCCCTGCGTCCTGAAAGCCTGATGATGAGCTATGGCTACAAGCCTGAGCTGTCCGAGGGTGCGATCAAGTGTCCGATCTTCCAGACCTCAACCTTCGCCTTCAAAACCGCCGAAGAGGGCAAAGCCTTCTTCGAAATCGCCTATGGCCTGCGCCGCCGCGGTCCCGGCGAGGAACTGGGCCTGATCTACAGCCGTCTGAACAATCCTGACCTGGAGATCCTCGAAGATCGCCTGACGCTGTGGGACGAGGCCGAGTGCGCCGCGGTGTTTGCCAGCGGTATGGCGGCAATCAGCACCACCCTGCTCACTTTCCTACGACCGGGTGACGTTCTGCTACACAGCGAGCCGGTCTACGGCGGCACCGATTATTTGCTCAAACACGTGCTGCCGCGCTTCGGCATCCGCGTGGTTGGCTTCCGCGCGGGCGCGCCGCCCGAAGCCGCCGAGGCCGAACTGCGCCGCCTGGGGTTGGCCGAGCGCCTGGCCATGATCTTCATCGAAACTCCCGCCAATCCCACCAATGCGCTGGTGGACATCGCCGCTTACGCCGGCCTCGCCGCCCGTCTCAGCGGCGAACGGCCCGTGCTGACCGCGGTGGACAACACCTTCCTCGGGCCGCTCTGGCAGCAACCGCTCCGCCATGGCGCCGACCTGGTGCTTTACTCCGCCACCAAATACATTGGCGGCCACAGCGACCTGATCGCCGGCGTCTGCCTGGGCAGACGCGAATTGCTCGACCAGGTCAGGTTCCTGCGCACCATCTTCGGCACCATGGCCGGCCCGCACACCGGCTGGCTGCTGATGCGCAGCCTCGAAACCCTTAAATTGCGCATGACCGCCCAGATGAAGACTGCACGCCATGTGGCCGAGTTTCTCAATGATCACCCCAAAGTGGACCGCGTCTACTACCTGGGCAACCTGACCGAGGACGACCCGCAGTACGAGGTCTACCACCGCCAGTGCAGCGCGCCGGGCGGCATGATCGCCTTCGATGTGGTCGGCGGCGAACGGGAAGCCTTTCGCCTGCTCAACGCCCTCAAGCTCATCAAGCTGGCGGTAAGCCTGGGCAGCAACGAGTCGCTGGCCGAGCATCCCGCTACCATGACCCACGCCGATGTGGACCCCGAAGAGCGCCTGGAACTGGGCATCACCCCGGCGATGGTGCGCCTGTCCATCGGCGTCGAGCATCCTGAGGACCTGATTGCCGATCTGGCCCAGGCTCTTGAGGCCGTCTAATCAGCGCAACAACCTGGCTGGCCCTTCAGGCAGGGGGATGGAGAAACCCGGTTTCCCCATCCCCTCCAAATGCTACCGCAGACATCAACCACGGCTCAATCAATGGTTCCCAGAAAACGCATCACCGCCTCCTGGAAAGCGACAGGGTTATCCCAGTTGACCCAGTGGCCGGTCCTGGGAATGACCGCCAGCGCGGCTCCGGGGATGCCCGCGGCGAGGCGGATGGCCTGCGCGGCGGTGAACAGGTAGCCGTCGCTGGCCACAATCAGCGTCGGAGCGGTGATCCGCCCCAGACGGTCGTGGCTATCGAAGGCTGTAGCCGCGTCCCAGATGTGCAGGAGCGTCTCGCGGTCGCCGAGATAGCGGCTCATCGTCTGGAGGGCGTAGGGCCGAATGGCGGGTGTGCGCAGCGCGGCGCTTCTAGACATTATATCAATCACCTGCGCCACCGAGTAGGCCCGCAGGAACCAGTGCAGGTAGGCGGTGCGGAAGGGGAAGGGTTCGAGGAAATAGCCCCGCGGACGGCACCAGGTATCGGCGAGGATCAGGGCGCTGACGCGCTCGGGCGCCATCAGCGCCAGTTCCTGAGCCACCATGCCGCCAAGCGAGTGGCCCAGCACCCGGACCGCGGGCGCCTCAAGGGCGTCGAGTGTAGCAAGCACCTCTCTGGCCAGATCGGCAATGCTGGTCGGCCCGGCGAGGGGCGGGGCAGCGCCATGGCCCGGCAGGTCGCAGGCGATCACCTCGTAGCGCGCGGCGAAAACGGGGATCTGTTCGCGCCAGTACTCCCGGTCCACCATGGCGCCGTGGAGCAACAGCAATGGCGGCCCCGCGCCCCTGCGTTCGTGGGGCAGGGCCTGGCTGGTTGTCGGTGTGGCGTGCATCGGAACCTCCTCCCTGGGCATTTTCCGCTATTCTACCGCACCTGCGCTGCCGCAATCCGGAGGGTTGCGCTCTAACCGGCGTCAGGAGCGGAGCTCCTCACCCTCTCCTGCCTCGCTCCGCTCGGCGCCCTCTCCCTCTCCACCGCAGGTGGAGAGGGAGGGGGCGGGGGGAGGGTGAGGATCAGAACCCACGAGGCTTCGCCGCACCCCGACAGGCGGAGAAGAGGCATTTCTGGGAGACTTCGCCCTCCCATGTTGATCCGCACCGCGAATCTCTGCGATAATATGGCCGTCCTGCGCGTACTGAAATTGGCGTGAAGCACCAGAAGGAGCCCCGCCTATGGCAGCCCATCCGCTGGCCGGCCAGCCGGCCCCCCGTGAGTTGCTCGTCAACGTGCCGCGCCTCGTTTCGTCCTACTATATCCTCACCCCTGATCCCGGCGTCGCGGAGCAGCAGGTGGCCTTTGGCACCTCGGGCCACCGTGGTTCGTCGTTGCAGCACTCCTTCAACGAGGAGCATATCCTGGCGATCTGCCAGGCCCTCTGCGAGTGGCGGAGCGCCCAGCGCATCAGCGGGCCGCTGTACCTGGGCATGGACACCCATGCCCTCTCCGAGCCGGCCCTGGCGACCGCAATCGAGGTCTTTGCCGCCAACGGCGTCGAACTCTGCGTGCAGACCGGTCTGGGCTACACCCCTACGCCAGCGGTTTCGCACGCCATCCTCACGTACAACCGCGGTCGCCGCGAAGGGCTGGCCGATGGCGTGGTGATCACCCCGTCGCACAATCCCCCGGACGATGGCGGCTTCAAGTACAACCCGCCTTCGGGCGGCCCCGCCGACACCGGCACCACCCGCTGGGTGCAGGAACGCGCCAACCAGTTGCTGCGCGACGGACTGAAAGACGTGCGGCGCGTGCCCTTTGCCCGGGCCATTGCCGCCAGTACCACCCACATGCACGACTACGTCGGCCCCTACGTGGCTGACCTGGCTAACGTGATTGATATGGAGGCCATCCGCGCTGCCGGCCTGAAGCTGGGCGTGGACCCGATGGGTGGGGCCTCGCTGCCCTACTGGGGGCCGATCGCCGAACGCTACGGCCTCGACCTCACCGTAGTCAACCAGACGATTGACCCCACCTTCGCCTTCATGCGCGTGGACAAGGACGGCAAGATCCGCATGGACTGCTCCTCGCCCGCGGCCATGGCCGGATTGATCGAACTGAAGGACCGCTTCGACGTGGCCTTCGGCAACGACCCCGATGCTGATCGGCACGGCATCGTCACTCGCAGCGTCGGCCTGATGAATCCGAACCACTACCTGGCGGTGGCGATCTGGTACCTGTTCCAGCACCGCCCCGCCTGGCGCGCTGATGCCGCCGTCGGCAAGACCCTGGTCTCCAGTTCGATGATTGACCGCGTCGCCGCCCATCTGGGCCGCCGACTTGCCGAGGTGCCGGTAGGCTTCAAGTGGTTCGTAGACGGTCTGGTGGACGGGAGCTACGGCTTTGGCGGCGAGGAGAGCGCCGGGGCTTCCTTCCTGCGCCGCGATGGCACGGTGTGGACTACCGACAAGGACGGGATCATTATGGATCTGCTGGCCGCCGAGATCACCGCGGTGACGGGCCGAGACCCCGGCGAGCACTACCGCGAGCTGGAGGAGCGCTTTGGCCGCTCGGTCTATGCCCGCAGCGACGTGCCAGCCACTCCGGCGCAGAAGGCCGTGCTGGGCAACCTTTCGCCCGAACTGGTAGCCGCCACCGAACTGGCCGGCGAGCCGATCATCGCCCGCCTCACCCGCGCTCCGGTCAACGATGCGCCCATCGGCGGCCTGAAGATCGTTACGGCCAGCGGCTGGTTCGCAGCGCGCCCTTCGGGCACCGAGAACATCTATAAGGTCTACGCCGAGAGCTTCAAAGGCGAGGAGCACCTGGCCGCCATCCAGGCCGAAGCCCAGACGATCATTAACGCGGCGCTCCAGGAAGCAGGCGTGTGATGCCGCGGCATCGCCCCGCACTGGCGGGATGAACGTTCCTGGGCGGGCGCAGCACCCCGGTTCCCTCTTCTTTGCCAGAGGAAGGAGGAAACCCGGTTTGCCCGCAGGCGCTTTCAGGGGAGGATTTAGGAAGACGCAGCCCTCCCGTAGGGCAGGGGAAGGGTGACACCGGGTTTCCCCCCTTCCCCTAACCGGTTGCATTCACTTCAGTGGAGGAAGCGCCGATGAAAATCTTCGATCTGAGCGTACCGACCGAGAGCGGCCCGAGCGAGCCGCTGCCGGTGCTGGTCGAGCACGAAAACCACCAGCAGAGCGCGCCGTTCATGGCCAGCTTCTTCGGGGCGCGGGTGGAGGATCTGCCCGAAGGCAACGGCTGGGCAAACGATAAGGTGACGATGAGCAGCCACGCCGGCACCCATGTTGACGCCCCCTGGCACTACTACCCGACCTGCGGCGGCCAGCGCGCCCGCACGATTGATGAGATGCCCCTGGAGTGGTTCTTCGGCAACGGCGTGGTGCTGGACATGCGCCACATCCCCCGTGGAGGGGTGATCAGCGCCGCCGATGTGCAAACCGCCCTGGCGCGGATCAACCACGCCCTTGCGCCCGGCGAGATTGTGCTCATTCAGACCGGGGCCGACAAGCTGTGGGGCCAGGCCGAGTACTTCCACGCCGGCGCGGGGATGAGCGCCGAGGCGACCCGCTGGCTGATCGCCCAGGGCATCCGCGTAATGGGCATAGACGCCTGGGGCTGGGACCAGCCGTTCTGGGCGATGAAGGAGCGCTTCCAGCAGACCGGCGACCCTGCGGTGATCTGGGAGGCCCATCGGGTGGGACGCGACCTGGAGTATTGCCACATCGAGAAGCTCGCCAACCTGGACGCCCTGCCGCGTCCTACAGGGTTCAAGGTCGCTTGTTTTCCGGTCAAACTCACCGGCGGCAGCGCCGGATGGACACGGGTGGTGGCGATCTTCGAGGATCTTTAAGGCGCCATTTCGAGGGAGTGTTACCGCATCCTCATATCGGTGGCTTGCGGCAAGCCCGCCAGGGCAACTGAAAGGAACCCGCATGGAACCGTTAATCGTCACTGCCGCGCTGACCGGCGCGGTAACGGTGCCAACGCAGACCCCCTACCTGCCCTACACCATCGAGCAACTGGCCGAGGATGCCGAACGGTGCGCCCGCGCCGGTGCAGCAATCATCCACATTCACGCCCGGAACCCTGAGAACGGCGCGCCATCGTCGGATATGGAACTCTTTGGCGCCATCCTCAAGGCGATCAAGGCCCGTACCGACGCGGTGATCTGCACCACTACCGGCGGCGGGGTCGGCATGTCTCCCGCCGACCGGGTGCGCGTCGTCCCGACCTGGAAGCCGGAACTGGCGACCTGCAACATGGGCTCGATGAACTTCTCGGTGCATCCGGTGGCGCGACGCTTCAACGATGGCGACTACCGCTTTCCCTGGGAGGCCCAGTGGCTCAAGGGCAGCGAGGATTTCATCTTCCCCAACACCTTTGCCAGCATCCGGCACTTCCTTGAAGAGATGCGCAAGACCGACACGCGGCCAGAGTTCGAGATCTACGATGTCGGCCATCTCTACAACCTCGACTTCATGCTCAGTGAAGGATTGGTTGAAAAACCGATCTGGCTACAGTTTGTGATGGGTGTGCTGGGCGGCATCCGCGCCACGCTCTACGACCTGACCCATCTGCTCGACACGGCTACCCGCCTCTTCGGCCCCGACGGCTACCGCTGGTCGGTGATCGGCGCGGGGTACCCGCAGCAGTTCCATATGTGCACCGCAGCAATTATGCTTGGCGGGCACGCCCGCGTGGGGCTGGAGGACAACATCTTTGTGCGCCGGGGCGTGCTGGGCCGGAACCACGAACTGGTCGAGAAGATCGTGCGGATCGCGGGGGAGTTCGATCGGCCCATTGCCACACCTGCCGAGGTGCGTAGCCTGCTGAACCTGAAGGGCCTGGAGCGAGTGGGGTTTTAGAGCTCTGAACGGAATGTGGAATGTTTGGCCCGCTAAGGACAATGAGTGGTCTGTGAACAAGTTTCCTTGCCTTTCCGCCCCCCTCCCAACCTTCCCCCGTTGGGGGGAGGGTTAGGGAGGGGGCGGAGTTGCCGAAAAACTTCGTTCACAGAGTACTGAGTCGTGCAGCTCGCGGCCTCGCGCTGCCATCGTTGCAGGTCAACCTTTTCAAGAAACGCGATAGGACCTCTCCGTATCCGGTAGCGTTCTGGGAGGCGCGGCCGTCTCAGACCCTCGCCTCAGGCAGGGGTGCGGGGAAACCAGGTTTCCCCATTGTCATATCAGCCGTGACGCAGCGCGCTGCGCAGGGCCGCGCGCAGCTCCAGCAGGCCAATCTCCAGGCCAGTGCGGTCATCGGTGTGGAAGAGACGCAGCCGGGGTTGGGGGCGCTGAGGGGCGCACCGGGCGACCCACGGCTGGATGCTGTCGAAGCGGGCTGCCAGAGCAGCGGTGGCCGCGGCGACGGCTTCGCGCGGGCCGACCAGGGCCACCTGGGGATCGAAGCCAGGGTGTGCGGCGAACACCTCTGGACCGGCCACCGCCCGCACCAGCGACCCGAGGCGCGCCAGCAACCCTTCGGCGGCGGGGCGGCCAAAGCGCCGCGTCAGCGCTGCGAACCCCCCGATGCTTACACTGGTCGCCGCCCATCCGGGCCGCGCGGTGAGGGCAGGCAGCGCCCTGGCCAGGGTGTGCATGCAGGGCAGGCCGGTGACGGGATGAAAGTGTTCGTAGCAAGAGAACCGTTGCGCCTGCATCACCAGTTGATTGTGGGCCGCCGCGCCCAACGGCAGCAGAGCCGCCACGCGGTAGAGCAGAGCTTCGAAGGCGAAGGGCTTGAGGAAGCTGTCGTCCAGCGGGCCGACGGGGGCCAGACGCGGATCGCTCATCGGATCCATCGTCGAGACGATCAGCACAGGGATGTGGGCAGTGGCCGGATTGGCGCGCACCATATCGCGCAAGCGATAACCGTCGAAGCCCGGCTTGTGAATGTCGGTGATCAGCAAATGCGGCCGGACGCGGACCGCCAGGTCGAGCGTCGCCGGCCCGGCGCCCGCCGGCGCGCCGATGTATTCGAAGTCGTGACTGGTCAGCAGCCGGGCATAGATCTGGCGAATGTCCGGATCATCGTCGCTCACCAGTACGCGCGCCAGCGGGCGCGACGGCGCCGGGGCGGGGAGCGCCGCGAACCGCGCGTGCTGGAACAACGCGCGCCGGGGAGTTCTCGTTTCAGGACGAATTGACGGTGCGTAGCTCACGGCCAGATCCGGGTCTGCTCATCTGCGTGGCGCTGCCGCTGCGCCCCTGCTCTATCAGGAAGAACGCCGCTTCGGGCCGCGAAGTTACGGCCTGCAGGAAAAAAAAGCGCCTCGCCGCGGGGGAGGGGTTGAAAGGGCTTGCTCTCTCAGAAAACTCGTTGTTCTCGTCGCTGTGCGGCTGCGCCGCGCTATGGCTGATGCAACGTCCGCCTCCAGCAGGGGATCGGGGCGGCGTAGCCGCCCGATACGGTCCTTGTTCGTTGGTTCTGGCGGTGTAGCTGCCAGAACCAACGAACAACCCGGGGCCTGGGACAAACCTCAAAGACCTTGCAACAACCCTGGCAGGCGCATGGAGTCTAACTTGTAACAGGACAGAGTATGCTACAATAAGCGGCGGCGCAGCGGACCTGCCGCACGCTCGGAATCGCCCTGGTACCAGTTCCCGCACGACACCTCCCTCTGCCGGACCGCGCGACCACCATCGAGGCGGTTATGCTTGAGTTTTCGGGATGTCGGGTGCGTGGCGACTGGGCATATGGAAGCGGAAGCGTATGTTCGACACCGTGCTGATCGCCAATCGCGGCGAGATCGCCTTGCGTGTGATGCGCGCCTGTCGGGAACTGGGGTTGCGGTGCGTCGCCGTATACTCCGAAGCGGATCGTGAGGCGCCTCACGTCGCCTATGCCGACGCCGCCTATCTGCTTGGACCCGCGCCTTCAGCGGAGAGTTACCTGAACATTCCTCGCATTATCGAGGTGGCGCGTCAGGCTCGTGCCGGCGCCGTTCATCCGGGATATGGATTCCTCGCCGAGAACTCCGACTTCGCCCGCGCCGTTACCGAAGCGGGTATGGTCTTTGTCGGTCCGCCGCCCGAAGCGATGGAACGCATGGGCGGGAAGACCGCCGCCCGTCGCGAGGCCACGGCAGCCAAAGTGCCGCTGGTACCCGGAACGTTGGAGGCAATTGAGGAACTGGCCGAGGTACGGCGGATTGCCGATGAATTTGGCTACCCGATCGCCATCAAGGCCGTTGGCGGCGGCGGCGGGCGTGGGCTGCGCGTGGTGCGCTCGCCTGATGAACTGGCCGATGCCTTCGCCAGCGCTCGCCGCGAGGCCGAGGTGGCCTTTAAGAACGGCGCCCTGTACGTTGAGAAGTACCTGGACAATCCGCGCCACATCGAGATCCAGGTGCTCGCCGACGCTCACGGCAATGTAGTGCACCTGGGCGAGCGAGATTGTTCAGTACAGCGCCGCCACCAGAAGTTGATCGAAGAGGCGCCCTCTCCCGCGCTGACCCCCGAGATCCGCGCCGAGATGGGCGCGGCGGCGGTGCGCCTGGCCCGGTCGGTAGGCTATGTGAGCGCCGGAACGCTGGAGTTTCTCTTCCAGGACGGGAAGTATTACTTCCTGGAGATGAATACTCGCATCCAGGTGGAGCATACAGTGACCGAGATGGTCTACGGCGTGGATCTGGTCAAGGCGCAGCTTCGTATCGCCCAGGGCGAGCGTCTCTGGCTGCGCCAGGAGGATCTGACGCCGCGGGGCCATGCTATCGAGTGCCGCATCAACGCCGAGGACCCGCTGCATAACTTCCGGCCCGCTCTGGGAACGATCACTACCTACCAGGAGCCATCCGGTCTGGGTGTGCGTGTAGATAGCGGGGTGCGAGCCGATTATACCATCCCCCAGTACTACGACTCGCTGCTCGCCAAGTTGATCGTATGGGCTGAGACGCGCCCCGAAGCGATTGCCCGCGCCCAGCGCGCTCTGGCCGAGTATACCATTGGCGGCGTCATTACCACGATCCCCTTCTATCGCGCCGCGCTGAGCCATCCGACCTTCAGCGGCGGGCAGGCCACGGTGAACTTCATCGCCCAGCATCCCGAACTGATGGATCAGGTGCGGGCCTTTATGCCCCCGCCGCCTGAACCAGGCCCCGCGCCTAGCCCTGAAGAGCCGCGTGAGTTTACCGTGGAGGTCAATAACCGTCGCTTCGGAGTGAAGGTCTTCGGAGCGGCCCCGGTGTCGGCGCCGGCTGTCGCGGCGCCGGGCGCGCGTCCCGCTGCGCCGGGTGAGCGTCGGCCTGCCGCCGGGGCGAAGAAGAGCGCGCTGGCGCCCAAGGTTGATGGGGTGATCAGCCCCATCCAGGGCCGCGTGGTTGCGGTGCGGGTGGAGCCGGGCCAGCACGTGGAGGCCGGACAGGTGCTCTTTATCGTGGAAGCGATGAAGATGGAAAATGAGATTACCGCCACTCACCCCGGCGTCATTGCTGAGGTGCGCGTGCAGGTTGGCGGCACCATCGAGGCCGGAGGCGTGCTGGCCACCTACGCAGGAAAGTAATTGCTCCAGGGCGCGGTTGACCGTGTGGACCAGGCCGGGTGTTTTGCCCGCCTCTGCCATAGGGGCGCGGGGAACCGGTTTCCCCGCGCCCTCCTTTCTCCGGTCGTGTGCGTTGCCGCGCGATCTCTGACGCATCCTCCACGACCGATGGACAACGGCGTATGGCGACCGAGACGGTCACGCTGCGGCCCGCAACCTCTGCCGATGCCGAGGCCCTGGCGGAACTGGTGGTGCAACTCTTTCACGCCGAGATGCCGGGCGTCCTGCGCGGCCCGCGTCCTGGCCAGGTGCGCCTGATGCGCTACCTCGTCGAACACGAACTGGCCAGCGGCGTGCGCGGGCGCTTCATAGCTCTCGATGCTGGCGGCAAGGTGGTGGGAAGCGCCAGTATCCGCCTTCACGGCGACGCCAGTACGGTGAATTTGCCCCGAGGAACCTTCACGCTGGCCATCCACTGCCTGGGGTTGCTCAATACCCTCATCCTGATTGGCAACATGCTGCGGGCCGCTCTCGTTGGCGAAACGCGGTTGCGCCCCGGCGAATGCTACATCTACAGCGTCGTCGTCGCCGAGGACCAGCGCGGGCGGGGCATCGGCGACGCGATCATGGAGCGGATCGAGGACCAGGCGCGCCGCATGGGCGTCAGCGTCGCCTACCTGCGCGTTATCAGCAGCAACGAACCCGCACGGCGCCTTTACCTCCGCCGCGGCTATCAGATCGTGTCGCGCGCCTCTCCTCTTGCTGGCAGGATCAGCATCCCCAGTGAACTCATGCGCAAGGATTTGCGTTAGAATGCAGGCGGAAGGCGCGCTCACTTCGCGCCGGCGCCAAGGCTTGAGGAGCGACTATGCCAAAGGATGTTATTACTCCCCGCGCCACCGATTATAACCAGTGGTACCTCGATATCGTGCGCGAAGCCGACCTGGCCGAGCCGGCCGAGGTTGTGCGCGGCTGCATCGTGGTCAAGGCCACTGGCTGGGGCATCTGGGAGATGATGCAGCGCGAACTTGATCAGCGCATCAAGGCTACCGGCCACGCTAATGTGCAGTTCCCTCTGCTCATCCCTAAGAGCTTCATCATGAAAGAGGCCGAACACGTCGAGGGCTTCGCACCTGAGGTCGCCGAGGTTACCCGCGCTGGTGGCGAGGATCTGACCGAGCCATACGTGATTCGCCCCACCAGCGAGACGATTATCGGCTATTTCTACAGCCGCTGGATCCGCTCCTACCGCGATCTGCCCCTGCTCTACAACCAGTGGTGCAACGTTATGCGCTGGGAGATGCGCACCCGCCCCTTCCTGCGCACCTCGGAGTTCTGGTGGCAGGAGGGGCATACTGCCCATGCCACTGAGGCCGAAGCGGAGGCCGAAACGCTCAAGATCCTCCACGAGGTCTACGCCGATTTCGTCGAGCAGGTGATGGCCGTGCCGGTGATCCGCGGGCTGAAGACCGAAAAGGAGAAGTTCCCCGGCGCGCTCCGCTCCTACTGCATCGAGGCGATGATGCAGGACGGGCGCGCCCTCCAGGCTGGCACCTCGCATAACCTGGGCCAGAACTTCGCCCGCGCCTTCGATATCACCTACACCGACCAGAACAATACCGTGCAGTACTGCTGGACGACCAGCTGGGGCGTCAGCACCCGTCTCGTCGGCGCGCTGATTATGACCCACTCCGATGATGAGGGCCTGGTGCTGCCGCCGCGCCTGGCGCCCACCCAGGTGGTGATTGTGCCGATCTATAAGAATCCAGAGGAGCGCGCCCGCGTCCTGGAGGCCATCGAACGCATCACCGGAGACTGGCAGGGACGCCTGCGCTTCAAGGTGGATGACCGCGACAATCTGACGCCCGGCTATAAGTTCAACGAGTGGGAACTGAAGGGGGTGCCGCTGCGTCTGGAAGTCGGCCCGAAGGACGTGGAGAAGAACAGCGTGGCCATCGCCCGGCGCGATATGCCGGGCCGCGAGGGCAAGAGCTTCGTGCCCCAGGCTGGCCTTACCGAGCGCCTGGTCGCGCTGCTCGACGAGATGCAGACCGGTCTCTTCCAGCGCGCCCTGGCCTTCCGCGAGCAACGCAGCGCCACCGTGCGCACCTACGACGAGTTGAAGCAGCAGGTCGAACAGGGCTTCGCCTGGGCCTACTGGGACGGGAGCGCCGATGATGAGCGCCGCATCCAGGAAGAGACCCGCGCCACCATTCGCTGCATTCCCCTGGAGCAGCCTGACACGCCCGGTGTTTGCGTCTACACCGGGCGCGAAACCAGGCGCCAGGTAGTGTTCGCCCGAGCATACTGAGAGGTTGAGTATGGGTATGGGTCTCCGCCGCCGGCTGCGCGCCGGACTTGAACCGATCCTGGGCGCTCTGAGATTACTCCCTCCAGGAGTGAACCTGTTTGCCGACCTTAAGGTTCGTCTTCCCCACTACCGGGCGACGCTGGTTTTCGATGTGGGCGCCTATGTGGGCGACACGGCGCGCCGGTATTTGCGCGCCTTTCCCCAGGCGCGCATCTATTGTTTTGAACCGACGCCCGAGACTTATGCCGCGCTGTGCAGGAGCCTGGGCGCAGAGCCGCGGGTGCGCTGTGTGAACCTGGCGCTGAGCTCCGCCCCTGGTACAGGGGCAATCGTATGCGAGAGCACGCCCGACTGTTTCTACCTCGACGGGGCGGGCCGGCGTCGCTTCGATCACTCCGACGCTCCCCGCGCTCCTGTGCAGGTTGAGACGGTGGATCGCTTCTGCGCCGCCGAGGGGATCACGCACATCAGTTACCTCAAGATTGACACCGAGGGGGTCGATCTCGATGTTCTGTGCGGCGCAGAGTCTATGCTTCGCGCCGGGCGGATTGATCTGGTTGAAGTGGAAGCCGGCCTGTACCCCGGTAATACCTGGCACGTCCCGCTGGAAGAGATGAAGGCTTTTTTAGAAGCACGCGGGTATTTTCTCTTCGGGCTGTACGAACAGTTTCCCGAGTGGTCAACGGGCGAACCCCATCTGCGGCGCGCCAATGCCGTCTTTATCTCGCCTGCGACCATTCGGGCCAACCGGTGGCCGGTGTAATGCCATTTTGGATTTCTGTGATTTCCACAGATGTGCATAACCTGTGGAGAACCCGAACAGGACCTTACTGCCTGCGCATGGCCGTGTAGACCTCGACGTGGCGGCGGGCTATGGCGGCCTGGGTGAAGTGGGCCAGCACACGCTCGCGCCCGCGGCGGGCCAGGTCGCTCCAAGTGGCGGGATCATCAGCGAGGCGCGCAATCGCGGCGCTAAGCGCGCCGATGTCGCCTTCGGGATAGGTCAGGCCGGCCTCGCCGATGACGTGGGGGATTTCGCCGGAACGCGACCCGATCACCGGCACGCCGCAGCTCATCGCCTCGATCAACACGCGCCCGAACTGTTCCTTCCAGGTCGGGGTGGTCCGTGAGGGGAGCGCCAGCGCGTCGAAGCTGCGCAGCACTGCCGGCGTCTCGGTGCTGCTGACCGCGGGGAGCAGTTCGATCCGCTCAGCGAGGCCCAGTTGCGCCGCGCGCCGCGCGATGAGCGGCCGTTGCGCGCCATTGCCCACCACGCGCAGGCGCACGCGCCGTGGCAGCCGGGCCAGGGCTTCTAGCAGATCGAGCACCCCTTTCTCGGGGACCAGCCGGCCCAGGTAGCCCACCACGAAGGCCGCGCCATTGCGCTGCTGCGGGATGGGGGCGAACAACTCCGGGTCCACGCCCACCTGGGGCACAATCGTCAGCGGCCCCGTGTAGCCATGACGGCGGATGATCCGCGCGGCATCCTGGTTGCAGGCCAGGGCGTGGGCCGCATGGCGAAAGTTGTAGCGTTCGAAGAGATTGAACGGCGGCGGGTAGAATCGATCAATGTTGGCATAGTTATAGAAACAGCACCGCGCGCCGAGGACCACCCCCAGACGCATCGCGTGGAACGTGGCGAGATTGAAACTCTCTTCGTCAATGTGGAAGACTTCGGGCCGCAGCCGGCGCAACGCGCGTCCCAGGGTGGGGTAGAAGTGAAGGTGGTGCCGGCCATTAAACGCGATGGGCAGCACTTCCAGCGCGTATCCAGCGGTATAGCGCCGTTCCAGCCGCTGCATGCCCACCCGCGGCTCGCGCCAGCCGGGCGGCACCAGCACCGTCAATTCGACGCCAAGCCGGGCGATCTCTTCGAGCTTGCGCTGGTACGCGCCGGCTACCAGCGCCTTCGAGAGGATAACGACCCGCATACAAAGTTAGCAGGGCAACCAGGTTGCCCCACACCGCACTTCCAGGCAACCCGTTGGGGCATTGGCGTCACGCCAGTATGTTCATATGCGTCGCGCCCAATCCGCAATCTAAAATCGGCAATCTCCAATCGCACTAGCCATACCTGGAGGCGAAGGCGTCCATAAACTGGGTCAGCGCCACGCAACTCTCCTCCTCCAGCGCGTTGTAGAGGGAAGCGCGGATGCCGCCGACCGAGCGGTGCCCGGCCAGACCCACCAGCCCTTCGGCCTGCGCCTCGCTCACGAAGCGTTTCTCCAGGGCCTCATCGGGCAGACGGAAGGTCACGTTCATCTGCGAGCGCGAGCCGGTTTCGGCGTGGCCGCGGTAGAAGCCGCCGCTGCGGTCAATGGCCGCATAGACCATTGCAGCCTTGCGGGCATTGCGCTCGGCTACGGCCGAAAGACCGCCCAGGCCCTCGATCCATTCCAGCACCAGATCGAGCAGGTACACCGCGAAGACTGGCGGGGTATTGTAGAGAGAGTTGTTCTTGGCGTGCGTCTTGTAGCTGAAGATGGCCGGCAGATCGGCGCGAGCCTGCTGCATAAACCCCTGGTTGATCGCCACCACGGTCACCCCGGCAGGACCAATATTCTTCTGCGCTCCGGCGTAGAACAGGGCCAGCCGCGAGGCATCAAAGGGGCGGGCCATGATGTCGCTGCTCATATCCGCCACCACGGGCGCGCCTTCGATGGCGGGAATCTCCGGCCACTGCACCCCCTGAATGGTCTCATTGGTGGTAATGTGCACATACGCCGGCTCTTCGGAGAGGCGGATGTCGGCAGGGGATGGCACGCGGCGATAGTTGTTTTCGGCGCTGCTAGCCGCTACCGCTGTGCGACCGACCCGGCGCGCCTCTTCGAGCGCCTTTTCGCCCCAACTGCCGCTGACGACATAATCGGCCACTTTGCCCGGCACGAGGAAATTCAGCGCCACCAGCGCGAACTGCGTGCTGGCGCCACCCTGCATGAACAGCACCCGATAGTCGTCGTTCAGCCCAAGCAGGGCCTTGAAGCGACTTTCGGCGCGCGTATTAATTGCTTCATACTCTTTCGAGCGATGGCTCATCTCAAGGATGGACATCCCTCGCCCCTGGTAGTCGAGAAGTTCGGCCTGGGCGCGCTCCAGTACGGCTCGCGGCAACACTGCCGGACCGGGGTTGAAATTGTGAATGGCCATGGGCTTGCTCCTGATGGGCAAGTTTAGCGGGCTTACCGCGCCAGTTCCTTCGGGCGCGGCGTCCACGAGCACCTCTGCTGCACAGTATACTCGATACCGCAGAGTTTGTGGCGCATTTGGGCAGGGGAGGGTGTGACAAAAAGTCTTGCGCGCTCCCCTTCGCCTGGCGGCTGATGAGGATTAAGAAATGGATCCGGTATCCTGGCGCTATCGCGTCGCGCGTGCTCTAAGCTGCGGGCTAAAGCCCTCGCTCATGACGTGGAAGCCCCGGAGGGTCTTTTATGACCTCAGCCGGGGCTGCAGCCCGCAGCGCCCAGGAATACCGGACTATTTTCTTAATCTTCATTAGCCCGCAGCGTTCGGTGATACCGGAATATTTTCTTAACGTTCATCAGCCTCCCGGCGGGCCGGTGTACCGCGGCACGTGCAGAACTTTTCGTCACACTCGGCAGGAGAATAACCCGGCGGTTCCAAACCGGGAGGGGGATGGGACGACACGTGACCCCATCCCCCTCAGCACGAGCGAAGGTCCTCCGCCGGGCGTCCCTCACCGCCGCAGGACCGGCAGCCAGACCAGGTTCGCATTGACGGTCGTGATCGGCCCGTATTCATTGGTCTGGCCGCCCCGTTCGACTTCGACCAGCCAGTAGGTGTACACGCCGCCAGTCGTCGCGCCGGTATCGAGGAAGCTGTAGCGTGCCCCGCTGCTGCCGCCCCGCGCCGCGATCAGGCCTGGCGTCACGCGGCTGGCCGTGACGCGCGTGCCGTCACTGCTGCGGTACAGGTAGAAGCCCGACGTGTTGAACTCCACCCCTGTCTCCCACTCTACCAGCACGCCCGACGGCGTCTTGGTCGCCGTGAAGCGTCTGAGCGTCACCGCCGTCAGCAAGCTGAGGCGGCGCACGTCTTCGTCATCCTCAACCCGTACCGGAACCGGACGGTTGCCGGGGGTGCTGTCAATGTCGAACTCGTTGGCCCGCGACACCTGGGCGAAGTTGGTGATCTCGCGGTTGTCGCCAGATAGCACCCTGGTTGTGATCAGCAGGAAGGCCGCGCCATTCGGCGGCAGCGTTCCCACGATCCAGCGTCCGCTGCGCGGGTCGTAGGCGCCCTGTGACGGCGCGGCGCTTACGAAGGCGAGTTCCGGCGGCAGCAGATTCTCGACTTCAACCCCGGTGGCCGTATCCGGCCCCCGGTTCACCAGGTTGATCCGCAGCAGGGCGCCGTTGTTGAGCCTTCCGATCGCCTGCACCGGCGCCTGGTCCAGTTCCAGGTCAATCACCCCGCTGGGCAACGACACGCTGGCGAAGTCGTCTTCATTGGGATTGCCGTTGTTTGGCGTGCTGTCGGGATCGGGCAGATCCGAGGCGATCACTTCGACTGTGTTTACAAATGGCGGGCTTCCAGACACGCGAATCACTATCGCGAGCGTGGCGCTCTGACCCACGCCCAGGGCGCCCACATCCCACACCCCGGCGGCGTAGGTCCCCTGGCTGGGGGTGGCCGCGATGAGGGTGGCGCCGGGGGGCAGGTTCTCACCAACGCGGACGCCGGTGGCGATATCGGGGCCGGCATTGTGCACCCCGATCACGTAGCCGACTTCACCCGCGGCGTTCGGACGCGGCTGCACAGCGCGCTTGCTCACCGACAGGTCCGCCAGGGGCGACTGCACGGTCACGCTGGAGCTGTCGTCCTCGCCAGGCTGACCGTTATCCGGCACGCTGTCGGGATCGGGTTGATCGGAGTTGGTGATTTCGGCGAGGTTGGTCAGTGGCCCGGCTCGATCAACACGCGCCGTAATCACCAGGGTCGCTGGCGTACCGATCTCGACGCGCCCGACCTCCCAGATGCCAGTAGCCGGCGTGTAACTGCCCTGGCTGGTCGTGTGGCGGAGATAGGTCAACCCCTCGGGCAGCCGCTCGGTTACACGGACGCCGGTCGCCACCGATGGGCCGCTGTTGATCAGTTCGATGGTAAAGGCGACCTCACTGCGGAGTGATGGGCGCGTCGTATTCGCTCGCTTGGTCAGCGATAGGTCGGCGCTCTGCGGATCGAGCGCCACGCTCGACTGGTCATCCTCCGTCGGATCGTTATTGCCGGGTCTGCTGTCTGGATCCGGCTGGTCAGATCGCGTGACCTCGGCCGTATTGACGATGCGGGCGAAACTCAGGACTCGTGCAGTGATGCGCAGAGTTGCCGCGCCGCCGGACGGCACGCTGCCCACGCTCCAGCGCCCTGAAGCAGGGTCGTAGGCGCCCTGACCGGCTTCGTGTCCGAGATACTCCAGACCCGCCGGCAGGCGATCGGTGACTTCGACGCCGGTGGCAGCGCTCGGGCCGTCGTTGCGCAAGAGCAGCGTATAGACGATCGTCTCACCAACGCGAGGTTGCCGATTGTCAACCGTCTTGACCAGAGAGAGATCGGCCAGATCGCCGGCAACCACCGCAAAGCCCTGGTCGTCCTCGGTTGGCACGTCGTTATTCGGCGTGCTGTCAGGATCGTACTGGTCGGAGGCGCTGACCTGGGCGACGTTGACGAACGGCCCCGTCCCCAGCACCGTCACCACCAGGGTCAACGTGGCGCGCCCGTTCGGGTCGAGCGCACCCACGTCCCAGCGACCGCTGTTCGGCTCGTAACTGCCCTGGCTGGGGGTGGCGGACACGAAGCTCAGGCCGATGGGCAGCCGGTCGCTCACCCGCACGCCAGTGGCCCGGTCAGGGCCGCGGTTGAGCACTTCGATGGTAAAGGTTGCGTTAGCGCCCACGTTCACACGCGGCGCATTGACCCGCTTGGTCAACTCCAGATCGGCCACGGTGGGCGGCAGGCGCACACTGGACTGGTCATCCTCGTTCGGGTCATTGTTGCCGGGGGTGCTGTCTGGGTCCGGCGTATCTGATGTACTCACCTGGGCCGTATTGGCGACCGGCTGGCCGTTCCAGAAGGCGGCGATGGTGAGCGAGGCAACTTCATCGCGGGCCATAGTTCCGACTGTCCAGACGCCAGAAGCGGGATCGTAACCGCCTTTGGTCGTAGACGCGCGCTCGAAGCGCAGCCCATCGGGCAGCCGGTCGCTGACGGTGACGCCGGTCGCCTGGCCCGGTCCGCGGTTCCGCAGAGTTATGGTAAACGTGACTACGCTGTTGGCCCGCAGCGGCGGCGGCGAAGCCAGGGTCTTATTCAGTTCGAGATCGGCTACGGTTGCAATCGGGGCAATGTTGGTGGCAGTATTGTTGCTCAGATCCGGGTCGGTATTGTCGTTCGGACGGCGCACCTGGGCGGTGTTGGAGAGTGTACCCGCAGCGTCGGGGTTGAGCCGTCCCACGATGGTGTAGGTTATCGCCGCGCCGGGGTTGAGATCCACCGTCGTTTCGATCAGATTTCCCGAGCCGGTCGTAGCGCCGCAACGACCCGTACCAGCAGTAACGGCGCAGGTCCAGGTAACGCCGGTAACCGCAGCGGGCACATCATCCCGGACGCGAGCGCCAGTGACCGGGCTGGGGCCATTGTTCCGCACCACGACGGTGTAGGTGACCGTTCCGCCCGGAGTAAGGGTGGGCGGACTCTGGCTTTTCTCGACCGAGAGATCAGCTTCAGCCAGCACCACCTGGCCGGTCAGCGTTACTGGCCGAGAGGGCAGATAGGTCCAGGTATCAATCAGGCGCCGGTCGCCGAAGCCCTGGGTCGTTGTACCGCCAGCGGGTGTTGTCCAGCGATGGGCGCCGGGAAGGCCGGGCGCCACCGAGGGCGTGCCCTGAAGCACGCGCCGGGCATCAATTGACGCGCCATAGCAGCGCGGATCGGCCACCTGGTCGCGCTCGGGCGGGGGTGGAGCATCGCCTGCCGCGCATGGGGAGAAGTCGTAGGCGCCGCTGCCGGTGTAGTTATACGCATCATTGTAGTACACCAGACTCGGATCGGGATCGCCTGCGGCAGCAGGCGGACGGACGCGCCGCAGACGATGACCATTCTGGTGGTTCTCGACATCAATAAAGGGGAAATGTACCTCGCCGCGGTTCACCTGCAACTGGGCGCTAAACGACAGTGGGCCGGCAGGAACCCTGGCGCCATTTCCATCAAGGCCATCCCAGTACACGCGATTGGTTCCATTGTCGGCGGGGCCGTTAATGGTGCGGTCGTTCGCATTGCCAAAGATCCCGTCGCGATTGAGGTCGAGAATTAATGTGTAAGACGTGCCGCCCGTGTTTTCGAAGATAAAGTAGCCGCCAAGCGGGTTGGTGCCGGCCTGACCGGGCGTGCCCTCCTCGCCGACGAAGGTCAAGTTCGCCGGTTGCGGCGGCGGTTGCGGAGTGGTGAGCAGCCAGGTCTCACCGCTCGCCGAGCGCGCCCTGGCCGGCATGGTGGGGTCCGGGCCGTTCAAGTCGAAGAAGATCTTGTGAGTAATATCGTTAGTTGCAAAGTTATCGGGCAACCGGGGGTTGTAGATGGTGTAACCCGGCGGGATGGTCTGTTCAAGGTTGCTGCCGGTGAGTTGCAGCGAGCGATAGATCGGCCGGCCGGCAAGGTCGGTGATGCCCTTGGCATTGGCGAAGAAGATGAATCCAAACGGGTCAATCCCATTCATATCCACCTGATAGCCATAGCCGTCAGAGGTCAGGATGTAGAACTGGCTGTACAGGCCCACATCGAGCGGATTGCCATTGCCGGCATTGCCGCCCATGTTCAGCGCCAGATAGTTGGCGAACACCCGGCCGGGGATCTCCGCGCCGGGCGCACCGCCGGGGCCGGGCGGCTGGCGAACGCTCACGTCCCAGGCAGCGATGGTGTAGTTCTGGCGATCAGCAACGCGACCGGCCCACTCCTCGGTGATCCGAATTGGCGGCGCCGGGTTGTTATTCGGGGGAGCATCGGGGTTCGCGCTGATAAAGTCGAACTCCCAGATTCCATCACCGGCGGCGGTTGTTTCGGCCGCGCTGACCACACAGGGCACGTACCCCCCCGCCGCCGGTTGGGGTCCGGCGAGTTCCTGGGCCAGGTTCTCAATCAGTCCGTAGCCTGGAATGCCGCTGGCGCGCTGGGTGCAGCGTCTGGCGTCAGGACGCGGCGGCCAGGTCCCCGGTGGATCGGTGGGCGCGCGAATGATCACGTCACCCTGGCCGAAGCCCATCACGCTGGAACCGATGAAGATTTCCTCGCCAGCGCGCACGAAGGCTTTAATGGTTGACTGTCGTGGAATGCCGGCGGTGGTCAGCGTGGCATGCCACTCCAGAAATGCCCGATAGCCCACCTGTTCCGCCGGGTCGTCGAACAGATTGCGACTGCCCTCGGCCTGGAGTGATCCGCCACCGGGCAGCGTCGCCAGGATCAGGCTGAGCAGGAAGAGCAGTCGAACGAGAACGGACGTGAGTGGTGAGGCATGACGGTTGATGCGAGGCAACATTATTCTCCTCGTTGCTACGGGCCATGAGCAAAACAGGCGTGACCGAGGCGCCACGCAGGGTGCAACGAGGGTGTGTAACGCGGCCCTCCGCTAGCTACTTCGTACTATTGCTAATGGTCATCGCATTGTACGTCAAACCATTCCACAATTCAAGTCGTTTGCTGGTAAAAATTACATTGTTTCCGATTTTTAAAATCGTTAATAATGTGGTAAAAACATTTACGATAGGTTTCAACGTTTGCGCGAAGCGGTAGCGCAACCTTTCCAGTGTCGCTCTACAACGGTTAGGCTACCCGTCACGCGCCGATGAACCCGAATTGCCACGCAGCGCCCTGTGGTATACTCCAGGCAATGCACGAGACTCCGTGGCGGCGCGCGGCGCCGCCCTGTCACGCCTGCGGCCATCACCGATGGAGGCGCGGGCGCACTTGATGCGATATGCACGTTCTGGTTATCGGCGCCGGTCTGGCCGGTCTTACCTGCGCGCGCACGCTGCTGCGCGCCGGGCATCAGGTCTCCGTCTTTGAGGCCGACGATGATGTGGGCGGGCGTGTGCGCTCCGACGCCCACGACGGCTTCATCTTCGACCGCGGCTTCCAGGTGCTTTTTACCGCCTATCCCGCCGCGCGTCGTCAGCTTAGCTATCCGGACCTTGATCTCCAACGGTTTGATCCCGGAGCTATCGTCTGCGAAGGCGGCCGCCGGGCCATCCTTACCGATCCGCTGCGTGACCACGATCCCGCCGCGGTCCTTAGCGCGGCCCTCAGCCTGGTCATCGGCCCTGCCGATAAGCTCCGCACTCTGTCCCTCGCCGCCGAATTCCGCGGTCGTAGCGTAGATGACCTCCTCGCCGGCCCTGACGAGCCGACCGAGGCCTTCCTGCGTGAACGAGGCTTCAGCCGCGTGGCCATTGAGCGCTTTTTCCGCCCGTTCTACGGAGGTATTTTTCTTGACCGCTCCCTCGCCACCAGCGCCAAGTGCTTTAAGTTCGACTTCAAGATGCTCAGCGATGGCGATACGGTGGTGCCGGCTCGCGGCATGGGGGCCATTAGCCGCCAGCTCGCTGCCGAGTTGCAGGCCGCCGGCTGCATCCGCCTGAATACCAGGGTCGCGGCGCTGATCAGCGAGGCGGAACGGGTTACCGGCGTCACGCTTGCCGATGGCAGCCGGGTGACGGGCGACGCGGTCGTGGTGGCCACGCCCGCCCCCGAAGCGGCCCGCCTGAGCGGCCTGCCCATGCCCGAAGGCTGCGTTGGCACGACCAACCTCTACTTCGCCGGTTCGCGCCAACTGTACCGGGGGAAGAAGCTGCTGCTCAATGCCGCCCCTGACGCGTTCGTGAACAACGCCGTGCTGATCAGCAACGTAGCGCCGAGCTATGCGCCCCCTGGTATGCATCTGCTCAGCGCGACCGTGCTCGGCGTGCCGCCCCTCGACGATGAAGAACTGTTCGCCCGCGCCCGAGCCGATCTGCGCTGTATGTTCGCTGGCGACCGCGCAGCCCTGCAGGCCCTCGAAAGCTACCGCCCCCTGCGGATCTACCGTATCCCCTACGCCCAGTTTGCCCAGCCGCCGGGCATACATCCCGGCCTGCCCGACAACCGCAGCGGGCGCCCCGGCCTCTTCTTCGCCGCCGAGTTCACCGAAGCCAGCAGCATCAATGCCGCCATAATCTCCGGCGAGAAGTGCGCCGCCGCATTGCTCGAAGCCGGCCCCTAGGGCCGGTTTGAGGGGCATGAGATGAACAGGGGTATAAAGAAACCAGGTTTCCCCATACTCAAACAACCATGATCACCAGCCTCGCCAACCCGACCATCAAGCGCCTCCGCGCCCTGCGACAGCGCAAGGCCCGCGAGGAGAGCGGGCTGTGCCTGGTCGAGGGCATTCGCCTGGTCGCCGAGGCGGTGCAGTGCGGCGCGGAGGTGGAGCATCTACTGGTCGCTCCTGCCCTGCTGACCAGTCCCTTCGCCCGCGAGCTGGTAGCCGCGCAGTCCGCCGCTGGCACTTCCGTCCTCGAATTGTCACCTGAGGTCTTCGCCAGCCTGGCGCAGAAGGAGGATCCCCAGGGGCTTGCGGCGGTGGTGCGCTGGCGCTTTACCGGCCTGACCGACCTGCCCCGCGACCGACGCCCCGGCCCGGTCGCGCTGCTCGAACCGGCCGATCCGGGCAATCTGGGGACGATCATCCGCACTGCCGACGCCGTGGGCGCCGCCGGGGTGATCATCCTCGGTCCGGGCGTAGACCCCTACGACCCCGCCGCCCTGCGAGCCAGCATGGGGGCCGTCTTCGCCCTGCCCCTCGTCCGCGCCTCCTGGGAGGAGTTCACTGCCTGGAAACGGGCCACCGGCCTGCCGCTGATCGGAACCTCCGACAGGGCGCCCACACACTTCCAGTCCATCGTTTACCCCCAGCCGGCGGTGCTGCTGATGGGCAGCGAACGCGAAGGGTTGTCTTCCGCCCACCAGGCCCTCTGCGATCTGATGGTCGCCATCCCTATGCGCGGGCGCAGCGACTCCCTCAACCTGGCCGTCGCCACCGGCGTGATGCTCTACGAACTGCTGCGGCAGTGTGAAGCGGACGGCGCGGCCACATGCGTTACTGTTGAATAAACTGCATACATGTCAGCGCCAGATCTCAGCGGTATTCCATAGGCCACAATCACCAATCCCAAAATCCAAAATCGAAAATCCAAAATCGTATCAGTCCGGCAACACCTTCCCCGGATTAAGCAGGCCCTGCGGGTCGAGCCAGGCTTTGATCTGCCGCTGGGCGGCCAGGGCGGTGGGACCGAGGGCCCGGGGCATGAAGGGTCGTTTCAGGATGCCGATGCCGTGCTCGCCCGACAGGGTGCCGCCCACCTCCAGCGCGGCGGCGAAGACCGCCTCGGCGGCGGGCCAGACCCTGGCGGTCTCGACGGGGTTCCGCGCGTCGAAGAGGATGTTGGGGTGCAGATTGCCGTCGCCGGCATGGCCGAAGATGGCAATCGGCAGGCCGCAGGCCGCCGAGATGGCCTTGATACGCTGTGCGCATTCGGCGATCCGCGGCAGGGGCACGCAGATGTCCTCGCCGAGGCGATTGGGGCGCACCCGCCCAAGGGCCACGGACACCGCGCGCCGGGCCTTCCACAGATGGGCCTCCTCAGCCGCGTCGCGGGCCAGGTGCACCTCCCGCGCGCCGCCGGCCCGCGCCAGGTCGGCCAGGCGCGCCGTGTCGGCCTCGACGTCCTCCGGCTCGCCATCAGCGAGCATCAGCAGCATGGCCCCCGTATCCGGGGGCAGGCCAACGGGCGCATATGCTTCCACCGCGGCCAGGGTGGTATCATCTAGCAACTCCAGGCCCGCCGGCACGATCCCGGCGGCCATAATCTGCTCGACGGTCGCGCAGGCCGCCTCCAGGCTGGCGAAGAGCGCCAACGCGGTGCGCCGGCTGCGCGGCAGGGGAAGTAGCCGCAGCGTCGCTCCGGCGATGATCCCCAGCGTGCCCTCTGAGCCGATCAGGAGCTGCGCCAGCCCGTTATCGGGACCCTGGCCGGTCAGACCGTCGCCCCAGCGAACGATGCGGCCATCGGCCAGCACAGCGGTGATGGCCAGGGCATAGTCGGCGGTCACACCGTACTTGACGCAGCGGGGGCCACCGGCGTTGCAGGCCAGGTTGCCGCCGATGGTCGAGACGCTCTGGCTCGACGGGTCGGGCGGGTAGAACAGGCCCACGGCCTCGGCGGCCCGCTGCACCTCGGCAGTGATCGCGCCGGCCTCCACGTGGACAACCTGCTGCTCCCGGTCAACGCGGATCTGCTGCATACGGTTCAGCCCGACCACCAGGGCGCCGGGTGTTGGCGTCGCGCCCCCGGCCAGGCCGCTGCTGGCCCCCCGCGCGACGACGGGCACGCCATGGGCCGCGGCCAGACGCACCAGTTCGGCCAGTTCCGCCGTGGAAGCGGGGAGAGCGACGGCCAGAGCGGGGCCGGCGGGCCGGGCGCTGGAGGCGTCGAATTCGTAGCAGGCCAGAGCCTCGGCGCTGGTGAGCAGGTAGCGCGGGCCGACCACGGCAGCGAGGGCGTCGAGGAAGGCTGCGCCGCGCGCCCCTGCGAGGACGGGCGCAGGCGCGGGTGACGCCAGCGGCTCATCTGGCGTGAAGCGCCAGACCGAGGTGGGCGGCGGCCCCTCCTCGGTTGCCGGGCTGCCACCGGCATCGGCAGCGCGGGCGCGCAACAGCGCGACGAACTGGGCCGCCTCACCGGGGTGAACCGCTGTCAGTCGCAGGCAGAGGCGGCCCACCCCGGCGTCGCCCCAGAGCGCCAGCGCGGCCCGGTAGCGACGCGCCAGGCGCCGGGCGGTCTCCACGAAGGCCGGCAGCGCGGCGCGAGGGAGGCTGATGGCCAGGTCGGCGCCCGCGGCGGCCAGACGCTCCCAGGGCGCCCAGGGGACAGGTTTGGCTACGCTCCGCGCCCCGGCAGCGACGGCCAGGCGCTCGATCAACGCGACCTGGCGCGCCAGCACGGGGGGCCGGCCCTCCAGTTCGGCCAGCAGGAGGCTCGCATCGCTGGCGTCGGCCACCGCCAGGGCGCTCAGAGCCAGGCCCTCGGCGAGCAGGCGCGCGGCCAGACGACAGGCGGCGGGAACATCGGCGCAGCGGAACAGGCGCGCCTCCCGCGCCGCCGGGAGGGGGCGCAGGCTGAAGGTCAGATCGCGGAGCGCGCCGAGGTCGAGGGCGCCACCGGCAAGGGCGCGGTGCAGCCCGTAGCCGGTGGCGCGCTTGATGGTGGGGCCACCCACGACGAGAGGTTCGGCGGCGCCGGCATCGAGCGTGGCCGCGCGCACGTAGCGCCCGATGGGGCCGTAGCGCAGCAAGCGTCGCCCGCCGGCATTGCGCGCCACGAGGTCGGCCAGGGACCTCCCCGGCGTCAGCGGGAAGATCGGCAGGCACAAGCCGTGGGGCGCCAGTGCAGCATTAAGCTCCTCGATGCACATTGAGGCGGGCGCGGTGGCGAGCAGCGCGCCGGGCTGGAGGGTCAGATTATGGTTGAGAGACATGGCTTTCGAGAACCTGGGAGAGTGCGCAGGATGCGGGGACCTTCAACCCATGGCCGACTCTCCGTTCCAATGTGGCATGGTGAGCCTGTGCCGGCCCTGGCAACGAGGGCGAACCCCAAACTCCGCGTTTTTCGCTAACCTTGTCGGGCGGCCAGGCCGCTCCAAACCCGCTGCTAATATGAAGATTAGAAATCAAATCCGGTATAGCCTGCGAAGGCGGGCTTCGCATCGGTAGCCCGCGGCTTCAGCCGCCGGGCTACAGGGCGAATACCGGTTTATATTCTTAATATTCATATATTACAACAAGAGCTGTCATTCCGAGCGAAGCGAGGAATCCTGGCTGTGATGCCATGCCGAAACCCTTCGCTCCGGCTGCGTCTCCGCTCAGGGTGACATGTATACGGCTTACTGATGCGGCACAGGGCAAAAATTCGTTGTAATGCTAAAGACGAACCTTGCATCAGCCCTGCGTCTCCATATAGCAGTCCTACGCCAGATCTACACAGCGGCCGGGCGTAAGGACGCAGCGCGCTGCGTCCTTACGGGTACGTCTGCTACGCCGGGCTTCACAACCTGAAGAGGACCGCTATAGCGAGAACCGGGATGGTACAATGAAGACCGGGTTTAACCCCCGGGTTGCCGATCGGAGGCATGCGTGCGGGTGGGCCCTGCAATCCTTGTTCCCCGTGCGGCCTCAGGATCGTCCTTGCTGCGCCGGGGCGCGCGCCCGCCGCGGGTAGGACAAACAGATCGCGAAGGAAGAACGCTGTGTCAACGATTTCGGCAAGCCAGACGCTATCCTTTGCAATCGTCGTCGTCTTGCTTTGCTTCACCGTGCTGCTTGCCCTGCTCTTCGCACCCCTGTATATGAAACAACGGCTGCTCGATCACGCGTTCGCTGATCTGAAACGCCGGTACCAGGCCGCGATCGCGCCGACGCTTTTCGAGGCAGGCTTCAGGCGACCCGCATTCTGGAGCCTGTACCGCCGACATTTTGAATACATAGCGCCCAGAAGTCAGCATTGGATTGGGATTGCTTTCCCTGCTGAATTGAAGAGCGATGGTTCATGGCTCGTTTTCTTATCTATGACCATTCGAGTTCCACACCACCTGAGGTTTTTGCTCTACACCCCGCCTCTTGCTTCGACCGCCGCGCGGTCGCTGCACGATGATGCGATTTTATCACGGCCTCAGAACAGGCTGGACATCTTGCGTCCACTCGGCCTGGAGCTGGTCTGCGCTCCTCAATACGTCTCCGAGCTGACCCGGCGCGCGCAGGACGCAGCGTTTCGCCAGACCGTCGAATCGCTGCTTCAGTCAGGTGAAAGTTTTATTGTCGAGGGTTACAACGACGTGGTGATGGACTTCCAAATCGCCCTTCAGCAGCCAACGCCGGAACGGGCGCGCGTCTGGTTGCAGGCGGCTGAGCGCATGGCCCGCGCCTTATCCGACAATCCACAATCCAAAATCTAAAATCCGAAATGATGCGGGGGCAGCCATGGTCATAGCCGTGATCGGATTAATCGTCTCGATCATTATGCTCATCGTGGGCATCGCCGTGATTGCCGCTCGCGGCGAGATGCGCGGCAATACCTACACCAGGGAAGGCGCGCAGCTCCACATCGGCGCCGAAGACAACTTCGGGCAGAAGCGTGCGGGCGCGCACGTCTTCCACGGCGTTGAGAAAGGCGTCCGGTTCGAGGCGGAGATGTCCACCGCGGAACTCCTGGCGCTCCTGGCCAACGGCCGGTTGCGGGAGGCATGGCCCTGGGCGCTGGCGGCGCTGGGGTTGCTGCTGATCTTCTTCTGGGGGCCGCTCTTGATCGGGTTACTGGCCGGTTGGAAGGGGCCGGGTCTCTGGGCCTTCGTCGGGTTCTTCTTCCTGGGCGCGCTGTGGGCCGCCTACCCGCGGCGGCGGGGTCCTGACGAAAGCTCAGAAAAGCCGGAGGGTGAGGGATGAGAGAAAGAACGGCGTCTTGACGGCCAATGCCCTGCGCGGATGTTTTGACAGGATCGGCGGGTAGCTTCACAACGCGATGTGGACGAAGCCGACCGTTAGCCGACTAAAAGAAGAAAGACGCATCGTGATGCGACCAACCCAGCTCGACCCCGCTTATATAAACCGCCGTGTGATTCTCCCCTACGGTCTGCAGGTAGAGGAGGTTGAGAAGGCGGTCGCCGAAACATATCGGCTCTTTCACGGATTAAACGATTTCCTTCAAAACAGCGGTTTCCGTCGGCTAGAGGAATTGATCCTCGGCAACTCGCTGTCGGGCATAATCTCGGAATTCCTCGTCAAGAATATCGCGCGGGCATCTGATAAACTCGAGGTGAACATGAAAGTCGGAGGACATCCCGATCTTCTTCCAAAAGGTTATTACTCATCGAATCTCGTATTGAAAGGAGCCGAGGGGATCGAAATCAAATCGTCAATTCAACGGGGAGGTTGGCAAGGTCATAATCCAGAAGAGTGCTGGCTGATGGTGTTTCGCTATGCAATCGGTGAACAAGCCGATGGAGAGTCTCTCCCCCTGACATTCATCGAGATCCTCTGTGCCAGACTCGAGCTTTCAGACTGGTCGTTTTCAGGCCGAAAGGGGACATCCCGCAGAACACCCACGGCGTCGATAACTACGTCTGGAGTTGAGAAACTCAGGCGCAATTTCCTCTACCGTCTTCCCAATGTGGGTGTTGGACCCCCACAGACATATTCTGGCAGAGCCGTAAATAACAGGCTCGATGTCATAGTATCACCTTAATCGAACAGTGTTGGCTGGACGCTCTCCGGTTCGGTTGGCTCTTCCATACGGGTTCCGGGATCGCCGTTTGAAACGATTGCCGCCAGTTTGGGAATGGACTCCTCTGCGATAGCAAAGAAGTTCGGATCACTTTCTATTCCGATGCTTGCATATCCAACAGCGCACGCAGCAGCGATGGTTGATCCTCCTCCCATAAAGGTGTCAAGGACCACGCCCTCACCCAGTGGAAGGGCAGCGCGCACGATCTGGCGCATAAACGCTTGCGGTTTGAGGGAGGGGTGGGGAGCAATTTCGCGTTCAACGGCGCGGGTGGGAGAGCTTTTGATGACATCACAAAACGGTTGATCGTCAGAGACCCTACGAAGTCCTCCCGTCTTCCACTTTCGCAGGTTGTCTTGAACACGACCCTCGCAGGGTTTTCGGAAGAGGCCCCAGGGTTCCCAGCAAGACCGGGGCATAACTGTGACATCTTTAAACTCGTCGTGCGCGTTTTTAGGACGATCGCCCCCACGGAGCGTTTGAACTAGACGGATAATCTCGCCGCGCTTTTCGAATCCGGCTTCAATCAGTGCTATGTAGACATGTTGCGAAAGGAGCGGATTCGTGGCGATGAAAACGTGTCCGCCTGGTACGAGGATTCGTAGAGCGCGTTGGCCCCAATCCCGGAAGTATTCGGTAAGTTGCAGCTTTTCTTCCTTGCTGAGAACGGTGAACCTGGGCAGAGGCTGGCGAATGCTTCCACCGATTGCGGGTGGGATCCGCCAGACCCCGCCGCGCCCGTTCCGAAGTTTTGCTTGCTCTTTGGGGGTGTACTCTTTCAAGCCATAGGGGGGATCTGTGACGATAGCATGAACGCTATTCGGTTCACGACGTTCCATCCACTCAAAACAATCCCCCTGAACAAGTTCGTATTGAGCTTTACCAGGTTGGTAGACTTCCCGGGTTTCAGCAACAATTGCAGGGACGGTAGCGCGATCCTCTCTATAGGCTTCTGAGCGAAAAGCTTTCCTTAGGAGCGCTGTAGCTTCGACGGGATGTTCCCTTAGGATCTCTTGAACCTCTCCTGAAAGGTAACCCGCAAGGATCAGTAGCGGCCCAGGATCTGTCCCGCAGATTTCAGCAAGCAGCAGGACGGTTGCTCGTGCTGGACGCGCCTTGCCTGCTTCAAGGCGAGAAATGTACCCCTTAGAGACCTTTAATCGTTTTGCGATATCATCTTGCGTCAATCCGCGCGCAAGACGGACATCCCTCAAGTGCTGCCCGAAAAGGAGCATCATCTAAACCCTCTTATTAAGATGGTCTTTTTGGGCTTACGATGGATAGTCTACTATGGTTTACCATTTTAGTCAACAGCGTTTTGAAACGCATCAGGAGAGCCTGGAAAGCCCAGCTTCCTTCGAGCGCTGGCTTTGGCAACGCCAGCGCAAAGCGTGAGCGCGGCCTGCCCTCATACATCTGACAGCTGGTTGGACGAGGTGGGGACGCCAAGTTTCCCTGCACTGGCATGGACAGTAGGCGCAACCCTCCAGGTTGCGCCTCGGGTCCGGAAGAGCCAGGCCCTCCCAGGCCCATTCACTTCTTCGTGGTCAGATTCCCCAGGATGCCGCGCACCAGCGACTGCCCGCTGCGGCTGGTGAGGAACTTGAAGGCCCCTCTGGCCATCTGCTCGAGCTGGCGCTGCTGTTCGCGCTGCTGCCGCTCCAGTTCGCGCTGCTGCCGCTCGGCCTCCTTTGCCGCCTCCCTGGCGGCCCGCTCGGCCTCTTTCGCTTCTTTCTCCGCCAGTTTCCGCGCCTCCTCGGCTTCCTTTTCCGCCTGCTTGCGGGCCGCCTCGGCCTCCGCTGCCGCAGCCGCCTGCTCCGCGCGGGCCTTCAGGTTCTCGTAGGCCGACTCGCGATCCACCGCTGTGTCGTAGGCCCCCGCCACCAGGCTGGTCCGCATCAGCGCCTGGCGCTGCTCGGGCGTGATCGGCCCGATCTGGCTCCGCGGCGGGACCACCATGGCCCGCTGCACCACCTCAGGCTGGCCCTTTTCATTCAGGAACGAGATCAGCGCCTCGCCCACCCCCAGTTCGGTGAGGACAGTCTCAAGGTCCAGATCGGGGTTCTGGCGGAAGCTGCGGGCGGTAGCCTTGATCACCTTCTGGTCGTTCGGGGTGAAGGCGCGCAGGGCGTGCTGCACCTTGTTGCCCAGTTGCCCGAGCACCGACTCGGGGATGTCGCCGGGGCTCTGGGTGACGAAGTAGATCCCCACGCCCTTCGAGCGCACCAGGCGCACCACCTGTTCGATCTTCTCGCGCAGGGCCGCGGGCGCGTCGTTGAAGAGCAGGTGAGCCTCATCGAAGAAGAAGACCAGTTTCGGCTTTTCGGGATCGCCCACCTCGGGGAGTTGCTCGAACAGCTCCGAGAGCAGCCAGAGCAGGAAGGTGGCGTAGAGTCGCGGGGCATGGATGAGTTTGTCGGCGGCCAGGATGTTGACCACCCCGCGCCCCTGGGCGTCGGTCTGCAACAGGTCATCGAGGCTCACTGCCGGCTCGCCGAAGAACGCCGCCGCGCCCTGCTCCTCCAGCGCCAGCAGATTGCGCTGGATGGCCCCCACACTCGCCGCCGAGATGTTGCCATAGGTGGTGGTAAACTCGCGGGCGTTCTCGCCGACGAACTGGGCCATGGCCCGCAGGTCCTTCAGATCGAGGAGCAGCATGCCATGGTCGTCGGCGATGCGGAAGAGCAGGGTAAGCACCCCGGCCTGGGTCTCGTTCAGGTTGAGCAGGCGACCAAGCAGCAACGGACCCATTTCCGAGACCGTCGCGCGCATGGGGTGGCCCTGCTCGCCGAACACGTCCCAGAAGGTCACCGGGCAGCCCTCCCAGGTGTAGGCGGGCAAGCCGAGCTTCTCGATGCGTTCGAGGATCTTCGGCTTCGCCGCGCCGGGCTGGCTGATGCCCGACAGGTCGCCCTTAATATCGGCGGCGAAGACGGGCACGCCAATGCGACTGAATTGCTCGGCAAGCACCTGGAGGGTCACCGTCTTGCCGGTGCCCGTGGCCCCGGCAATGAGGCCGTGCCGGTTGGCCATGGCGGGGAGCAGATGCACGTCCTGCGCGCCCCTGGCGATCAGCAGCGGTTCTGGCATAGGGTAACCTTTCTGATGTGACAACAGGGGATTTGTGGTCCTCACCCTCCCCCCGGCCCCCTCCTTCTCCACCGTCAGGAGGAAGGACTCCCCAACGCCGGTTGGCGGGATCTAGGGAAACCAGGTTTCCCCTATCGCTGCCGCCCGGGCCGTCTGGCAGGGCAACCGTCGAGGTTGCCCCACCGGGGGGGCCTGGTTCCCCCCTCAGCGCCACAGAGCATTCCAGAGGTCCTGCAACGTGGTCTGCACGCCAGCGATGGTCTGGCGCACGGGATCGGGCGACAGGCGGGCATCGAGGCGCGTGCGGGCGTCGTTGATCACCTCGTTGAGGAGCGAATGGGCCTCGGCGGCATGGAGCTGAGTGATCAGGTCGGCATACACCTCGATCAGTTCGAAGCGATCAGCCTTGGGAGTCTCGTTCAACAGATTGTCAAGGATTTGCCGCGTGCGGTCGCGGAACGTTTCGATGGACATAGGGCGCTTCCCCTTCGCTGCGGAGTACTTCCTTCATTATACGCCGGAGGGCGGCGAAATGTTGGGTGTCGCAGGGAATGCAGGGTGCGAGTTCCGCTCACTCCTCATCGGGCGTAGCGGCGCCGGGGGGCGGGTTGCCGGGCTGGAGCACCTCGCGCGAGCGCCCGCCCTCGGCGGGGCCGACGATGCCCTGCTGTTCGAGCAGATCGATCAACTGGGCGGCCTTGCTGTAGCCAATGCGCAGGCGGCGTTGCAGCAGCGAGGCTGAGGCGCGCCGGTGCTGGCGCACCAGGTCAATCGCCTGGGGAAGCAGGGCGTCCTGCTCGTCGGCGCTGAGGAACTCGGCGGGAGGCTTGAACGCCTCGTCGCCGCCGGGAGCGGCAGGCGCGGCGGGCGCAGCGGGGGCTGTTCCCGGCGCGGCAGGGCGCGGGCCGGGCAGCGTCCCGCTGAAGGGCGGCCCGTTGACGCCGAGACTGCCGCCGGGCTTCGTTGCATCAGTTTCGGGCGGCGTGGCCTTGCGCCAGAACTCGACGATGCGCTCCACCTCGCGGTCGGACACGAAGGTGCCCTGGATGCGCACCAGTTTGGCCGAGTCGGCGGCCATGTAGAGCATATCGCCGCGCCCGAGGAGCATATCCGCGCCGGGGCCGTCAAGGATGACCCGGCTATCCACCTGCGAGGTCACCGCGAAGGCGATGCGTGAAGGGAAATTGGCCTTGATCAGGCCGGTGATCACGTCCACCGAGGGACGCTGGGTGGCGATGATCAGGTGGATGCCGGTGGCGCGGGCCATCTGCGCCAGGCGGCAGATGTAGGTCTCGGCCTCATCGGGGGCCAGCATCATCAGGTCGGCCAGTTCGTCAATGACGATGAGAATGTAGGGCATCGGCTCCAGGTCGGAGCGTTTGCGGGCCAGTTGCTTGAAGCCCTCCAGATTGCGCACCCCGTGGCGGGCGAAGATCTTGTAGCGGCGCTCCATTTCGCGGACGGCCCACTTGAGGGTAGGCACCACCCGTTCCAGTTCCGTCACCACCGGGGCCAGCAGGTGGGGAATGTGGTTGTAGACGGTCAACTCGACCATCTTCGGGTCAACCAGGATCAGCTTCAACTCATCGGGGGTATGCTTGAGCAACAGCCCGCAGAGAAAGGCGTTGATCGCCACCGACTTGCCCGACCCGGTGGCGCCGGCCACCAGCAGGTGCGGCATGCGGGTCATATCGGCGACGACAGGATTGCCGCTGATGTCCTTGCCCAGGGGCAGCTTCAGGCGCCCGCGGCTGGTCTCGAACTCTTCGCTATCCACCACCTCGCGCAGGCGCACCACGGCAATCGAGGAGTTGGGGATCTCGATCCCCACCGCCGACTTGCCGGGAATGGGCGCCTCGATGCGAATGGAAGGGGCCGCCAGAGCCAGGGCCAGGTCCTTCTCCAGGGCGGTGATCTTGCTCACCTTTACCCCCACCGCCGGCTGCACCTCGAACTGGGTCACCGCGGGGCCGGGGTTGACATTGACCACCTGAGCCTCGACCTTGAAACTGGCGAGGGTGTCCTCAATGGTGCGCGAGAGGCGGCGGATCTCATTGTCGCCGATGCGGCTCTCGGGGACGAGCGGGTCGAGCAGGTCGAGGCCGGGCAGGGGCCAGGCGCGGTAGACCGGAGCGACATCGAAACCCTCCAGGGCCTCCTGGACGATCTCACGGGGTGGCGTGGCAACACCTGCGGGGGCGGCGGGAGGGTCGCACGCGGGAGGAGGCGGCGCGGGCGGGGGGGCCTGGGCCGCGGGAGACGGCGGCGCTTTGGCCGCTGCGGGCGCGGGCGGCTCGCCGGGGCGCTGGAAGAGGCTGGCCCGCGTGGGCCGCGCGGCGATGGGCGTAGGCACAATATCATCATCGTCGCCCTGGGGCGGCGGGGTGAAGGGCAGATCGGCGTCGGCCAGGGCGGGGCGGGGCGCGTCGCGTCCGGCGGCGGAACGGCGCGGCGCGCTCCACAGCACCTCCCAGAAGGCGCCGAGGCGGGCGTACATTCCTCCCAGCAACTCGCGCAGGGTCAGGTCAAAGGTCAGGAGCACCCCGGCCAGGCCGAGCACCAGGCTCACCAGCACCGCCGCCGGGCGCCCGATGCCGCGGTCAAGCCCCTCGACAATCCAGAAGCCGAACCAGCCTCCGCCCTCGTGGCCGCGCTCGACCAGGGCGCGGGCGTGGGCCGGAAACTCCAGCAGCGCCAGCACGGCCAGGACGATCATCCCGATGCCGGCGAAGGTGGCTCCGCTGAGTCTGGCGTCGTGGAACTGCTCCTGGATGAGAATCGCCAGCCCCAGCAGGCCCAGAGTCACCGGCACCACGATCGCCCCATTGCCGAAGGCCCGGCGCACCGTCTCGACATACAGCGCTCCCACCCCGCCCGCCACGCCGGTAACGAAAAAAATGATCGTCACCGCGGCCACGGTGATCAGCGTCAGGGCGAACAGGTCGCGCTGGTGTTCCGGTCGCAGGCTGATGAGGGGCTTCGGCGCAACCCGCGCTCCCCGGCGCCCGGTGCGCCCCTTGCCTGCCGGCGCCCGGCTGCGTGACCCCTTGTTGCTGCCCTTTGCCATGGTTTCGCTGCGCGGCCTTGCCGGGGCGAAGATCTCTCGCCCTGCCACCGGGAGGACCGGGATGTTTCTGAAAGGGCGAACCTCTCCTGGACCCTCTCCGCAGAGAACGAGGGCGTCCTGACGCTGATTATAGCACATCTGCGCGAGAGGGGGCGACCCTGAGCGCCCGCGCCCTCGCTGAGGGTGTGAGCCTCCCCCGCGACTTCACGCAAGCCTAAAAAAGTCGCCAATCCCATTGACAATTTTTGAAAAAACTCATAAAATAACCCAATGAATGGCAATTTGAGCCGAATAAAATGGTGATAATAATCAAATTGTAAAGAAGGAGGCATACCTGTAGAGGTATAGAGGCAAAGCCCAGACCGTCAAGGCGATGTGCAACGCGCCTTGCCATTCCGCTACACCTCCACACCTCCACACCTCCACACCTCCACACCTCCACACCTCCACACCTCCACACCTCCACACCTCCACACGACCCGTCGGCAGAACCGTGGAGGTGCAGAGGCCAGACCGTCAAGCTCGTTTGAAGCGCGCCTACGGATTTCTCTCGGCTGGAACAGGAGCAAGCGATGCACCGTCTTATCACGCGTGATCCGGTAAGCGGCGGCGAACTGATCGTCACGCGCCTGGAGTGCCCGCAGAGCGGGATCGTCATCGAGGGGCAGTTCGGCCTGGGGTGGATCGGCCGCCTCAGTCCGGAACAACTCGATTTCGTCGAGCGCATGGTCAAGAATCGCGGCAACATCCAGAAGCTCGCCAGCGAGCTGGACATCGCCTACAACACTGCCCGCGCCCGCCTCGACGAGATCGTCGCCGCCCTGGGCGGCGCGCCGGAAAGCGATGGGCGCGCCGATCGTCGCCAGATCCTCGACCGCCTCGCCGCCCGCGAGATCAGCGTCGAGGAGGCGATGAAGCTGTTGAAGGGCGCGTAGGGCTGAAGCATTGGCTACGCCAACGCTTCGGCCCTACGCTGGGATGGATACACCCTATGTTGACCAGTGACGAGCGTGAACGCATCCTGAAGTTGCTTGAAGCGGGCCAGATCTCGGCCGACGAGGCGGCCCAGTTGCTCGACGCCCTGGCCGGGGACGCTCGCACCGCCGGGCGCGTCCAGTCGCGCCTGGTGCGCATCCGGGTGAGCGATCTGCATACCGGTCGTCTCAAGGCCAATGTCACCGTCCCTGTAGGGCTGGTGAATGTCGGTCTGCGCCTGGGCGCGCGGCTGGCGCCGCAGTTCCACGGCTCGGCCCTCGAAGATCTCCTGCAAGCGATGCAACGCTGCGGCCCCGGGCGGCTGCTGGAGTGGCAGGATCTCGAGGAGGGCGAGCGCGTCGAGCTGCTGGTGGAGTAGAGCACTGAGGCGCTGAGGCGCTGAGGCACTGAAATCTTTTCGAGAAACGCTACAGGTGTTTCCCTCCAGAGGAGCGTATCAATGACCGAACAGCGTTTTCCCGCTGGCCCCGAACCCCGCGTGCGGATCGGCGCGGTTCAGGGCGATCTGCGGGTCGAAGCCTGGGACGAGGACGCCATCCTGGTGCGGGCCGTCGCGCCAGGGGAAGTGTATCAGGAAAACGATGAAGTGGTGATTGACCGCGCTGGCGATCTGCTGATCCGCGCCCCCGCCCGCGCCGCCATCACCCTCGATGTCTGCGACGGCGACGCAACCTTCACCGGGGTGCGGCGGGCCGTCATGACCCGCGTGCACGGCGATCTGCGCCTTACGGCGCTTCATACGGCGCAGGTGGAACAGGTGGGCGGCGACGCGCGCGTCGCCGGTCTGGGCGAACGTTTCAGCGCCGCCAGCATCGGCGGCGATCTGCGGGTGAGCGCCGCCGCTGAAGCGACGGTCGCCGTGGGCAGCGTCAGCGGCGACCTGGAGATTGACGGCGCCCTGGGCGCGCTCCAGGCGGGCCAGGTGGGCGGTGACGCCGACCTCGACGGCCCCTGCGCCCGGGTGGACCTGGGCAACATCGGCGGCGATCTGCGCCTGGTCCAGGTCAATGCACTGCGAGCCGGTTCGGTGGGCGGCGATCTGGAGATCGAACGGGCTCGCGGCCAGGTCGAGATCGGCAACGTCGGCGGCGACGCCGACCTGGCCTCCCTCGAAGGCACGCTGACTCTCGCCAATGTCGGCGGCGATCTCTCCCTGCGCGCCAGCTTCGCTCCGACCAACCGCACCCGCACCCTCGTGGGCGGCGACGCCCGGGTGACCCTGCTCGGCGAGCCGGACCTTACCCTGACCGCCGTGGTGGGGGGCGACATTCGCGGAGTCGCGGTGGGCGAAGGGGATGGGCGCAAGCGCCTCAATCTACGCTACGGCGCCGGGGCCGCCAGCCTCGATCTCACCGTCAGCGGCGATCTGCGTATTGACGCCTCTCGACCCGCCAGCCGCAGCGCGCGCGTCGAGGCCGGCGTTGGCGCAGAGTTTGAACGCGACTGGGCCGCGCTCGGACGCGAGCTGGGCGAACTGGGCCGCGAACTGGGGCGCATCGGCGGCCAGATCGGGGCCGAGATCGCCGCCGCCCTCTCCCGCGAAGGGGCGATTGGCGGCGCGTCCTGGGCCGAGGATCTCGCGCGCGAGGTTGAAGCTAAAGCCCGTGAGTTGCAGCGGCGGGCCGAGCAACACGCCCGCGTCATGGAAGAACGCGCCCGGCGCGCCGAGGAAAAGGCCCGCGTGCGGGTCAAAATCAACGAGCGTGAGTGGCAATTCGATCCTCAGCGCCTTGAGCGCATTAAGGAACAGGCCCGCCGCGCCGCCGCCGAAGGGCTGGCCGGGGCTCTCGAAGCAGTCGAGCGCGCCCTCAGCCGTATGCGCGTGCCGCCCGACGCTCCTCCGCCCCCGCCCGGCGCCCCGCCTCCGCCTGGCGCGCCTCCGCCCCCGCCCCCGCCCGCCACGGGTCAGACAATTCGCATCGAGACGCCGCCGGCGCCTCCCGGGCCCGACAACATCGAGCGCGAGCGCGAAGCCATTTTGCGCATGGTTGCCGAGGGCCGGATCTCGCCCGAGGAGGGCGACCTGTTGCTGGAAGCCCTTGGATGAGCGTCGGGGCGTCGGAGAACCTCGGCGTCTCGGCACTGATGTGATCGCTTCCGAGAAAGCCCCGAACTCCAGATATGGCGTTCGTTGTGGCGGTGTAGCCGCTACGGCGAACGCCATGTCGCCATCGGGGACGGCCCGGCTGCCATCGAACCCTTTCCCTGAAGCGAATGTCGCGCCGCTCTTCACCTCACAGGGTTTTCCAGAAGACCGCCGCCATTACCGCGCGCCCCAGACTGGTGAGGGCGAAGAGACAGGCCAGGCCGGCCAGGGTGATCGGCCCAAGGCTGAAGTGGGCATCGGCGAGCAGCGTGGCCAGCGCGCCGCCAAGCAACCCGGCCACCAGCGTTCCCAGGCCGGTCGCGGCGCTATAGGCGGCCAGCGCCGCTCCGCGGCAGTCGGCGGGCGCGCGTTCCATCAACACATTCGCCAGCCCCTGGTTCAACCCCGGCCAGAACACTCCGGAGAAGATCGCTGTTAGCCACAGCGGCGTTATGTTGGTTGGCGTCGAGAGTACCCAGCCCCAGGGGAGGGGCACGGTGCCGAGCACACAGGCGACCAGCACCACCCGATAGCCGCAGCGGTCCTGTAGCCGTCCGACCAGCGGCCCGAAGACCAGGGATACGGCGCTGGTGACGATGGCAGTAAGGCTCAGGGTGGCAAAGCTCAGCTTGAGCGTGTTCAGCCCATAGGCGCTGAAGAAGGGTATGGCAATGCCTGTGACGAGCGCCCACCCCGTTCCGGCGAGCATAAAATGGCGAAAGCCGCGATCGCGCAGGGGCGCGCCGAACAGCGCCGCGGGGTTAACGCGGGCCGCGGGCCGCAGAGGCGGCTCGGGCTGGCGGGCAATCAGCGCTGCGGCCACCACTGCCGACAGGACCGCCACGCCGAAGATTACCGCATATCCCGGCGCCTCGTGGCCCCGGGCGCGGAAGACGTCGAGGGTCCACCCGGCAAAAAAGGTGGCGGCCATGGCCGCCAGCGCCGCCACGGTGTTACGCACTCCAAAGTAGGCCCCGCGTCGCTGTGGCGGCGCCAGATCGCTCATCCAGCTCATCCAGGCGTTGGCGGCGATGCCGTTGAAGGCGTAGGAACAGGCCAGCCCTGCAAAAAAGATTGCCAGGTGCGCCCCCTGCAGAAAGCTGAGGAAGGGCAGCGCCAGCAGCAGCGCCCAGATCAAGCGCCCTGCCAGCGCGCCATACAGCACCAGCGCCCGCCGGGTGCCCGTCCGCTCCTCCAGATAGGCCCCGACGAACTGAAACACCTGGCCAATGAAGGGCAGCGCGCCCATCAGGCCGAGCTGGAAACTATTTGCGCCCAGCAGTAAGGCATAGCCGGTGAGAAAGACGCTGCCGCCGATCGCGCCGGTGATCGTAATGTGAACGTTGGCGATCGCTCCTTCGAGGATCGAGATGCGCATCCCGCGGCGCACCTCCGCAGGCGACAGGGGCGCGAGCGTGGGAACGGCGCCGGTGGCCGGCCGGGTGGCGGCAGTGGCGTGCGCAACAGGGCGCGTGGAGGTTGTCGTGCCCATCGCTGGTTCTGACTCCTCTTCAACGAAATGCGGCGCCCGGATGCGCCGCCTGCGCCTATCCTACCCTGGATAGTTGATTAGTCAAATGTCGTGAGACTGATAGCTGGCTGATGTGAAAATAGCCGATAGCCAATAACAGATAGCCGATAGTCTGCTGCCGGTGTTTTCATCCCGACGTTGCGGGCGTTGGCGCGCGCCCACGGGCAGGGGGAGGGGGAAACCCGGTTTCCCCATTCCTCTCCGCCGCGCCTCAGGGAAGCCGGCGTGCGCCGGAAACTCCACGGTAGTAGATGGGGCCTATGCTATAATCCAATAACGTACCCGCCGGGAGGCGATAGGTGCACCTTGAGGAGGACCGGCGTGAATCTGATGGATATTCTGCTGATTCTGCTCTTCTTCGGCACGCTGGCAACCGGCTTTTTCCAGGGCGCCATTCGCCTGCTGGTGCTGATGCTGGCATTCTACCTGTCCCTGGTGCTGGCGAGTCTGTACTATCCGGCCCTGGGCGAGTTTTTTGTGCGCAACTTCGACGCCGACCGCTTCGTCGGCCAGTACCTGGCCTTTTTCCTGGTGCTGTTCTTCAGTTTTGTCCTGCTCGCCATCGCCGGATTGTACACTTTTCGCTACGTGCGCCTGGCGGGGAGCCTGGAGTATATTGATCGCATTCTTGGCACCATTCTCGGCCTGTTTTTTGGCGCGCTGGTGGTAGGCATCGTCGCGTCGCTCCTCTGGAACTTGATGATCCTCCGCGGAGGACGCAATATTGACCTGCCGCTGTTTCGTCTCCTGGGTAACAGTGTTGCCAACTCCTTCATCTTGCAGTATTTTTCCGCTGTCGTGCTCCCCCTGGCGTACAACTTCCTCGATCCCATTCTTCCCGAAGGCGCGGATATTGTCTTCGCGGTGCAATAAATCGAAGGATGGAAGACTTGTGGGAGCAACCTGGAGGGTTGCTCCCACAACGTGAACAATTCAGATGACCATTGCTGAACAGACCATCATCACCCTGGAATTTCCCAAAATCCTGGCGCAACTGGCCCGCTACACGGCCTTCTCGGCCTCGCGCGAACTGGCCCTGGCTCTGCGCCCGTCCACCGAGGTTGCTGAGGTGGAGCGCGCGCTGGCGTTGACCGGCGAGGCGCGGGCGCTCCTCGAAGAGTTGCCCGATCTATCCATCGGTGCGATGCGCGACATCCGCCGCGCCGCCCAGCATACCGCCCGCGGCGGGGTGATTGACGGCCCCAGTTTGCTGGAGGTGGCCGGGTCGGTGGCGGCGGCGCGCGCTCTGCGCGCCCGGTTGCTCAAGCTCGACCCGGAACGCTTCCCCCTGTTGATCGAGCAGGCCGGGGCCATGCCCGTGCTGCCTCCACTCGAAACGGCGATTGAACGCGCCATCGGCGACGATGGGCAGGTGCTCGACGCCGCCAGTCCCCGCCTCGCCGAACTGCGGCGCGAGGTGCGCCTCGCCTTCGCCCGTCTGCAGGAAAAGCTGCACCATCTCATCACCTCCAGCGCCTATGCCGGCGCCCTGCAAGAGCCGATTATCACCGTGCGCAACGGGCGCTACGTCGTGCCTGTCAAGGCCAGCCACCGCAGGGACGTCCGCGGCCTGGTGCACGACCAGTCAAGTAGCGGGGCCACGCTCTACATCGAGCCGATGGCGGTGGTGGAACTCAACAACCGCTGGCGCGAGTTGCAGGCCGCCGAGGAGGAGGAGGTGCAACGCATCCTCGCCGCCCTCTCCGACCAGGTGGGCGCGGCCGCTCCGCAATTGATCGCCACGGTTGAAGCGATGGCGGCGATCGATCTGGCTTTCGCCAGGGCGCGTTACGCCGCCGATCTGCGCGCCGTGGCGCCCTCCATCAGCCCATCGCTGGCGCCGCTTGCCCCCGGCAGCGGCTCCGAGGCCGCTCCGCTGCTGCTTACCGAGGCCCGCCATCCCTTGCTCGACCCGGCGACGGTCGTGCCGATCACCCTCTGGCTGGGAGGCGAGTTCCGTATTCTGCTCATCACCGGCCCCAATACCGGCGGCAAAACTGTGGCCCTCAAGACTACCGGCCTGCTCGCGTTAATGGCCCAGGCCGGCCTGCACATCCCCGCTGCGGCGCCCTCGCGCCTGCCGGTCTTTGCCCACATCTTCGCCGACATCGGCGACGAGCAGAGCATCGAGCAGAGCCTCTCCACCTTCTCTTCACACATGCGCAACATCGTGCACCTGCTGCGCGCCCTGGAAGCCGAGGAAGCGGAGAGCGCACAGATGGGGGCGGAGCGCCGCCCGGCCCTGGTGCTGCTCGACGAACTCGGCGCGGGCACCGACCCGGTTGAGGGGTCGGCGCTGGCCCGCGCGATTATCGAACGCCTGCTTGAGCTAGGCGTGCTCGCCGTGGCCACAACGCACTACGCCGAGCTGAAAGCGTTCGCCTACGCTACCCCCGGCGTGCAGAACGCCTCGGTCGAGTTCGATGTGGAGACCCTCGCGCCCACCTACCACCTCAGCATCGGCCTGCCCGGGCGCTCCAATGCTCTGGCGATCGCCACCCGTCTGGGGCTTGATGCGGAGCTGGTAGAGCGAGCGCGGGCGATGATCGATCGCAAAGACGCCCAGGTAGAGGATCTGCTCGCCGGCATTCACCGCGAGCGCGAAGCCGCCGACGCCGCGCTGCGCCGCGCCGAGGAGTTGCGCGAGGACGCTGAGAAGTACCGTGACCGGCTGGAGCAGGAGTGGCGCGCCTTCAACGAGCGCCGCGAGGCTGAAGCCGAAGCCGCGCGCCAGGAACTGGAGGCGGAACTGCGCGAGACGCGCCTGTTGCTCAAGCGCCTGCGCGACGATTTTCGCAGCGTCTCCCTTTCGCGCGAGTGGCTGGAGCAGGCCGAACAGCGTCTCGCCGCCGCCGCGGAGCAGGTCAAACGGGCCGCGGCGCGGCCTGCCGGCGCGCCGGCGCGGCCTGCCACCCAGGCCCCGCGACCCCTGCAACCCGGCGATACGGTGCTGGTGCGCTCGGTGGGCCTCAAGGGCGAGATTGTCAGCATTGACCCTGACGATGGCACAGCGCAGGTGCAGGTGGGCGGCTTTCGCATGAACGTAGATCTGAAGGATCTCACGCGGGAGAAAGGCGCTCCCGAGGCCGCCCTGCGCCGCGAGTATCGCGCCGAGCGCGACGTCTCGCTGCCTCCCGCCCCCGACGTCTCGATGACCTTTGACATGCGCGGCTACCGCGCCCACGAGGTCGCCGACCGCCTTGATCGCTATCTGAACGACGCCTACCTGGCCGGGTTGCACCAGGTGCGCCTGGTCCACGGCAAAGGAACGGGCGCCCTGCGACAGGTGGTGCGCGACGTGCTGCAACGCCATCCCCTGGTGGCCTCGTTCAGCAGCGGCGGCAGCGATGGCGGCGATGGGGTGACCGTGGCGACTCTGGTGGAGCGGTGATCGCGGACAGACGTGGTACAATACCTCCACTATGCCCGAACCGCTCGTCTACCTGCTCCTTATCGTCGCTCTCGTGCTGCCGGCGCCGGGCGTCATACTGCTGCGCGTGCTTGGGTCCCGCATCGGCCAGCGGCGGGTCATTATCAGCGCGGCGGTGATTTTCGCCTCCGCCATTCTCAGCGCGCTCATTCTTGCCCGCAGCGAGGTGCGTGTGTTGCGTATCGGCAGCTACAGCGTATTACTTCCGGGGACGCAACCCTTCGATGTGGCCGTGCTCATTCCCCCGGAAGAACCGGCAGTTCCCCCTCCGGTCGCGCCGACGGATACGCTGCGCCCCGGCCCTGCGCCCGCGCCCACTGCCACGCCAGAACCAACCGCCACACGCGAAGCCACCGCGACGGTCGCGCCCACAGCCACGCCGGAACCCACCGCCACCCTTGAGCCGACGGCCACTCCCGCGCCGCCTCCGGCGCCTGCTGCCGGTCGGCGCTATGTCGTGCAGGCGGGCGACACCTTTCGCGCCATTGCCGAACGCTTTGGCGTCTCCGTACCCGATCTGTTGCGGGCCAACAATCTTACGCCTGAACAGGCCGATAACCTCCGCGTGGGTCAGGAGCTGGTGATACCATAAGGGTAATTTGATGATCGTCATGCCTGGTTATGCGGAGGTGTCGAGGTGTAGAGGTATGGGATAGGGCGCACCCGCTTACCGTCTGGTCCAGCTCCGACACCTCCACACCTCGACACCTCCACAACTCTACAGACCCATGGGGCGACCGTCGAACGAACTACGTCCTGAAACGTATCTCCACCCACAGGGGAGCAATTGTGTCCACCGCCATCAAAACCATCGAACGCAAGCCACGGGTCGTCAGCGAGGCGCCGGCGCCGCTTCTGCTGCTCCTGCATGGCTATGGCGCCAATGAGTACGACCTGTTCGACCTGGCTGACTTTGTAGACCCGCGCTTTCACGTGGTCAGCGCCCGCGCGCCCCTGGCGCTGCCGTGGGGCGGCTTCGCCTGGTACCACCTCAGCGGTGCGCCGGGCCGGCTCATACCCGACCCGCAGACCCGCGCCCAGGCAGCCGACCTGGTAGAGCGCTTCGTCGAGACCCTGCCCGAGAAGATCGGCGCCGATCCGCGGCGCACCTATATTCTCGGCTTCAGCCAGGGCGCGGTTATGAGTTTCGCTGTCGCGGTGCGCCGCCCGGAGCTGGTCGCCGGCCTGATTCCCATCAGCGGCTACCTCGACCCGGCGCTGCTGCCTCCCGGCGGGGTACAGGGCCTTGAACGCATGCCCATTCTGCACATGCACGGAACCTACGACGACATCATCCCTGTTGAAGCCGCCCATATGACCCGCGACATGCTCCGCCTTAGCGGAGCGCGTTACACTTATCACGAGTATCCCATCGGGCACGGCATCCATCCAGAGGGGCTGCAGCTTGTCCAGCGGTGGCTCGCTGAGCGCCTGGCCGAGCCGGTGGAGAGAGGAGCCTGAATCCTATGAGCGCCAGGCTTCGGGTGCCCTTTGGCGATCTGGCCCGGCAGGCAGCGGAACTTGATGTCGAGTTGACTGACGCGCTGGCGCGCGTGGCCCGGAGCGGCTGGTACATCCTTGGCAACGAAGTCGCCGCCTTCGAGGCCGAGTTTGCAGCTTTTTGCGGCGCCGAGGCATGCGTCGGGGTGGCCAGCGGCGCCGAGGCCCTCTATCTGGCCCTCACTGCCCTTGATGTCGGCCCCGGTGACGAAGTAATCACCGTCGCCAACGCCTGCGTCTATCAGGTCGCGGCGATTGTGCAGACCGGCGCGCGTCCGGTGTTTGTGGACATTGACCCGGCGACCCACACGCTCGACCCGAGGTTGCTGGAGGCGGCGATCACCCCGCGGACCCGGGTGGTGTTGCCGGTGCATCTCTACGGGCGTACCGCCGATATGGCGGCGATCTGGTCCATCGCGCGCCTCTACGATCTCCAGGTGGTCGAAGACGCCGCGCAGGCCCACGGCGCCCGCTATCGCGGCCCCGAGGCCGGCGCCATAGTCGGCGGCGGCGCGAGCGCGATCTGCTGCTTTAGCTTTTATCCTTCCAAGAACCTCGGCGCGCTGGGTGACGGCGGGGCCCTGACGACCGGCGACCCTGACCTGGCGGCCCGCCTGCGGCGTTTACGCATGTATGGCTGGGGGGAAAAGTATATCGCGGTCGAAGCCAGCGGGCGCAACTCGCGCCTCGATGAACTGCAGGCCGCCGTGCTGCGGGTGAAGTTGCGCCGGCTGGCGGCGTGGAACCAGGCGCGTCGCGAGCGGGCGGCGTGGTACCGTGAGTTGCTCGCCGACATGCCATTGCAACTGCCTGCCGACGATCCCGGTCACGTCTATCACCTCTTCGTGGTGGAGTGCGATAGCCGCGATGCCCTGCGCCGCCATCTGCTCGAAGCCGGGATTGGCTGTGACGTGCACTATCCCGTGCCGGCTCACATGCAGCCGGCCTACGCCGCGCTCGGCCATCGCCAGGGCGCGCTCCCCCACACCGAGCGCGCCGCGACGCGCGTGCTCTCCCTGCCGCTCTTCCCTGAGTTGACCCGCGCCGAGGTGGAAGAGGTGGCCCGGACGGTGCGGGCCTTCTTTGGATAACATGAGCGATGTGGGAGGGCCTGGCCCTCCCACATCATCCCCATCAGGCAGAAATGAGGGCCTGGCCCTCCCAAACCCTCCGATGGCTGGTAATAGTGGCAATCCAGGCGATCGCTGCGCCGCCTGCGGCGAGTTGCTCAGCGGCACATACTATGCGCTGGTCGATCGTCCCGAGCGCTACTGCGCGCGCTGCATTGCTACCCGCCCCCGTTGCGCCGCTTGCGGCGCGCCCCTTGGCGAACAGTACTGGCGCCTCCACGATGGGCGCCTCCACTGCCCCGCCTGCCACCAGGTTGCGATCTATGACCCCGACGTGGCCCGCGCGGTGTTTGACGAAACTGTTGCGGCTGTTGCGACCCATCTTGGCATGACCCTCAACGTCGGCGTTGCCTTTCGTCTGGTGGACGCGCCTGCCCTCGCCGCCCTTCGCGCTGAGGGCGAGATTCCCGTGCCCGAGGGCGAACACACGCTTGGTCTGTACCAGCGCCGCGGGCACGTTCGGGTAATCTACGTGCTCTACGGTCTGCCGCGCCTGACCTTCCGCACCACCGTGGCCCACGAGTACGCCCACGCCTGGCAGGCTGAACGCTGCCCGCTCCTGCGCGACCAGGAGTTGCGCGAGGGGCACGCTGAGTGGGTGGCCTACCACTACCTGCTCGTGCTCGGTTGCACCCGCGCCGCCGAACGGATGCTCGCCGCTCAGCACCCCTACCGCCCGGCTCTGGAACGAGTGCTCGCCCTGGAGCGACAACTGGGCGTGCGAGGGGTGATTGCGTATATGACGCGCGCAGAGTAAGTGACTCTCGGACAACCTGGCAGGGGTATGGGGAAACCGGGTTTCCCCGTGCCTCTCCGACCGCCCTGGAGGCGAAGGTCCTCACCTTCCCCCCTCGCTGCGCTCGGCGCGGGGGAGGGTGAGGACCCGCCCGCCTATGTTCAGATTCACACAATGGATCTCACCCCCGAACAACGCGCCGCTATCGAACACGACGGGCACCTCGTCGTCACCGCCGGGGCCGGCAGCGGCAAGACCCGCGTCCTCGTCGAGCGTTACCTCCGGCTGCTTGATGCTGTTGGCGACCCCGATCCCTTCGGCGCCATCCTGGCCGTTACCTTCACCGAAAAGGCGGCCCGCGAAATGCGCGAACGGGTGCGTCTGGCCCTGGAGCAACGCGCCAGCGCCAGCGCGCCCGCCGAGCGCGCTCGCCGGGCAGGCCTGGCTGCCGCCGTGGAGGGCGCCCGCATCGGCACCCTCCATAGCTTCTGCGCTACCCTGCTGCGCGCCCATCCCGTCGAGACGGGCCTCGACCCGCGCTTCGCCGTTCTCGATGAGGTGGAGGCCGGTCTCCTGCTCGCCGAGAGTGTGGACGAGGCCCTGCGCGACGCGGTGAACGGACGTGACGCCGGAACGGAAGCGACGCCTGCCGTCCTCCCCGGAGGGTTGGAAGTGCTGCTGGAGGAGTTTGGTCCCGCCGAGGTCCGCGCCGCCCTGATAGACTTGCTGCGCGGCGGTGGCGAGACCCGCGCGGCGCTGCGCGCCCTGCCCTCCGATCCCGCCGCCCTGCTGCGCCGGTGGCATGAACACCTGGCCCTGGCCCGCGCTGAGACCCTCGACGAGTTGTTCGCCAGCGCGCCATGGCGCGAGGCCGCCGCCACTCTCCTGGCCCTGGCCCCCGGCGCCCCTGCCGACGACCGCATCGGCGCCCAGGCGCGGGCTGTGGCCGCCTGGCTCAACAGCCTTGACCCTCAAGCGCCCGACTTCGCCATCCTGGACGCGCTGAACCTTCAGGGCGGCAGCAAACGACTGTGGGGCAACGCCGAAGATCTCGCCAGCGCCAGACGCGCCCTCGGCGCCCTGCGCGAGGCCTACCGCGCCGTGGCCGAGCTCCTGGCATTCGCCCCCGACCCGCGCATCGAGGAGCGCGCCGCCCTGGCCACCCTGGCCCTGCGCGACCTGTTCCAGATTGCCGACGCGCGCTACGCGCAGCGCAAGGCCGCCCTCGACCGCCTCGATTTCGACGACCTGGAGCGCCGCGCCCGCGACCTCCTGGAGCGCCATCCCCATGTCCGGGCGCGCTGGCGGGCCGAACTGCGGGCCGTGCTGGTGGATGAGTTCCAGGACACCAATGACGACCAGCGGGCCATCATCTACGCCCTCGCCGGGCCGTCTGATGACGCCGGGCCGCGGCTCTTTGTCGTGGGAGACGGCAAACAGTCCATCTACCGCTTCCGCGGCGCCGATGTGAGCGTCTTCCGCGAGGTTGAAAGCGATATTCAGCGATGGGGCGGGCGTCGTCTGGCGCTGCGAACCTCGTTTCGCGCCCATGCGACCCTGGTCGAACTGATCAACCGCGTCGGCGAACAACTCTTCTGGCGGCCCCGTCCGCAACGCCCCTTCGAAGTGCCCTACGAACCACTGGCGGCCCATCGGCCCGCGCCAGGCCATGCCATCACCGCTGAATGGCATGTGCTGCCCGACGCTGGCGAGGCTGTTGAGCGCCGCGCGGCCGAGGCCGCGCTCCTGGCCGGGCGCCTGACCGACCTGGTGGCCGGGGCCGCCGGGCCTATCGTCTACGACCCGCAACACGGCTGGCGCCCGCCGGGCTACGGTGACATCGCGCTCCTCTTTCAGGCCTCGACCTCCTTTGAACCCTTCGAGGCCGCGCTGCGCGAAAAGGGCATCCCCTATCTCACCACCGCGGGACAGGGATACTACGGGCGTCAGGAGGTGCTCGATCTGATCCATCTGCTCCGGGCGCTCGACGACCCGGGCGACGAACTGGCCCTGGTGGGCGCGTTGCGTTCGCCGCTCTTCGCCGTAGACGATGGCGCGATCATGGCCCTGAAGCTGAGCGGCGCGGCAAGCCTCTGGGAAGCCTTGCTGGCCGCCGCGGAGGACGGTCTCGCCGATGCCGGGGTGCGCTTCGCCGCCCGGACCCTGGGCGAGTTGCATGCCCTGCGCGGCCGCTCCACGGTGGCGGAACTGCTGCGGGCGGCCCTGGACCGCACCGGCTACCTGGCGATCATCAGCGCCCTGGAGGATGGCGAACGGCGCCGGGCCAACGTCGAGAAGCTCCTGGCCGCAGCGCGTCTCGCCAGCGCGCGGGGACTGCGAGCCTTCAGCGAATACCTGGACCTGCTGCTGCGCGTTGAGGCCCGCGAAGGCGACGCGCCCCTGGAAGCGCAGGGCGCCGTTCGTCTGATGACCGTGCATCGCAGCAAAGGGCTGGAGTTCCCCATCGTCGCCCTGCCCGACCTGGGGCGCGCGCCACCCGCGCCCCGGGAACGCTGGCTGGCGCGGCGGGCCTACGGACTGGCGCTCCAGGTGCGCGATCCGGCCGACGAGCAGCGGCGTCCTGCCGCCTTTGTGCTCGCCCGCCGCGCCGAGCGGCAGTTCGAGCGGGCCGAGCGCGAGCGGCTGCTCTACGTGGCCATGACCCGCGCTCGCGACTACCTGATCCTCAGCGGAGCGGCGCAGTCAAAGAGCGATGATGGCTGGCATGCTGCGCTCGCTGCTGCCCTCGGCTACCCGTGGGAGACTGGCGGGCCGCCCGCCGGGGCCCTCGGGCCGCTCTTGATCGTGCGGCATGATCTGAGCAGTCTATGAACAACGTTTCCTTGCCTTTCTGGCCTCTCCTCTCCCGCGTGCGGGAGAGGGGCAAGGGGTGAGGGTGAAACGGCGCATCCCAACGCCATGAATCACATCTACGCTCATGCGTTCTGTCCGCCCCTAAACCCCTAGCGGGGGAGGGTTGAGGAGAGGGTGGAGTTAGCGAACAACTAAGAGCCTGTCCGGATAACCTGGTTATCCGAATCTATTTTCTGGGAGGGCTACGCCCTCCCAGCCCCTCCCTGAGGGAAGGGGCGTGGGGAAACCACGTTTCCCCGCCATCACCGATCCCCCCAGCGGGGCGGGCGCTTCTCCAGAAAGGCGCAGATCCCCTCCTGTGCGTCGGGGAAGGTGGCGTTGAACGACATCACTTCTCTGGCGTAGGCGTAGGCTTGATGCTGGGGCATATTGATCTGCCGGTAGAAGGCCTGCTTGCCCAGGCCCACCACCGTGCCGCTGGCAGCGGCGATCTTCTCGGCCAGGGCGCGGGTCGCGCTCTCTAGTTCAGCGGGCGGGACCACCTGGTTCACCAGTCCAAAGTCGCGGGCCTCGGCCGCCGAAATCGGCTCGCCGGTCAGCAGCATCTCCATAGCCTTCTTGGCCGGCACGGCGCGGCTCAGCGCCACCATGGGCGTTGAGCAGAACAGCCCGATCTTCACGCCAGGCGTGGCGAACCGGGCGTCCTCGGCGGCCACCACCAGATCGCAGGTGGCGGCGAGCTGGCAGCCCGCCGCCGTGGCAATACCGTGCACCTGGGCGATCACCGGCTGCGGAATGGCCTGGATGGTCTCCATCAACACCGTGCAAACATCGAAGAGCTGGCGATAAAACTCGGGGCTGCGCCCGAGCATCTCGCTCAGGTCGTGGCCCGCGCAGAACGCCGGTCCCGCGCCGCGCAACACCGCCACGCCGATGTCGCCCCGTCGGCCCACGGTACGGAAGGCGTCAATCAGTTCCTCCATATGTTCTAGTGAAAGCGCGTTCCGCTTTGCGGGCCGGTTCATCGTGATGAACGCCAGCCGTTCGTCGAGCTCGAACAGCAGGTGCTGGTAAGATTGGGACACGGTCGTCATTGACGCTTCTCCTTCTACTTCTAAGACACGGTTTCGCGATGGGGCATGCTCAACGCAGGATCCAACGAAGTCGGCCTGCCACGGCGGAGGTCAGGGCGACCCGGTCGCCCGATGGGGTGTATCTTTCGTTGGCCTGGGCAGAGCAGTGGCCCAGACCAGAAAAATCCGGAGTTCGGGGCTTGCCGCTGCCTCAGCCCTGCCCTTGCGGGGGCGGGAACGTAGAGAAATGGTACAATCACCCGCCAGGAATAGCAAGTCATGCCAGACTCCTGGTGAGCATAGCGCAGGTGTATCACGGCCAGATCGCATCGGCGCGCCATGTACGGCAAACTAAAATCCAAAATCGACAATCCAAAATAACGGGAGGCGCCATGCGCATCCTGTGGATCGACCCCTTTCACGGCGGCTCGCACGCCGCGGTCGCGGCGGGCTATGCGGCGCGCGCCGCCCATCAGGTAACGTTGCTGACCCTTTCGCAGGCGGGCGGCTGGCGCTGGCGCATGCGCGGCGGCGCCATCACCCTGGCGCGCATGGCTCGCGCCCTCGGCGAGCGCCCCGCCCTGATCGTCGCCAGCGACATGCTTGACCTGGCCACCTTTCGCGCTCTGACCGCCGATTGCCTGGGGGGCGCGCCTGCAGCGGTCTACTTTCACGAGAATCAGTTGACCTATCCTCTGCCGCCGGCGCGCCGGCGCGATCTGGGCCTGGCCTGGATCAACTACACCTCGGCGCTCGTCGCCGACGCGGTGATCTTCAACTCCGACTTTCATCGGCGCGATTTTCTGGGCGCCCTGGGCGATCTGCTGCGTCGCCATCACGATCACCAGGAACTGGAGAACGTCGAAGCCATCGCCGCGAAGAGTCACGTGCTGCCGCCCGGGATCGATCTGGCGTCCCTCGATGTGGCGGCGGAGGATCGGACGCCTCCGGAGGAAGGTCCGCTGACCATCCTCTGGAACTCGCGCTGGGAGTACGACAAGCAGCCCGGGGCCTTCTTCGCCGGCCTGGAAGCCCTGGAGGCCCGCGGGGCCGACTTTCGCCTGATCGTAGCCGGCGAGCACATTGATCCGCGCGCGCCCGCCTTCGTCGCCGCTCGCGAGCGCTGGCGCCAGCGCATCGTGCACTGGGGCTACGCGCCCACCCGCAGCGCCTACGCTGCTCTGCTACATCGCGCCGACGTCGTAGTCAGCACCGCGCTCCAGGAGTATTTTGGCATCGCGGTCGTTGAGGCCCTCTACTGCGGCTGCGCCCCGGTGTTGCCCCGGCGCCTGAACTACCCTGACCTGCTTCCGGCGTCGTTGCACGCCGCCTGCCTTTATGACGATCACAACCGCATGGTGGATCTGCTCCTGGCCCATTGCCGGGCCCGGCAACGGCCCGACCGCGCCACGTGGCGGGCCATCGCCGCGCCCTATGACTGGCGCCACCTGGCGCCCCGCTATGACCGGTTGTTTTCCTCTTTGACATAAACTGGCAACTCTCCGAGTCGCCCTGGTTGCTGATAAAGAAACTGTCACCTTTACGTTACGAAACCGCCCGTAATATATGGCACGGGAAAGCCGTGGCCGCCTACTACGCCCAACAATACTGTCATTGACAGAAGCCGTCTCGGAGTTGTAGTCTGTAGATGCCCGACAGCTATGCCAGTATAAGCATCATTCTGTCGGTGTGCATGTGTCACGCCGCCGCATCAAAATCCCGCGCTTTCGGCGCGCCTCGGTTCTGCGATCATCGTTCGCAGGCGCACGGCATTTCGTCTTTTCGTTGTCAATCCGTTTCTCGAACCCGTAGCACGTTCCACGAACTTTTGTGCCAATCAAGACGCAAAGCTGCCCCGTAGCAGCAAGGGAGTGACCGTGACTTCGCGCACTTTCAGAGTGGGTGTCACCCTCGGTCTGATCGCCATCGGCGTAAGTTTGATCCTGACCCGTGGCGCATTGACGCCCGCGGCGGCCCAGGGCGATCTTTCGCTCCCGGCGTTTCGCGCTCTGGTGCGAGCCACGGATAGGGTTAGTTGGGCGGGGGGCGAGGCGTTCGTCTCCGGCGCGCAGGTGGGGGTTCTGGTGCAGTTGGAGACGCCGCCGCTGGCCCTGGTGGGCCACGCATGGCGCCACGAGGAACGGCAACGCTACCTGGCGCGCCTGCGCGCGGAACAGGATCAGGTGGCCGCGCAGGTGCAGGCCCTCGGCGGCAGCGTTCTGGCCCGCTTTGGCCACGCCGCGGCGGGTCTGGCGGTTGCTATTGACGCCGGCGCGGTGGCCACGCTGCGCGACCTGCCGGGGGTCGAGGGGGTGGTGCGGGTAAAGGACTACCCGGTAGATCAGGGGGCCGGCGATGGCGTACCACTCACTCTGACCGAATTGTCGGCGCTGATCGGCGCTGATGCGGTCCGCGCCCGCCGCAGCGACGGCGCGGGGATTGATATTGCCATTATTGACTCGGGAATCGACTACACCCACGTGAAACTGGGTGGCAGGGGCAACCCGGCTGATTATCGCCGCGCGGCCTGCGGCAATGCCGCCCTGGCTCCGGGCCAGCCCGGGTGCGATCCAAGCCTCGACCCTCCCGCCGATCTCTTTCCCAATGCCAAGGTGCGCGGCGGCTATGACTACATCGGCGACATCTGGCCGAACCCCGACCCGCGCTGCGGCGCCCAGCAGGTCTGTATCTTCTTCGACGCCAACCCGATTGACCTTGCTGGTCACGGCACCCAGGTGGCTGACATCGCCGCCGGGTTGCCGACAAGCCCCGACGGCGCCGACAGCGGCGTCGCCCCCGGAGCGAACCTCTGGGCCTTCAAGGCCTGCAACGGCGAGATAGAGCTGTGCAACGGCGTTGCTCTGCTCCGCGCCCTCGACGCGGCCCTTGACCTCGACGGATCCGACCGTGGTCTCTGCACCCCCGGCGTCACGCCGGGGTGCCTGGCCTATGATCCCGCCGATATTATTAACCTCTCCGTCAGCTTCAGCTACGGCCAGCCTGAAGACGCCCTCACCCTGTTCGCCGACCTCGCCGGCTACTACGGGTCGCTGGTGGTGGCTTCGGCGGGGAACGACGGCAACCGGCCCTATATCGTCGGCGCGCCTGCCGCAGCCGACGCCGCCCTGGCTGTCGCCGAGAGCCGCGTGCTCGCCGACGGCAGTGAGCGCATCGCCTCCACCGCCAGCCGTGGGCCTCGTATCGCTGACAATCGCGCCAAACCCGATCTGGCCGCGCCGGGGGCCATTCTGGCGGCACGGGCCGGCGGCGGCAGCGCCCTGGCCCCCCTTGGCGGCTCGTCAGGATCGGCGCCGGTGGCCGCCGGAGCCGCTGCGCTGATGATCCAGCAACTTGAGCGCCTCGGCATCCTCAATCCCAATCCTGGCCTGGGCGACGCGCCCGACGTCCCGCTCTCGCTGGCGCCCTATGTCAAAACCCTGCTGATGAACCACGGCCAGAGCCTGCGCGCCGCCACAGGGGTCGAGCCGGCGCCCGTCACCCTGCAGGGCAGCGGGCGCCTTGATGCTCTGAACGCCTTCCGCTCACGAACCCTGGCCTGGGACGCAACCGAACTCGCTGCGCGCCTGGCCGAAGATCCCGCCCTTCGAAGGTGTACGTTCACCCCACTGCTCGATTTGCTTAACTACCTGTTCTTCCGCATCTTGCCCCCCTGCGCTGGCAGTTACCCCTTCGGCGACCCTCTCTTCCGCGCCTGGAACGCTCAGACCGGAAGCGTCTCCTTTGGCTACCAGCCGCTTGCCGCGCCGCAGACGCTGCAACGCCAGGTGGTGGTGTTGAATTACTCAATGTCGCCCCGCAGCTACACGCTCAGCACGAACCTGCGCTCCGGCGGGCGCGGCGTCAGCCTGAGCGTCAGTCCGGAGCGTGTGGAACTGCCGGCGCGCAGCGTTACGGTGGTGACAGTAACGGCAACGATTGACCCGGCTCGCCTGCGCGCCTGGCGCCTCGAAGACGCCGCCGCTCCGACCTGCGCCTCGGACAGGCGCGCTGCGGAATGCGATGCCTCTGTCCCCCTGGAGGTTGACGGAATGCTTGTGATTGACGGCGGCGTCAATAACCGCGTCAGCCTGCCGATCCATCTGCTGCCGCGCCGCGTGGCTCAGGTGAGGGTAACGCAACAGGCCGGCGATCGGCTCGAACTGGCCAATCCCGCGCCATTTGCCGCCGGGGTGGTCGAGAACTTCGCCCTGGTGGCAATCAGCCCCAACCAGTGTGACACGCTCGATACGTCGGCGCCCCCGTGCGCCACGCCCGACTACGTCATTGGCTCGCGCCCTGGCAGCGGTGCAAGCCCGGTGGACCTCTCTGGCGTCGGGCTACGTAGCTACAGCGTTCCGGGGTTGAATGCCACCCTTGGGTTGCCGCCCGCCCCCGCAGGCGCTATGCCCGACGAAGTGGTCGAATTCGCCCTGACTGTCTACGACCAGCCCTTCCGCGCCTCGCCCGATGTCCCGACGCGGTTCGAGGTGCATATTGACGCCAACCGCGACGGCGCCACCGACTACGTGGCGTACAACGCCGCCGCTGACGGGCGCAACGGGCGCAATGCCGTCTTTGTACGCCCTGCGGGCAGCGTGGTCCCCCCGAGAAGCTATTTCTTCCTCGTGGCTGACTTTAACACCCAGAACTACGTTTTGCCCGTGCCGGCCGCCGCGGTTGGCCTGCGCAGCGACCGGCCCTTCAACTACTTTGTCCTGGCCTACGACGCCTACTTCCTGAACCGGGGCGCGCCGCAACTCTGGGACTGCTCGCCCGACCCCGCCCCGACCTGCGGCGCTACGGCCCATACCATGCAAACCGGGCAATTGCGTTTCCGCCCTGCCGTACCGGAGTTGACCATCCCCCCCGGAGGCAACGTAACCCTGACCTTCAGCGCCGACCCCAACGGCGCCGCGGGCTCACCATCGCAACAGGGGTTGCTGCTCCTCTTCCGCGACGCCCTGCCCGGCCAGGGATCGGCGGCGGTAACGCTGCGTGAGAATGTGGGAGGGCGCAGCCTTAATAACAACGCTGTTCTTTTTGTTGCACAGTAACAGCGCACGGGGCCAAAAAACGGGGGGTGCGCCGTTTGCCCTGCGGGTTCGGAAGGACTAACCCCTTCCGAACCTTCTCCTATGGAGATCTCGGACAATCGGCTTGCTCCAGAATCATGCCAACGCTTCCAGGGCCCGCGGCGCGCTCTCGGCGGGCTTGACCTTGATCTCCGCCTGAACCACCCGTCCCTCCTCGTCAATTACGAAGTGCGAACGCTCGATCCCCATATACTTCTTGCCGTACATGCTCTTCTCCACCCACACCCCGTAGGCCTCGGCGACGCTATGCTGATCATCCACCAGCAGGGTGAAGGGCAGATTGTGCCTGGTCTTGAACTTCTGGTGCGACTTGACACTGTCGGGGCTTACGCCGAGCACAACGGCGTTCTTCTCCTCTATCGCCGCGTAGTTGTCGCGGAAGCCACATGCCTGTGTGGTGCAGCCCGAGGTGTCGTCCTTCGGGTAAAAGTAGAGAATCACCTTCTTGCCCCGGAACTGCGACAGGCGCACCGACTCGCCAGAGTCGCTCAGGACCTCGAAGTCGGGCGCCATATCGCCAACCTTGACCTTCTGCTCTGACATCATTACACTCCTTACAAGAGCCTATCCGCATAACCAGGGTATCCCATTACGTTCTGGGAGACCTTTCCCCGCCCTGCCCTTTCCCTCGAGCATGGACGTGGAGAAACCGGATTTCCCCGTCCTTATTCCAGACGACCAGGGAAAGAACGTTTCCGGGAGAGCTTCGCCTGCCCTGCCCCTACCGAAGCGTTTGTCTGGATAGACTCAAAAACTAGAACCATCACTCTTTGATTCTACCTGAAATCTGGCCGAAGCGGCTGTTTATGTGTACATCCCCTCCCAGCTTGCGGGTAATCCATAGCGCCCGCGGAAAATGAGGAGAGGATGCGGGTGAAGTAGCGTACCCAGGGCCATAAATCCCGCCGGCGCTCATGTGTTCTTGCGCCCCTGACACCTGGCGGGAAGGGTCGGAGCGGGAGCAGAGCGCTGCGCTCCGGGAACGAAGGCGCTGCGCTCCCGACCCGGTCGTGCGATTGCACCGAGGAGAGCAGGCAGCACGGTCCGTCATCTCCGGTCAATCTGCCTGCCTTGACCCGGTTACACCCCTCTGCTACACTGTGCTCCCATAGGCAGTCGTAGGGTTGCTTATGGCACAGATCGTCCTCAAGGCCGGGCGCGAGCGGCCTATCCAGCAGCGGCACCCGTGGATTTTCTCCGGGGCGATTGCGGCGGTTCGCGGCAACCCTGCCAACGGTGCAGTGGTCGATGTTCTCGGCCCGGATGGCGCCTGGCTCGCCCGCGGCTTCTGGAGCAGCCGGTCGCAGATCCGCCTGCGCGTCGCCACCTGGGAGGCTGCTCAGGCCCTCGATGACCACTGGCTGCGCGCGGCCATCGCCCGCGCCGTGCGCGGGCGCGCTGCCCTGATTGGCGACGAGGAGACCGCCTGCCGGCTGGTCTTTAGCGAAGCCGATGGTCTCCCTGGCCTGATCGTGGATCGCTATGGCCCCTATCTGGTGATTCAATTGCTCACCCAGGGCATGGCCATGCGCACCGATTCGGTGATCGCCGCTCTAGTCGCCTTACTGCAGCCGCGCGGCATCTACGAACGCAGCGACCCTGAGATCCGCGAGAAGGAGGGCCTGCCGATCCACGAAGGGCAGCGTTGGGGCGAAGCGCCGCCTGAGCGCCTGACCATGCGCCCGATCATCCTCCCCGGTATGTGTGACCAGCGACCGGCCCTGCTCGCCGACCTGCGCGGCGGCCAGAAGACCGGCTTCTACCTCGACCAGGCCATCAACCGCGCCCGCGTGGGCGCCTACTGCCAGGGTGCCGAGGTGCTTGACGGTTTCGCCTACACTGGCGGCTTCAGCGTCTACGCCGCGCGCGCCGGGGCTGCTGCGCTGACCCTGATCGACTCCTCGGGGCCCGCCCTGGCCCTGGCCCGCGCCAATCTCGACTTGAACGGCCTCGCTACGCCCGCCGAATTGATCGCGGGTGATGTCTTCCGCGTCCTGCGCCAATATCGCGACGCCGGGCGGCGCTTCGACGTGATTATCCTCGACCCGCCGAAGTTCGCCCATAGCCAGGCCCAGGTCGAACGCGCCGCGCGCGGCTATAAAGACATCAACTTGCTCGCCCTGCAACTCTTGCGCCCTGGCGGCTTGCTGGCAACCTTCAGTTGTTCAGGGTTAGTATCGGCGGACCTGTTTCAAAAGATCGTCTTCGGCGCGGCTCTCGACGCACGCCGCGATGTCCAGATCATCGAGCGTTTCGTCCAGGCGCCCGATCATCCGGTGTTATTGAGCTTTCCCGAAAGCGAATACCTGAAGGGATTGCTCTGTCGCGTCTGGTGAGGCATGTCCTCGTGGGAGGGCGTCTGGTCACCCGGCGCCGGTTGGAAGAGCACAGGAACGCCCGGGTTTTCCCGCGTTCCTGCCCGTCTCGAAAATAGCCTGACCATCCGAGTTGCGCGCAGGGGCTGGAAGGGTACAGCCCTCCCAGGAACATTTGTACGCGGCGAAGCCGCACAGGACGTCTGAGCAGCGGATTCCAACGACAAACAATGAACTACGCCATTTTCGAAGACGGTCACATCGCCAGCCCGCAGGGCTTCCGCGCCACGGGCGTCTCCTGCGGGCTGAAAGACGGCAGCAAGGCTCGTGACCTGGCGCTGGTCTACTCAATACACCCATGTCGGGTTGGCGCGCTGTTCACTACCAATCTTATTCAGGCCGCGCCGGTGTTCTTGAGCCAGGCCATCCTCTCCAGGAACCGTGAGGCCATCCGCGCCGTATTGATCAACGCCGGGCAGGCCAACGCCGGCACGGGCCAGTCAGGGCTGAACGACGCGGTGGAATGCGCCAAACTGGTAGCTGATGAACTGGAGATCCCCCGCGATGCGGTGTTGCTGATGTCAACCGGCATTATCGGCGTGCCTCTGCCAATGAAACGCATGCGCGAAGGAATTCGGCGCGCGGTCAGCGAACTCGACAGCGGCGGCGGACGCCGGGCGGCTCTGGCAATGCTCACCACCGACTCGCGTCCCAAGGAGCGAGTCTATCGGGTTCAGATACGTGAGGGCCAGCGTATTACGCTGGCCGGCATGGCCAAGGGCACGCGCCTGATCCATCCCCGCCTGGCCACCCTTCTCTGTCTGATCACCAGCGATGTCGCCATCGAGCAACGTCTGCTCCAGCAGGCCCTGACCCAGAGCGTTGCCCGCACTTTCAACCGCCTCAACCTCAACGGCGATAGCAGCCCCAACGATACGGTTTTGATCCTGGCTAACGGCGCCGCCGCGACGCCAATCATCAGCGATGCTCGCTCGCCGGAGTTTGACATTTTTCAACAGGCCCTGACCGCCCTCTGCGCGGATCTTACCCAGCAGATCGTGCGCGATGCCGCAGAGAATGGTAAGATCATCCATGTGCGGGTACGAGGCGCCGCTGGTGAGACAATGGCGCGGCAGGTGGCCGACGCTATCGCCGCCTCATCTGCGGTGCGCTCCGCCTTGCATCGCGGCTCGCCTGATTGGGGGCCGTTTCTGGCGGCCATTGGCAGCAGTTGCGCTAATCTGCGTCCGGAACTGCTGGCGCTGCGCCTCGGCCCGGTGCTGGTGTTCAATGACGGCGCCGCTGTGCCTTTTGAAAGCGCAACTATGCTGCAGATCCTCTCGGCGCCTGAGATCGAGGTGACCGTGGATCTCAACGTTGGTCCTGTTGATCTGAACCTGTGGACCTGTACTTGGCACGAAGAGTAGCGCCGCTCCGCCCCTGACACCGGAGCGACCTTGCGGACCGGCGCATAGCTGTGCCGGGTGAAGGGTTCTGGCCCCGCGGAAGGGTCTGCCCGCCATTCGGCGCCAGGGAGATAGAATGTCTCGCCAGTTGCCGCTCTTTCCCCTGGGAACGGTGCTGTTTCCAGGCGCAACGCTCAATCTGCATATCTTCGAGGAGCGCTATCGCCTGATGATCGGGCGCTGCCTCGAGGAACGCAGTCCGTTCGGCGTCGTGTTGATCCGCGAGGGCGATGAAGTGGAAGAGGGTCGCCCCGATGCGCGCCCCGCCGAGCCATACGCGATTGGAACCATCGCCCAGATCAGCGCCGATATGCGTCTGGACGACGGGCGCTACTTGCTGACCGCGGTCGGCGCCAGGCGCTTCCGCATCCAGGCCATTGTCCAGCGCCTTCCGTATCTCATCGCTTCGGTGGTTGAACTGCCCGAAAATGTCACTCCTGCCGCCGCTGTCGCCGCCGATGACCTGCGGGCCACCTACGACCGCTACTGGCAGGCCGTCGCCGGCGCCACCGGCATGGAGGTGGAGGTCGAGGACCTGCCGCGCGATCCCCTTCGGCTTGGCTACTACCTGGCCGACCGCCTCCAGGTCACCATGGAGCTGAAACAACACTGGCTGGAGTGCGATCCGCTCACGCGCCTGCGCGAGATTGCCGCCAATCTGCGCGCCGAACTGGCCCTGCTGCCCTACGGTCGCCGCGATGCCAGAGAGGGGCCATCGGGTCTGGGCAGCCTGAATTGATGCGCCACGTGCGGTTATGGTTATCGGTCTGTGCACCATTTCCCTGTCCATCCCTATGGCGTCTTCTTTAAAGGAGAAACGCCAGGTGGTCAAGTCGTTGATTACCCGCATTCGCAACGAGTTCAACGTGTCGGTTATCGAGGCCGATGATCATGATCTCTGGCAGAGCGCCGTCCTTGCTATCGCCTGCGTCGCCACGTCGGCGAGTTATGCCCACGGGCAACTCGAAGCGGTGGTGAAGTTTATTGACCGGCAACGCCCCGATTGCCCGATCGGCGCCTACGACATTGAAATGTTGTAGCGCCGCGCCAGCGCAGGGGAATGGGGAATTCCCAGGGTTTCCCATTCCCCTGTCTGGCCCGGCCTTTAACCCTCCGGGTCGCGTGCCGGCTCACGCAACCTTCCAGGTTGCGAACCGGATCCGGAGTGTCTACCAGCACATCCAGACATGGACGAACTGCTCCCGTTCCCCTTCCTGGCGCTGGTCGGCCAGGCTGAACTGAAAACCGCCCTGCTCCTGGGGCTCATCAATCCGGGCATCGGCGGCGTGCTGCTCAGCGGGCCGTATGGCGTCGGCAAGACCTCCGCCGTGCGCGGATTGCTCGACATCCTGCCCACGGTCGAAGTCGAGGGTGAGGAAGAGGGCGCGGAACGGCGGCGCGAGCGCATCCGCCTGATTGAACTGCCGCTCAACGCGCGTCTGGAAGACGTCGTGGGGGGCATCAACGAGCGGGTGGCGCTGGAACAGGGCGCGGTGCTGCTGGAGCCGGGCATCCTCGCCCGCGCTCACGGCAATGTGCTCTACGTTGACGAAGTGAACCTCCTCGACCCGGCTGTGGTAGACGCCATCCTCGACGCGGCGGCCCAGGGCCGCACCTTCGTGCGCCGCGGTCCCATGACGCGCCTTTACCCCTCGCGCTTTGTCCTTGTCGGCTCGATGAACCCCGAAGAAGGGGCGCTGCGACCGCAGATCCTCGACCGCTTCGGCCTGCGGGTCTGGGTGGCGCCGCTCGATGACCCCCGCCAGCGCCTGGAGGTCTATCGCCGCGCCCGCGCCTTTCGCGCCGACCCGGCCGCTTTTCGCGCTGCCTATGCTGCCCAGACTGCCGCCCTGGCCGAAGAGGTGGAAACTGCGCGGGCCATCCTCCCCCACGTGAGTGTGCCGCCGGCCCTGGAAGAAGCCGCCCTGGCCCTGGTGCAGGAGTTGCGGATCCCCTCCCATCGCGCCGAGATCGCCCTCCTCGAAGGCGCCCGCGCTCGCGCCGCCGCCGACTTTCGCAATCAGGTCAGCGCCGAGGACCTGCGGCGCGTGGCCCCTCTGGCCCTGCGCATGCGCCACAGCCCCCGGCTTGATGAGCACGCCCGCCGCTCCGCCGAGGAACGCGCCACCATCGAGGCCGCCCTGGAACGCCTGCTGCCCCGGCCAGCGCTGGCGGCCAGGGGCCGCCACAGCGCCGTCAGGCAGCTTGAGGACGATACGGGGTGACATCTGCCCGGCAGACAGAGGATGGGGAAACCGAATTTCTCCATCGGCCATCATCACGTCCGTTGCCAACTGGCGTTGGAGGCGGCCCCCGATCCCGGCGACGGCCCGCCCCCCGCGGACGCGACGGCCCGCCGGGCCGTCGCTACGGCACCCTCCTGGCCGATGAAACGAAATCCATGTTAATCCCTACCGATGGCATGTGTATCATCGCCGACACCGTCCTGGCCCCCGGCGTCTATCATCTGCCCCGCGGCCTGACCATCGCCGCCCCGGGGGTGACCCTCGACGGCAATGGCGCCTTGCTGGTCGGCGCGGGCGGCGGGCGAGGCCTCACTATCGCCGGGCGCGATGGGGTGCGGATTAAGAACCTGCGCCTCCTTGCCTACTACCACGGCATCTATGCCGAACACTGCGCCGGACTGACCGTCGTCAACTGCTCGTCTCGCGCCAGCGTCGAAGAACCGCCTAACACCCTCTTCCTCGACATCTGGCGTCCCGCCGCGCGGGCCTACGGCGCCGGGGTGATGCTTACCGGAGTGCGCGAGGCCCTGATCAGCGCATGCGACCTGCAACACCAGCAGAACGGCCTGCTCTGCTATGATTGCCTGCGGCTGACCGTGCGCGACAACATCGCCAACCACTGTAGCGGCTTCGGCTTCCACTTCTTCGCCACCAGCGATAGCCTGATCGAAGGCAACTATGCCGACTTCTGCTGCCGCTACCATCCGCGCGGTTCTGGCCAGGGGCACCTGGGCGCCGACGCCGCAGGCTTTCTGATCGTCCACGGCTCCTGCCGCAACCGCTTCCGGCGCAACAAGGCCCGCATGGGCGGCGATGGCTTCTTCCTGGCCGGCCTGCGCCCCGACTGGATACCGGCGCCCTGCAATGACAACCTCTTTGAAGAGAATGACGGCTCGTACAGTCCAAACATCGCCTTCGAGGCCACCTTCAGCCGGGGCAACATCTTCCGGCGCAACCGCGCCGATGGCTGCAACTACGGCTTCTGGCTGGGCTTTTCCCGCGACAACCTGCTGGAGGAGAACCAGATTCACCACAATCGCCGGGCAGGGGTGGCGGTGGAAAATGGCCTCGGCTTCATCGTGCGCGACAACGACCTGGCCTGGAACACCCACGGCATCCTGCTCTGGTCGCGGTTCGTCGCCGACTTTGCCCGCGCTCACCCCGAGAACGACACCAGCCGCGACTGGCTGATCGAAGCCAACCGCTTCAGCGGCAATCGCGTCGCCGTGCGCATCGCCGCCGACCAGGACCACGGCGTGCGCCCGCTGCCGCCGCTCACCCCGCGCTGCCCCAGGCCCCGCAACCATACCCTGCGCGCCAACACCTTCCGCGATAACCTGCTCGATCTAGAACTGATCGATGCCGAGGATCCGCGCCTGGAGGATAACGATTTTCAGGATGCGTAGGGGCCGCGCGTTTGGCCCACCGGACAGGGCGTGGGATGCCACGGGTCCTCCCAACCGGTGTTGGGTCGCCGCCCGCGCCCGGGACCGGGGCGGGGACAAACCCGGGTTCCCTTCCTTCTTTGGGACGCCTGTCGCCCCGATGACGGAGCGTAACGAAAAAAAATACGATATACTATGCGCGCAGCATCGTCGTAGGAGATACATTATGCCCCTGCGGTTTCTCCTCCTTCCCTTGTTAACTATACCGGCGCTGCTCGCTTCCGCCACGCTCGTCGGTACGCAATCCACGCCTCAGCCTGCAGCGCCGATCTGTTTTCCCGACGTCCCCGGCATCGAAGATTGTATTCACCCGCTCTTCGCCGCCTTCTGGCAGACCAATGGCGGGTTGCCGGTGTTCGGCTACCCGATCGGCCCGGCCGAGCAGCGCACCCTTGAAGACGGGACCGTTATCACCACCCAGTGGCTGGAACGCACCCGGCTTGAGTATCATCCCCAGAACCCACCGGCCTACCGGGTGCAACTGGGTCGCATCGGGGTTGAGCGCCTGGCGCAACTGGGCCGCGACTGGCGCGCCGAAGCCCGCGAGGCCGGCCCGCGACCTGGCTGCCTCTGGTTCGCCGAGACTGGCCACAATGTCTGCGACCAGGCGCCAGATGCGGGCTTCAAGAGCTACTGGGAGCGCAACGGGCTGCGTATTCGCGGGCTGCGCCCCTACCAGCAGTCCCTGGCCCTCTTTGGCCTGCCGTTGACCAGGGCCAACCCCGAGCCTGGCCCGAATGGCGAACCGGTGCTTACCCAGTGGTTCGAGCGCGCCCGTTTTGAGTGGCATCCCGAACAGCCGCAACCATCGCGGGTGCTGCTCGGTCTGCTCGGCAACGAGACACGAGCGCAAGTGATGACGCCGGCTGCTCCGGCGGGGCCGATCTTCGGCGTCCAGATCAGCCGGGGCGCTGTCGGCGCCTCCATCGGCGCGCTGGCCGGCATCGGCGGCAGGCTGGTGCGCTTCGACATGCTCCAGTGGGACCAGATCGAACCCCGGCGGGGCGAGCGGAACTGGCAGGCCCTCGCCGGCCTGGAAGCCGAACTTGCGACCATCAGCGCCGCGGGTGGCATGCCGATGGTTATTATCCGTGGCGCCCCGCCCTGGGCGCAGGCGGTGCAGGGCAAAGCCTGCGGCCCCATTCGCGGCGACGCCCTGGAAGCGTTTGCCAGTTTCGTTAGCGAGGCAGTGCGGCGGTACAGCGGCCCGCCCTACAACGTGCGCTACTGGGAGTTCGGCAATGAACCCGACGCCGCCTATCAACTCCTCTCCGGCGACGCCGGCTTCGGATGCTGGGGCGACCAGAACGACCCGCTCTACGGTGGCGCGGCCTACGCCGACATGCTTAAAGCTGTTTACCCTGCCGTCAAGGCCGCCAACCCGGAAGCCCGGGTGGTCATCGGCGGACTGTTGCTCGACTGCGACCCCGGCGGGCCGCAACCCTGCACAGCGGGGCGCTTCATCGAGGGCGTCCTGGCCAACGGCGGCGGGACCGCCTTCGACATCCTGGCCTATCATAGTTATGCCTACTGGGGGCCAGTGACTCAAGACTGGGATCTGATCTTTCCAAAATGGAGCCATCGCGGCGGTATTCTCCTGGGCAAGGCCGCGTTCCTGCGGGAGACCATGCAGCGGTATGGGATAGATAAGCCCCTACTTATGAACGAGGGCGCCTTTCTCTGTTACCGCAACGATCCCAACTGCGCGCTGCAGGGTTTCGAGGAGGCCAAGGCCAACTACGCTGCGCGGCTCTTTGTCCGCGCTCATCAGCTCGGGCTGTACGGGGTGCTCTGGTACACGCTGGAAGGACCGGGCTGGCAGGAGAGCGGCCTGCTCGACGCCAACCAGCAACCACGGCCAGCCTATACCACCCTTTCGTTTCTCCAGCGGACCCTCGGCGGCGCCGCCTATGCCGGAGTCACACGCGATGGCGCCCTCGAAATCCATCGCTTCCGCAAAGGGAATCTGCTCTATGACATCGCCTGGACCAACGATGGCTCGACCCGTGAGCTGCCGATGCCCGAAGGCGCCCGCGCGCGCTATACGCCGGCGGGGGTGGCCCGTTCGCCCGGTGAGAAACTGGTCATCGGCTTCGAGCCGGTAATGGTTGAAATACGCATACCCCAGGGGCGCCCAGGAAACCGAGTTTCCCCGCGTCTTGCCTGGTGAGATAAGGTCCAGAGGACTGCGCCCTCCGAATCAAACCCTCGGTTGGCAGAGTATGGGAACCCGGATCGCCGCACGCCGGCTGCGCTCGTTGAGCTTCGAAGCAAACTCTCGGTTGGCAGGGTATGGGAACCCTGGATTCTCCACACCCTGCCACGTGGAAAGGTCTGGGAAGTTCTGCTCTTCCCGCACCCTCCCGAACCTGCTGGATGTACAGAGAAGGAACGCATATGACAGACAGCACTGTATGGCCCGACCGGCGCCCCTTCTGGGCCGAACGGCGCGTAGTGGTGACCGGTGGCGCAGGTTTCCTTGGCAGCTTCGTCGTCGAGCGGCTGCGCGAGCTGGAGCCTGCTGCAATCGTGGCGCCGCGCTCACGCGAGTATGATCTGCGCGAGCGCGAGGCCATTCGCCAGTTGCTGGCCGATGCCCGTCCCGATCTCGTCATCCACCTGGCGGCCCGCGTTGGCGGCATCGGCGCCAATCGGGAGCACCCGGCCGAATTCTTCTACGACAACCTGATGATGGGGGTGCAGTTGCTCCACGAGAGCTGGCGGGCCGGGGTCGGCAAGTTTGTGGCTATTGGCACCGTGTGCGCTTATCCCAAGCTCACCCCCATCCCCTTCAAGGAGGAGGATCTGTGGAATGGCTATCCCGAAGAGACCAACGCGCCCTACGGCATGGCCAAGAAGATGCTGCTGGTGCAGAGCCAGAGTTACCGGGAGCAATATGGCTTCAACTCTATCTTCCTCCTGCCGGTCAATCTCTACGGCCCCCGCGACAACTTCGATCTGCACACCTCCCACGTGATCCCGGCACTCATCCGCAAATGTATCGAGGCCCGCGAAAGCGGCGCCGATGAGATCGTCGCCTGGGGCGATGGCTCGCCCACCCGTGAATTTCTCTACGTTGAGGATGCCGCTGAAGGCATTCTGCTGGCGGCGGAACGCTACAACAGCAGCGACCCGGTGAATCTCGGCAGCGCCTACGAGATAAGCATCCGCGAGTTGACCGAACTGATTGCCCGGCTGACCGGCTTCAACGGGCGGATCGTCTGGGACACCAGCAAACCCAACGGCCAGCCCCGGCGCAAACTCGATACGACCCGGGCCAGAGAACGCTTTGGCTTCGTGGCCCATACCCCGTTTGAGGAAGGCCTGCGTCGCACCATTGCCTGGTACGAGCGCCAGCGGGCCGTGGGCCTCATGTGAAGATTAAGAGTATACACCAGTATTCCCCCTATAGCCCGGCGGCTGAAGCCGCGGGCTACCGATGCGACGCCCGCCTGCGCGGGCTATACCGGATTTTATTCTTCATCTTCATATGTGAACGGTGAACCCGGGTTTCTCCAACCGGCAGTGGATTGCCGACCCTCACCCTCCCCCGCCGAGCGTAGCGAGGCGGGGGAGGGTGAGGACTACGGCCCCATCCTTGTGAGCCAGACCTATGCCCGATCATCCCCGTTTCTTGCTCATCGCAGCCATCCTGGTCCTCTGGTTGTTTGCCACCATCCCCTTACGCGCGCAAGACCCGGCGCGGATCTACCTGCCGCTGCTCCGACAGTCCCACGATGTGGTCCCGCATGTCTTTGGCATTGAAATGTCTCAGCTTACCACTGAACGCGGCCTGCGACTGATGAGCGTATCGGGCACGGCCTGGGTACGCCGGAACGGCCTGGAATGGAAGCACATCGAGCCGCGGCCCGGCGGGGGGTACATCTGGGATCACTCAACCACCAGGATCATCGAGCAGGATATGGTCACCGCCAGCCAGCTCGGGATCAACCTGATTGTCGTTGTCCGCGCCAGCCCCCGCTGGGCCACGGCCCCGTACAGCGTCGATTGCGCGCCGATCAATCCGCAACGCTACCAGGACTTTGCCCGCTTCATGGCCGAAGTCGTGCGGCGCTACAGCCAGCCGCCCTACAACGTGCGCTACTGGGAGATCGGCAACGAACCCGACGCCCCGGTGTTTCAGGATGACTCGGTCTTTGGCTGCTGGGGAATACCGGACGATCCTTACTACGGCGGGCGGGCCTACGGCGAGATGCTTAAGATCGTGTATCCTGCCATCAAGGCCGCCAACCCCGATGCAATCGTGCTGAACGGCGGGTTGCTCCTCGACCGGCCCTATCGCCCCGAGGACCCGGCCAGCGCGATGGGCCGCTTCTTCGAGGGCATGCTTGTGGCCGGGGCGGGGCGGGCATTTGACACGCTTTCGTTTCACGCCTATACTTTCTGGCGCATTCCAGGGCAGCCCGAACTGGGATCACGGGTAGACTGGCGCCTGGCCTATCTCCGAGGATTGCTGGCGCGCTACGGGGCTCCGGCGAAGCCCCTGATCCGCACCGAGGGCGCATTGCTCTGCCCGGGCGAGATCACCCCGGAGTGCCGCTGGGCGCAGGCCGACTACCTGTCACGGGTTTTCACCCGTTCGCTACGCGACGGGCTGACGGCCGAGATCTGGTACATTTACGACAGCGACTCATACCACAATACCGCGCTGATCGAGCCGGGCGACGTGCTCGTGCCCCGGCCTGGCTACTTCGCCTACCGGCACGCCAGCCGCACCCTGACCGGAGCGCGCTACCTTGGGCCTCTGGCGGGGGTGCCGGATAGCGTTGAAGGCTATGTTCTGCGGCGTGATGCCACCCACATCGTGGTGCTGTGGAGCGACCAGCCGCAAGTGGTGAATATTCCTCTACCGGCAAACGGCTCCGTTCGCTGCACCAACCGCGATGGCGGTCCAATCAGTTGCCCTGTGGAAGATGCAAAGGTCCGGGTCGAGGCGCAGACGGGGGCAACCTATGTAGTAGTGGATTGATCCCCAACCAGGCGAAGCGGCGTTCACCGGTCCAGCACGTGGCGTCATCGCAGGTTGCAGCCAGGCAATGTTGGCGTCTTTTTTCCTTCCCGCCAGCATAACGCGATCAGATTAATCTCTGCAACCGCCAGCTCGGTGTCCTGGTGGGGCGCTGTCGTCAGTGCAGTCGCCAACCATGCCAAGGGTTCGAGATCGCATTGACGCACTGTGCAGCGATCGTCTCTAACACGGACGACCGCATGTGGTCGAGCAGATCCCGCTGTGGACGGCGACGGGCGGACCTACGGGCTTCGTGTCTCCGCCCTGCCTGCTCGTTCTCACCCAGCCGCTCCGTTATCCCCACTGCGAAGGCGCTGGCGATAAAGTATACGAAGCAGTCGCGTTCGCCTCGCTCGCCAGCGTCACCCTTCAGTTACGCCGTCGGCCTGAAAGAACCGGCGCCACCGGCCTTTTGCCGCGCCAGTAGCCGGCGAGGCATTTGACAAATTAAGGTTTCGCTCCTACACTTCGTTGCGCGTTCCGGATTGCTAATACTGTGCCGATCAAGTCAGATAAAAGCTTTCCGCTCCCAAAGCCGTCTAATAACATAATAACAATAGACACCCGGTCGTCATTATGCATAATGTTTGGAATGTTTTGCCCGCCTTTATTGTGTCCAGATTGAAAGGACACCCCCTTCTCCAGCGGATCCTCAAAAACATCGGCTGGCTTCTGATTGAAAAGATCCTACGAATAAGCGCCAGTGTTGCTGTGCTGTCATATCTTGCACGGTATCTTGGTCCCGGGCAGTTTGGCTTGTTAAACTATGCGACTGCATTCGTTGCTTTGTTTAGCGCCTTTGCTTCGTTAGGTCTCGATACGATTGTTGTTCGTGAGCTATCTCGAAAGCCTGAGGCGAGAGATGTATTGCTAGGCACGACATGCGTGTTGAAACTGCTAGGCGGTCTCGTTGCAGGAGTGTTATGCCTGACTGCGCTCGCATTCATTCGCCCCGAGCAACAAGTGATGTACTGGCTGGTGGGCATTATGGCGCTGGGTTTTTTATTTCAGGCATTTGATGTTATTGATTTATGGTTCCAGTCGCAGATACAAGCTTCTTACTCGGTCGTTGCCCGCAGCAGCGCCTTCTTCCTCATGGTTTTCGCAAAGATGGCTATGATATACCTCGGTGCATCGCTGATGGCCTTTGCCTGGGCGATGTCGCTCGAATTGCTACTGGTGAGTGTGGGCCTGATAGCGGCGTATCTCATCACTGGAAAAAGGTTGACTGACTGGATTGCGAGCATCGAGCAAGCCATCCATTTATTACGTGACAGTTGGCCCTTGATCTTGTCTGGCCTGTTCGTCATGATTTATATGCGCATTGATCAAGTTATGCTTGCAGAGTTGTTTGGTGAAAAAGAGGTTGGCATATACTCTGTGGCGATGCGTTTGTTGGAGGTCTGGTACTTTATCCCGATGATCGTTGCATCTTCCACCTATCCGAGCATTGTTTCAGCGGTGAGCGAAGCGGAGATCTTTTATCAACGCTTGCAGCGATTGTATAACGTGATGGCTCTGCTTGGATACGCGGCAATTATCACCACCATCCTGATGGGATCCTGGTTCATTGTGGCGCTTTTTGGAGAGGAATATCAAGCCGCCGGCCCGATGCTCAATATTTTAATCTGGTCTGGTCTTTTTACCAATCTTGGAGTTGCCCGCAGTTCATTCTTAATGGCCAAAAACTGGGCGCACCTGCACACGCTTTCGGTCTTCTTTGGATGTATTATCAACATTGTTCTCAATTACATGCTAATCCCTTCATATGGAGGCATCGGCGCAGCGATTGCGACCTGTGTCTCATACTGGTTTGCAGCGCATGGATTTTGCTATATTTACGGTCCGTTATTTAAGACAGGAAATATGGTTACTCGTGCGCTCATCTTTCCGTTTGGGCGAATCCGCCTTGAGCACGGAGCCAACGGATGACTGATTGCATCCCTGTAGTGCTATTCGCCTATAATCGTCCCGAGCACTTACGGCGAACGCTGGAATGTCTCCGGGCCGAACAAGTCCCGCTACTGTATGCATTCAGTGACGGAGCGCGCCGGGTTGAGCACGAGCCCGCGGTTGCCGAGGTCCGCAGGATTCTACGCTCAATCGACTGGTGTGAACTGGTGCTGGTTGAGCGGAGTGAAAATCTGGGACTGGGCGTATCCATTCGCACCGGAGTTAGTGAGGTGCTTCGACGCCATTCTGCCGTTATTGTCTTCGAGGACGATCTGATCGCCGTGCCGGGAACCTATGCCTATCTGTGTGCAGCGCTGCGTCACTATCAGGACGCTGAGCAAGTGATGAGCGTGGCCGGATGGACGCATCCGCGGGTGACCCCTCCCGATGTCGGCGACAATCCCTATTTTGATGGCCGCGGCGAATGTTGGGTGTGGGGAACCTGGGCGCGCGCCTGGCAAGGGATGGACCGTACTGCGCTGGAGCTTATGTACGCATGTCAGGCGCAAGGGATCGATATAGCGCGCTACGGTAATGATCTGCCGAAGATGGCATACGAGGAGCAACATCGGAATATCTGGGCGGTGCGATGGCTGTACCTGCATCTCCTGCGTGGTGCGCTGTGCCTGCGCCCGCCGCGCAGTCTCGTCGAGCACATCGGCTTCGACGCTCAGGCCACAAATGCGAAGCACGGCTCTATCTGGGTGAATCCGCCGCTGCCAGCCAGTGCGCCGATGCCACAGCAGTGGCCGGCGCCGGTCGAGCACCCTGCCGTAGCTAAGCTCTGGCGCAGAGCGATAGCCGCGCAGTACCACCCGCTAAAGCGGATCATATCCTGGTTCCAGTTTTGAGGTCGGTAGTATGAGCATCCAGCGCCTGGCACAGCAGTTTGTGCCTCCGATTGTCGTACAAGGATTGAAGCGTCTGAAGATGCAGTTTGTGTCTCCCCCCTGGGAGTACCTCCCTGAAGGGTGGTCGCATCACGATCCGAAGATCACGGGGTGGAACGTCGCCAGCGTTCTTGCCGCGCAGAAAGCGCGCTGGCCAGAATTCGTCCGCATGATCCAGGCGCCCGGAGTGTTAGGGATTGCCAATGAGGGCGCCGTGTCCTCTGCTGCCAGTTATATCACCCATAACACCTATATGACCTACGCCTATGTGTTGGCATTGACCGCTCATCATCGCGATACGGTGTCAATCCTTGATTGGGGCGGTGGGATCGGTCACTACGGAGTGATAAGCCGTGAGTTGCTGCCTTCAGTGACCATAGACTATCATTGTAAAGAAGTTCCATTACTCTGTCAGGGAGGGCGAGAAGTCCTGCCTGACGCCCATTTTTATGAAGATGAAGCAGCTTGTTTTCAGCGCAAATATGATCTGGTGTTAGTGAGCGGCTCGCTGCAATATGCAGAAGACTGGCGGAGCCTGGCGCAACGGCTCTTACAGGCGACTGAAGGGTATCTCTACATCACCCGCTTGCCAGTCGTGCAGCGATCGGCTTCATTTGTCGTGGTGCAACGACCGTACCAGTTCGGATATTCTACTGAATATAAGGGCTGGTTTTTCAACCGCGCCGACTTTCTTGCGACCATGCGTTCATTTGGCGCTGAACTCATGCGCGAGTTTCTCATCGAGCCATCTGCATACGTTTTCAAGGCCCCAGAACAGGGCGATTATCGCGGTTTTCTCTTCCGGCCCTCAGCGCTTCGTTAGCTCTCCTGTGCAGGGGGTTTCGAAAGGGACGCCCCTCAACAAGCAGGGGCCTGTTCTGCCTTTAGTGGCGCTCCGACCAACCAACGAAGCAGAGAACCAGCCGCGTGGGTGGCGCTCTCGTCTTGGCGAATAGGCTTCAGGTTGCACTGAGATCGGGCGACTATGACCGAAAAAAACTACAAGCGTGATATTAAAACTATGTCCGTAAGGTTGTTGGCTTCTTCCCGGGGGGATTATGGCTGATCGGATGGTTTGATCCATTGCATCTCGCAAGGAAGCTGCTTTATCAATCCGTAGCAGAGCGGGCGCATTATGCTCGCGGGAAGATGCTGGACGTCGGTTGTGGTTCAAAGCCCTATAAATTGCTGTTTTCAAATGTTGAGCTTTATGTTGGCCTTGACATGCCTTCGGTTCTAAGTGCGGATATCTATGCCGATGGTCAGTTCTTGCCGTTTTGCAGTGAGTCCTTTGACACCGTTCTTTGCAATCAGGTGCTTGAGCACGTTCCTGAACCGGCTCAGTTGATGCGCGAAGTGGCGCGCGTGCTTCGTCCAGATGGCGTCTTGATACTGACCACTCCTCAAACCTGGGGCTTGCATCTGGAGCCGTATGATTTTTACCGCTACACCAGGTATGGCCTGGGCTACCTGGCTGCCCAGGCCGGTCTCGCGGTGATTGAAATCTCTCCAACCTGTGGTCTCTGGGCGACGCTTGCTCAGCGGCTTGCTGATACGTTGGCGCATACTTATACACACTTTCAAAGACCAGGGTATCTCGCGGTGAGAATAATCGCAGCTCCGCTGCTCCTTTCCGGTTATCTGCTGGATCGGATCTTTGGGCCGCGGGGTGATACTCTTGATAATATACTCGTCGCTCGCAAGCCGGTATAAGATATGTACGCGTTCTGTACGTATTTTGATCAGCGGTATCTTGCCCGCGGATTGGCGTTGCATGAGTCGCTTCGACGGCATTGCGCTGATTTTCGCCTCTGGATATTATGCATGGACCAGGAATGCTACGAAGATCTGGCGCGGCGCCAGTTGGCGAATGTATGCCTGATTGCGTTAGAGGATTTTGAACGTGATGACGCCGCCTTAGTTGCGGTAAAATCAGAACGCTCATTAGCAGAGTACTATTTTACATGCACTCCCTCCTTGCCTCTGTATATCTTTCGGCATTTTCCCGAGCAGAACATTATCACATATCTTGACGCCGATCTCTTCTTCTTGAGCGATCCAGGCCCGCTGTTTGATGAGTTAGGGCCGGGTTCGATTGGAATTATTGAGCACCGATTGCCCGCGGCATTGCGCCACCTTGAGATGTATGGGATCTATAATGTTGGCTGGATTACGTTTCGTCGTGATGAGCAGGGTCTTGCATGTCTGCAGTGGTGGCGCGAGCGTTGTATCGAATGGTGCTACGATCGGGTCGAACCGGGGCGGTTTGCCGACCAGAAGTATCTTGATCACTGGCCAGCGTTGTTTCCAGGCGTCAGAGTATTGCAACACAAAGGCGCCAATGTCGCTCCGTGGAACGTCAGCAGGTATAAACTGACCGTCAGGGGCAGGCAGATATTTGTTGATGATCAGCCGCTGCTTTTTTATCATTTCCATGGCTTAAATCAGGTTCGTCCATGGCTCTATAATCCTCGCCTTTCATACTACCAACTCCAGATGTCTGATGTGTTGCTAAAAGTATACGAGATGTATATTCAGATTTTGCAGCAGAATGTCCATGAAGATGCAACACCAGCGAGCATCCGAATTCCTCAACGTTCGATGTGGAAAACGTATCTGGATGTGCTTCTGGGCCGCTATATTTACGTTGCTGATGGACGGTGCCACCGGACGAACAGCATCGGACCCATGGTGCGCGCTTTGCAACTACTGGCGGCTTCACCTGCTCCATAGTTTGTGAATCGCTCCGGCAAGCCACGTTCCTTGGGGGAAGTATGACCAACCAGGGTTGCGAACCGCTCGTTAGCATCGTCACCCCATCGTATAATCAGGGACGCTTTATTCGCGCCACTATTGAGAGCGTGCTAAGCCAGGACTATCCGCACATCGAGTACTGGGTCATAGATGGGGGAAGTACCGATGAGACCCTGAATGTCCTGCGCAGTTTTGAGGGCGATCCGCGCTTTCACTGGATCAGCGAGCCGGATCGCGGCCAGTCACATGCGATCAATAAAGGTCTGGCCCGCTGCCGGGGTGAGATCTTCAACTGGCTTTGTTCTGATGACTGTCTGACCCCCGGAGCGCTGCGCCGCGTTGCCGATGCATGGTGCGCCAACGGACCGTCGCTCATCTACGGTTACACGCGCTACATTGACGCTGAGGGCAGAGATCTCGGCCGGTATTCAAAAGGAAAACCAAAAGTCTCTGGCGTCTATTGCATGCCGCAGCCATCGGTGTTTTTGCCGCAAAAAGCGGTGAAGGACGTGGGCGGTGTTGATGAGTCGCTTTATTATACAATGGACCTTGATCTCTGGTTGCGATTAATGGGCATGTATCAAGCGGTGCTTTTGCCATATGATCTGTCGCTGTACCGGTTGCACGACACTTCCAAAACCGTTTCCCAGACCTTGGGGTTTTTGAGAGATTTTGAACGCGTTGCCATTCGCGCAGTGCGCCTGGGTCAGGTTAGTTCAATTGAGGCTCAGTGTGAGGTGGATTTGCTTGCATCCGTCATCTATACCACTTCAAAGCAGAAGGATTTACGCAAAGCCTTTCGGCATGCTTTTCGGTCGGTTGCGCGTAACCCGTTGACGTTGCCCGATGTTTTCGCCATTCTCACCAAAGGGGTGGCGCGTCATCTCACAGGTGAGCAGAACTGGACGGTCCTGCGACGGCATCTGGTTGTGTGACGCCGCCTATGGTTGCGCATGGGTGCATTCTCTTCACGCTCTACGTCGCCACGAGCGCGTATGCTCCCCTCATTCAGGGAGAATCGTGCAGGATGCCTCCTGATTGGCGTCTGCGTGCTCGTCGGGTTGGTGGCGCTCTATGCCGCGGCGCCCAGGCTGGCGGGCATGTTTTTTATACAGCGCGGCGCAGCGCTGCTGGCCACGGATCCCGCCGGACAAAACGCCGCCATACTGACGGAATCGCTAAGCAATTTCCAGCGCGCGGCCGATTTACTGCCTGACGATCCCCTGCCGCTACGCTATATGGCCCGGGTCTATCAACTCGACGGACGCGTTGATGAAGCGCTCACGGTTCTTGAAAAGGCTTTGAGTCTCAGACCCGATAGCGTCTTGATCCAGACCGACCTGCTGCGCGCCTATGTTCTTACCGGGCATCCAGATCATGCCCTGGAATTGAGTGCGGCGCTTGGGTATACCCCTGATCGCTTCGTGGTCGTTGGCGATGAGTATCGTCGCAGCGGCGATTATGCTCAGGCGCTGCGCTGGTTTGACGTGGCGGCGTATGCTGATGCCGCCCTGGCTTCGCACATCGTGTTCCATCGCCTGGTGTCGGCGGCGCTTGCGCGTGACCCACAGGCATTTGAGGTGCTGCATGAGGCGCAAACGGAACTGCCCGACCTGCAGGCGCCACAGGTAGGTGTAGCGCCCGTTGCGGTGCCGGGAGCAGCGTTCCGTCGGGTCGAAGCGCTCTCGCAACCGCCGTTTGTCAGTGGCACGCCGTTGAACCACCCTTATGGCGGATCCACGGGCGTCTTCTGGGGCAACGGTCAGGCGACGCTGCTGGTACAGGTTGCGCGATCTGGCGCATATGTGGTTCGAGTAACGGTTGTGAATACTGTTCCCCCCCCGATCCAACTGGCGTTTGGCGCAAATGGCCTTCCACTGCATCAGGTGTCGCTTGTCGCGGGTGATAATACGCAATCTGTGGTGGAGTTTCCAGTCATGCTTACAACACCCCTGTCCACAGTTGATATCTGGTTCTTAAACGACGCGAATGTTCAAGGTCTTGACCGTAATGCATACATTGAGCAGGTAGAGATCCTGCCTGCGCCATCCTCGCAGTAGCGCATGCTATGGAGCGCCTCTGTTTTATCGGTTCGAGGGTGTTGCTGGAAGGAGAAATGGTAATAACTCGAGGTCTCAGGCGTCCGAACCCGGGCTTGCGGCGACGCTCCCGTGAACTCACAACCCGGCGCCGGCCACGTTTCATTGAATTGACGGAGTTATGGCAACACCCGCTAACCCTCCCTTGAGCCAGCGTGAACGTCGTTTCGTACACGTGTTTATTCTCACGTTGGCGATCTGTTATTCTCCGTTCAAAGCGCTGGCCATGCTGGCCCCTTTTATCTTGATTGCCGGGCTGATTTTTTATGTGCAGGCAAGCCCGATCAATCATCTGCTCAAGTACATTATGGCTCTGCTGACTTTCGCCGGCATCAGCGCATTCTATGCGCTGATAACGCCAGCTTTCGATGTGTTCAATGCACTGCTCTTCCTGGTCACCGCGTCGTCGTTTCTGGTGCTGCTCTACGATCTGCGAACCATCGCCACGCCTGCGTTGCTGCAGCGTCTGGTTGTCGTTGTGGTCGTTGTGGTGTGGATCGAGGCATTGCTTGGCATGGCGCAGGGGTTGGCAGGTTTCGCGCGCGCACGAACATTTGACGTGGGCGTTGGCGATATTGTGCGCGGAACAATTGATCCCTTTGTGCTGGCGCCGCCCGCTGCCAGTAATGCGATGTTCGCCATCCTGCTCTCTACCTTGCTGATCTTCCTCGTAGGCTTCTCACCTGCGCGTCTCTCGTTGCCCCGCCTTGTCGCGCTCGGAATCGGGCTAACCGCGTGGGTGATGGCATCCGTGCTGCATACGCTGATCTTCTTCGCTACCGCCGCCTTGCTAAGCGTCCTGCTGCTGGCGCCTCTGGCTATTCCGAAACGCTGGTCGCGCGGGCGATCATCGGGGTGTCTTATTCTTGCCGGCATTCTGCTGCTCACTACGGGGCTGACCGTTACGCTGCTGCCGGCTAACGTGCGTTCCGCTAGAGAGTTTCTTCGTTTAACATTCGTGTTCAGACCTGATGCCCCTTCGGAAAAGACACGTGCAACGTACAACACCCTCGTGCGCTTGCCTGAGCATGTGCCATGGCAACCACTTATTGGCCTCGGACCGGGTCAATATTCCAGTCGCGCCAGTCTGATTCGCAGCGGTCAGTATTTGCAAGGCGGAAGGTTGCCATTGCCAGATCACGCTCATCCTCTCGCCGAGCGCTATATCTTGAGTGAGTGGAGAGCATTTATTGATAGCGCCCGAACAGGCTCAACCTTTTTTCCTTTCTATAGCTGGCTCACAGTTTACGGCGAATTTGGATTGATAGGGTTAACGACAGTTATTCTGTTGATCCTGCTAGCATTGGGGTGCTTCCGCCAGGCGCGCTCGACCGAATTTCCACGCCTGCACCTGGCAATGACCATTTTGTTGCTCTATGTGGCGCTGCTTGGATTTCAGGACAACTACTGGGAGCTTACCCAGGCGATTCTGCCGGCTATGCTGACCTTACGCATTGGATACAGCTACCTGGCCCGCTGTCAGCGTGGATTAGAGTATCCGGCGCGTACACAGAGACCCGAACGCAGCGTTGTAGGCCAGGGTGGCCTTGCCCAGACGGGAAAGCCATGATTGCCAGTGTCAATCTTTGCTCACAATGGCTCTTCACCACCGGTTTAACACGTACATTGCGCTATTCATTTGTCCATCCACGCGCTATTGCCCATCGTGCGCTGTACCGCGCGTTGGTGCGCCTTGCTCCTGCTGCGCATGGCACGCTGCTCGACGTGGGCTGCGGATCCCGGCCCTATGCGGCCCTTTTCGCTCCCTATGTTACACGCCATATCGGGGTGGACGTGCCAACGTCAATGCACAGCAATACGGCTGTAGATGTCATGGGCACCGCTCTTCGGCTCCCGCTGCAATCTGGATCGTGCAACACGGTGCTGGCCACCGAGGTGATGGAACACGTTTCCGACCCTCGAGGGATGCTGATGGAGATCCGTCGCGTGCTTGCTCCGGGCGGGGTTTTGATCCTGAGCGTTCCTCTGCACGAACCGCTCCACGAATTGCCGTATGACTACTATCGGTATACGGATGTAGCCCTGCGCCATCTCTTGACCGAGCAAGGGTTCCTTATAGAGCGGATCGAGCGGCGTGGCGGCCCGATCGCCGTGGTGACGTACCTGTTCTGCGCGTTCCTCTATCGCGCCTATGGCGCCGACGGCTATCCCGCCCGAATGCGCATGCGCCCGCTAGCCGGACCGCCGGTCGTCGCGTTGTGCGCCATCCTTCAGATGATTGCCGCCGGGTTGGATCCGCTGATCCTGGACGACTTCGATACCCTCGGCTTCGTCGTGCTGGCGCGAAAAGCATAGATGAACGTATCCGACACAGGCATGCTCAACCGGAAGTTTAACCTGAATAGCGCCTCGCGACCCGTCGAGGTTGTTTGCGTCGGGCAAGTTCCGCCACCTTATCATGGGCAGGCAGTGATGATAGCCGCCCTTCTGGAAGGAAGCTATCGCGCAATCCGACTCCACCACGTCCCGCTGACGTTCTCGCGGGTGATGGACGAGGTGGGGCGCTTCAGATTGTCCAAACTTATTCATCTGCCCTTCGTTGTCGGGCGGATCTGGCATATCCGGGTCCGGTATGGCGCCCAGGTGCTCTATTACCCTCCGGCGGGCCCCCACATCGTCCCGATCATGCGCGATATCGGCATCCTGCTGCCGACCCGCCCTCTGTTTCCCGCCACGGTCTTTCATTTCCACGCTGGCGGTCTGGGCGCCTTTTTACCCCACTTGCCCGCTCCACTCCGCCTGCTGGCTCGCGTCGCCTACCGGCAACCCGACCTGGCCATCCGCAACTCAACGGCGGCGCCCGATGATGGCGCGGCGCTTGGTGCACGCGCCGAAGCGGTCATTCCCTGTGGCATTAATGATGCGATACCCGAGGGTCCTCCGCTGCGTCCGCCATTAGAGGGACGGCCGGCACGACTGCTGTTCATCGGTGCGCTGCGTCCATCGAAAGGAGTGCTGGTGCTGGTTGAGGCCATTCGGCAATTAGTAAGGGCAGGCTACAACGTGAGCGCGGATCTGGCAGGCGCTCCTATCTCCCCCGGGTTCGAGGCCCGGTTGCGCGAGGTTATTGTCGCTTCTGGCCTGAGCGAACATGTGCGACTCCGCGGTGTGCTCACCGGTCCGGCCAAAGATGCCGTCTACCGCGCCGCCGATATTTTTTGCTTCCCGACCTTCTACGAGGCTGAGACCCTCGGCGTGGTCGTTCTTGAGGCGATGCAGTATGGGTTGCCAGTTGTAGCTACCCGCTGGCGGGGAGTGGTTGATCTGGTCAGGCCCGGCGTCAATGGGCTCCTGGTGCCACCGTGCGATCCCCACGCTCTCGCCGGCGCCGTCGCGGAACTGTTGGACAACCCGGCGGAGATGCGGCGCATGGGCGCCGCCGGTCGGGCCATCTACCTGGAACGGTTTACGCTGGAGAGGTACCGCGCCGATATCGAGGCGGCACTGGTAAACGCCTGGAATATGGCGCAGAAGGTGATTCGATGATGCAACCACATCTGCGACCGAGTTGCTTACAGCGGGGACGCGGCGCCGTGACTGACAGGTTCGGGCCTATATGCGACGTGCGGCATAGCTGCAACTCTTCTGGATGAACCATGAACACCTGGAATCCTTCCCCACAATATCAAAAAATTGCCAGAGCAAACCAGCAGTATTATGCAAAGACGGCGCATCTCTATGATCAAACCGAAACCTGCGCCACAAATGTGATTTTGCAACAACATCTTGAGCGTGATCTTGATGACGTTCTCAGATTGATCGGGAAACCATATCATACCATTGAGGCTCTTGATGCATGCGGCGGATCGGGCAACGTTTCAATTAAACTGCTGCGTCGCGGCGTTACGACGATCACCTGCGACATTTCAATCGAAATGCTCAAAATCTGTCGGGATCGCTGCATCGCTGAGGACTTGCCCTTTAGAGTCGTCTGCGCTGAAATTGCAGGCTTTCTGGAAGCCACGCCCAGAAGGTTTGATCTGATCGTGTTCTCTTCGGCGCTCCATCATCTCGAAGACATTGATGGGGTCCTGAATCTGGCGATCCGTAGCCTCAAGCCCGGAGGTGTTATCTTTTCCACCTTTGATCCATCGGCCCATCTTCCGCGCTACGTCCATTGGATTACCTGGCTTGACTACGTGTGGTTCAAGATCTTCTGTCAACCCACTGACGTGAAAGCTGCTGTCATCCGTCGTCTACGGCGCACCCTGGGACAAGTCTCATCCAAGGATCAGGCTGATCTGGCCGATGAGAACCTGGGATACCTCGCTGAGTATCACGTTGAGCATGGGATCGATGATCGGGCGCTGGTCGAGCGCCTTCGAGCGCGAGGGGTTGAGATCGTGCGGCACGAACGTGAAGCTGGCGCTCGCTTTGCACTTACCCGAGCCATGCTCCGAGCGCTTGGGGTGACTACAACGTTTAAAATGGTTCTACGCGTTCCTGAACAGGGGCGGTAGACCTGGCGCGTGTTCCGGGAACGTTGTCAAGTTAGGAGCGACTAGTGTGAGCGTTGCGATTATTACGGGATCTGCCGGTTTAATCGGCTCCGAGGCTGTCGCGTACTTTGCGGCCCGAGGTCTGGAGATCGCCGGGATCGACAATGATATGCGGCGCTACTTTTTCGGCAATGAGGCTTCGACGCGCTGGAACCAGCAACGTCTGCAGCGGGAGGTGCGCGGGTATACCCACTACGATGTTGACATTCGTGATCGGGAGGCGGTTGAACGGATCTTCGCGCGGTACGGGAGGCAAATCGCGCTGGTGATCCACGCCGCGGCCCAGCCTAGCCACGACTGGGCCGCTCGCGAGCCGCTTACCGATTTCGCCGTGAATGCTACCGGGACGCTTCACCTCCTCGAAGCCACTCGCCGTTACGCTCCTGAGGCGGTCTTTATCTTCACCTCGACGAACAAGGTGTACGGTGATGCGCCAAACCGCTTGCCCCTGGTGGAGCAGGAACTGCGCTGGGAGATTGATCCCGCCCATCCCTACGCCGGTGGAATCAGCGAAGATATGTCAATTGATCAGAGCCTGCACAGTCTCTTCGGCGCCTCGAAGGTTGCCGCCGATGTGCTCGTGCAGGAGTACGGCCGCTATTTCGGGATGCGCACCGCCTGTTTTCGCGGCGGGTGTCTCACCGGCCCCAACCATGCCGGGGCCCAGCTTCATGGCTTCCTGGCCTACCTGATGCGCTGCACAATGACCGGGACGCCCTACACGGTTTTTGGTTACAAAGGCAAGCAGGTGCGCGACAATATTCATAGCGCCGACCTGATCCGAGCCTTTGATGCGTTCTTCCGGCAGCCAAGGGTTGCCGAGGTCTATAACATCGGCGGCGGACGCGAGAGTAACTGCTCGATGCTTGAAGCCATCCAGATCTGCGAGCGTATTACCGGCAAGACCTTGCGCTGGAGTTACTCGGAGACGAACCGGGTCGGCGACCATATCTGGTGGATCAGTGATTTGCGCCGGTTTAAGTCGCACTACCCCGAGTGGCGCCTGGAGTACGACGTGCCGGCGATTTTGCGCGAGATCTATGAAGTCAATCGCGAGCGCTGGCGCTAAGAAGGCGGGGATCCACGATGATCGATCAAGGAAAGCGTAATCTCCTCGGAGTCCTGATAGATGCTGTAGACTATGAGGCGGCGGTGGAGCGCGTGCTCGCCGCGGCACGGGCGCGACGATCCTTTGCCCTGTCCGCCCTGGCGGTCCATGGGGTAATGACCGGCGTTCTTGATGCCACCCATCGCTACCGTCTGAACCGACTCGATCTGGTGGCGCCCGATGGCCAGCCGGTGCGCTGGGCCTTGAATGTATTGCATCATGCGCGGTTGCCTGACCGGGTATACGGGCCGACGCTGACCTTAATGGTCTGCGAAAGGGCGGCCGCTGAAGAACTGCCGGTCTACTTCTACGGCAGCCGCGCTGAAGTGCTGGAACGCTTGACGCAGCGCCTGCAGGCGCGGTTCCCCGGGCTGATCATTGCTGGCGCGCAACCCTCCCGCTTCCGCCAGGTAACGCCCGATGAGCAGCGCGCTATCGCGGCCGCCATCGCCGCGAGCGGCGCGGCGATTACCTTCGTCGGTCTTGGATGCCCGCGCCAGGAGGTGTGGGCATATGAACACCGCGAACTGCTTTCTATGCCGGTGCTTGCCGTGGGAGCAGCCTTCGATTTTCATGCCGGCACGCTGCCGCAGGCACCGGCCATCCTGCAACGCGTCGGTCTAGAATGGGCCTTTCGCCTGGCGCAAGAACCCCGCCGTCTCTGGCAACGCTACCTCTATCTCAACCCGTTGTACCTCTGGATGGTTCTGTTGCAGGCAACGGGGATCACCCGGTTTGATCCTGACCGCGCCATAGCGCCCGAGGCGCCGCTGTGTTACGGATAACGCCACGTTTTTCATCGCAGGGCCGCCGCTCGCTTCATTGCCTGATACGCATAACCGTGGTACACTATCGCGGCTTGATGAGCGAGTTGTCATCTGATCCACAACGCTGTGCGATCGGACCACGTATTTCGTCGATCGCTGTCACAGGACACCAGGTGGCCCTATGCTCGAACGGTTACGTTATCGGGTCATCGGAAGCGTTCTCGCCTGGGATCTGGCGCTCACGCTCTTCACCCTCTATATCGCTTCGCACATTCGTATAACCCTCGAATTCGGCCTGGATCTGCCTGCCGAGGCGGCCCAGTTGCCCTGGCAGATCTACCTCGCTGTAGCCCTGATCTGGCTGGTGGTCTTTCTCTTGCTTACACCGCAACGGGCGCTGTTCACCCGCAGCCTCCTGGAAGCGATTGGCCGTCTGATAGGCGCAGTGGTCCTTGCTTCGGCCAGTTTCGCCGGGTTGCTCTATCTCTCGCTGCGCGAGGTCTCGCGGTTGCAGTTCCTCTACTTCGTTGCGCTAAACCTTAGCGTCTTGCTCATCTTTCACCTTGGCGTGCGAGCCTACGCCTATTCGCGCAACCGCCTGCATACTCGACGCCGAGCGCTGGTAGTGGGCGATGTCAGCACGGCTGAACGCCTCGCCGATGAGTTTAGTCGCCGCCCCTGGACAGGGGTGACCGTTGTGGGCTATACCAGTGACGCGCTGGATGCGCCGGGGCGCGTGCCGCGTCTGGGGTCCGTGGAAGAGACCCTCCGGTTGATCCATCAGCATCAAGTAGATGAAGTGATCTTCGCCCTGCCCTACCAGCAGCAGGAACGGGTGGCCCGGCTCTCGCTCAGCCTGCTGCAGGAGCCGGTCATGGTGCATATGGTCCCCAGCGTGCTGGACCTAATCTTCGCCCGCACGCCTGTGGAAACCGTCGGCGGTATTCCGCTGATCAGTCTGCGCGAGTCGGCCCTTACCGAGCCGCAGCGGATCCTCAAACGCCTCTTCGATATCTTCGCCAGCGCCACATTGCTGCTCCTCCTGTCACCCTTGATGCTGCTGATCGCCCTGTTGATCAAGCTGGAATCGCCCGGTCCGGTCTTTTTCATGCAAGAGCGGATCGGTGAGCAAGGGCGCCGATTCAAGATGATCAAGTTTCGTAGCATGTATCAGGATGCCGAGCGTCGCTGGCACGAGGTGGCCAGACGTGATGAACAGGGCAATCTGATCCATAAGATGGAGGATGACCCGCGCGTTACCCGCATCGGGCGCAAGTTGCGCCGCACCAGTCTTGATGAGTTGCCGCAGTTGATCAATGTGCTGCGGGGTGAGATGAGCCTCGTTGGCCCGCGGCCAGAGATGCCCTACGTCGCCGCCGAGTACCAGCCCTGGCAGTGGCAGCGTTTCCGCGTCCCTCCGGGCATCACCGGCTGGTGGCAGGTCAACGGGCGAAGCGATAAACCAATGCACCTGCACACGGAGGACGATCTGTACTATATTCAGAACTATTCTTTCTGGCTCGATCTGCGAATCCTCTTCAAGACGCTGATTGTGGTCTGGCGAGGCGAGGGAGCCTACTGACATGAAACGCGGATGGCCTGGAATGGGGCGTAGACCGATTCCTGGCATAGTGCGTCTTGCTGATGATCGCTCGCGTACGACCGGCGCGACCAGGGAGAGCAACAGGCCCCTTGAACCAGGCTGCCAGCTGGCGGATTGGGAGGCGGAACAACTTGCACCCGAGGTGAGCGCCCCGGCCACGTTGCCGCGCTCCGGAGTGAACCGCCCCTTTTCAAGCGTGACCATTGCTCTCATTGGGCAGACTCTCCTGCGCTGGCTGCTGCCGCTGGCGCTCATACACGGGTTGCTGTACCTGTTGATGGTTCCACCCTGGCAGCACTATGACGAGCCGAGCCACTTTGAGTACGCGATGCAGATCGCCCTCGGTGAAGGCGCAGCACCGGGCGGCAAGTCGGTCCAGCTCAGCCATGAAATCGCCGACTCGATGTATCGCCACCGCTTCTGGCCGCCAGGAGTGCGCCCGGACCTGCTGGGACCGGAGCCGGCGCCCGTGGGGGAAAATCAGCGCATTCACCCGCCTCTGTACTATACGCTGATTGCCTTCCCCCTTCACCAGATACGCTATCTGGCGGTGGAAGCTCAGCTCTACCTCGCACGGGCCATCAGTGTTCTGTTCTATACCCTGACCGTTCTTGCCGCCTGGCGTATAGCCGTTACCGTCACACCGGACGAGCCGGCGCTCCAGATTGCGCTTCCCCTCCTGGTGCTGCTGACCCCGACGTTTGCCGATCTTATGACGGCGGTGAACAACGACGTCCTTGTCAATATGGCTGCAACAGCGGCCATCCTCGGCACAGTGCAGTTAATCCGTGACGGCCCGCGTCCGTCGGCTCTGGCCCTGGCCGTTCTCGGGTTGATTGTAGCTGTGCTTGCCAAGCGCATCGGTCTGGTCCTGGTCCCGCTGATTGGATTTGCGCTGCTATCGTCGCTGCACCGCCGTCCCGTGCGGCGCCGCCTGGTTGCCGGCATCGGCCTGGTAATGCTCGCCGTTGCCGGCATTGCCGCATTCCGGCCCGTGACCGTTGAGGGCCCCAGCGGCCCGCACCTTGTCCTCGCTGCTCGTTCCTGGCTTGCCGCGCTCGATGCAGCCTATCTGCGGCTGGATATAGACAACTGGATTCGCTCAGTGAGCGATCCCGATCTGATTGGCGAACGCTACCGGTACCTGATCTACGTTGCCTTCACCAGTTTCTGGGCGCGCTTTTCCTGGGGGCAGGCGTCGGCGGGACCCGTCTGGGACTGGGTGTTTGCCTTCCTGGCGCTGGCCGCGATGCTCGGTCTGGCGCGGGGCTTCCTGACGGCGCGCCGGGCATTGCCACTATGGCAACAGCGCTGCATGTGGCTGTTCTTCGGCGCGGTCACCCTCGGCTGGATGGCTCTCTTCGCCCGGCTGCATCCCTTGCCGCCGCTGGAATTTGAGGTGTATATTCCACGAGGACGCTACATGTTCTGGGCCATCGTTCCAACCCTCTGGCTGCTACTGGTAGGCCTGCGTCTCCTGCTTCCCGCTGGCTGGCGCATTGCTGGAACCTGGCTTCTGGTGGCGTTGTTCGTCATCTTCGATCTGGTTGCCCTTGTGACAATCGCCACGACCTTGCGTTGACGCCTCGCAACCCATCTGCTACAATCCCCCGGCGTGTGCGCCTGGATTAACCATTTCGGCACTGTCTATGGAACAAGAGATCGATCTCCGCCCCTACGCGCAGGCCGTGCTGCGCCGCTGGCGCTGGATCGCCCTCGCGGTGCTGGCAGCCGTGGTGGTTGCGGCAATCATAACCATGACCCAGCCACGCCTGAGCCGCGCCCGCGCCTCCGTGTTGATTGATCCGGTTATCTCGCAGGTGGTGCTGGATGGACGCTTTACCGAGCGTGATACGGGCATGTTCACGAACGCGAGCACCCGCCGCCAGGCCTTGATCGATCTGGCCTCCAGTCCGGTGCTGGAGGCGCGAGTTCTGGAACAGCTCGGGCAGCCGGATCTCCAATCGGGCGATCTGTTGCCCCGGGTGGAAGTGCGCGCCACCAGCGACCTGCTGACTATCACAGCCACCGGTACAGACGCCGCTGAAGCCGGACGGCTTGCGCAGCTCTGGGGCCAGACGTATGAAGCCCTGGTCAGGGAGTTGTACGGTGGAGGATCGCTCGGCGTTGAGCGGATTGACCAGGAGCTGAACGACGCCCGCGCGCGCCACGCCGAGGCCCGGCGCGCCATTGACGCCTTCCTCAGCCAGGGTGAGCTCACCCGCACCTCTCAGGAAGTGGCACGACTGCGGGAATTGCTGGCCGCATCTCGCCAGGCGCAGCAGGAACTCTACCGTGCCTACCTCTCGCGTATCCAGCAACTGAGCCTGGTGCTCGAAGATGCGCGCATCCTGCGCGCCCAGATTGAGCGTGGCGAGGGTGCGCCCGCCGACGCGCTGGCCGCCCTGGTGGTGCGCCTCCGCGCTGCTGGCGGCGAAAACCTTCCGGTGGATCTGACGATCAGCAGTCCTGAGACGCTCACGAGCGGTCGTGAGGCTGCTCTGAGCGACCTCGAACGCCTGACTGCGGTGATTGAGAGCGAGCGCGACCGCCTGGTGCGTGAGACAGAACAAGTCGCTGCGGCCATCGTCGCTGGCGACGCCTCCGCAGTGGGACTGGATGCCGAGACTCGCTCGCGCTATGAGCGCGAACTGGCTGCCGCTGAGGGTCGGCTGGCTGATCTAATGTCCGAGCAGCGCGTCTTGAGCCAGACGCTCGATCTGGCGCTGAATACCCTCTCGGTGTTGCAGGCCAAACGCGATGAGCAGGTGATTGCTCAGGCGACTTCCAGCGTCTCGGTGCGTTATCTGGGCGATGCTCCGGTGTCCCCGTCTTCACGCGCCGTTCTGCTGGCACGCAATGGGCTGATCGCCGCGGTGCTGGCGGGCTTTCTGGTGATCACCCTCATTCTCGTTCTGGAGATTGCGCGCCAGGTGCGGCAGGCGCCCGCACCCCCACCCGCACCGCGCGGCGAACCCGCTCCCGAGCAGCCATCGGCTTCGGATTGATGGTTTGTGGTTCTCACCCTCCCTCTCCACCAACGGTGGAGAGGGAAGGGGGCAGGGGAAGGGTGAGGAGCAATCCCCCCCCTGACGGTTGAAGGAGTTTGGAGAAAGCCGGTTTCCCCATTCTCCTGCCTGGCGGGGCGAAAAACCTTATCTCCCTACGCAGGCGATTACTGTGAACCTCGGTGATACGCCGCTATGAACGATCGTCCCCTCCTCTCCATTATTATGCCCTGCTACAATGAGGCAGCCACGCTGCCCCAGATCCTGGACCGCGTGTACGCAGTGGATCTGGATAAAGAAGTCATCGCCGTTGATGACCATTCCGCTGACGCCACGCTCGAAGTGCTGCGCGCCGAGGCCGCGCGCCGTCCACGTCTGACAGTGATCAGTCATCCCCGGAACCGCGGCAAGGGCGCGGCCGTGCGCAGCGGCCTGGCCCATGCCCGTGGGCAGATCACTATCATCCAGGACGCTGATCTGGAGTACGATCCGGATGACTACTACGCTCTCGTGAAGCCTATCGTTGACCGGCGCGTGGATGTGGTCTTTGGCAGCCGCTTTCTAGGCAGCCACACGGGGATGTACTTCTGGAACGCGATTGGCAACAAAGGGCTTACCTTCCTGACTAACTTTCTCTTCAACTGCTGGATCTCGGATATGGAAACGTGCTACAAAGTGATGCGCACGGAGATTATCCGCGAGTTGAACCTGGAGAGCAACGATTTTCGTCTCGAGCCGGAGATTACCGCCAAGGTGCTCAAGCGCGGTCATCGCATCCTCGAAGTGCCGATCACTTACATCGGTCGCACCTATGAGGAGGGCAAGAAAATGAAACCCAGCCAGGGCTTTTATGCTATTCTGGCCCTCTTCCGGTACCGGTTCACCGATTAACTGAAAAAACGCCGCTGGCGAGCGCCGTCACTCGACCGACCGGCACGGCCTGTCAACCATCTTTGGTCTATGCATGCACGCACCACATTCCTCCACCTGGCGCTCTTCACTATGCTGCTGGCGGCGTTCTTTGCTCCGGACAGCAATGCGCCCACTGCAGTGAGACCATCATATCGGGTCTATGCGCCCCAGATCTGGGGAACCGATGCGCGGAGCGTTCTTGGCCTGGAAGTGGCGAGCGTCCCCGCCGGGGACAGGCTGCGAGCTCTGGCGGGCCTGCGACCGAACTGGATTCGTCCGCGTGCGTTGAGGTGGAAAGATGTGGAACCTACGCGCGGCGGCGGCTACCGCTGGGACGCTCCCGCCGTGCGCGCTCTGGAGGAGGAGCTGGTTCGCGCCAGCCAGGCCGGGTTGCCCGTGATCCTGGTGCTCCACGGCAGCCCTGCCTGGGCCGTGGTCCCGTACCAGGCCGATTGTGCTCCGATTGCCCCCGAGTTTCATCCAGATTTCGCTCGCTTTGCAGCCGAGGCGGCGCGGCGCTACAGCGCGCCGCCGTTCAACGTGCGCTTCTGGGAGATCGGCAATGAGCCTGATGCTTTCATCTTTGCCTCGGATTCTCCTTACGGCTGCTGGGGGCGAGTTGATGAACCACTCTACGGCGGACAGGCCTTCGGAGCTTTGCTGAACGCGGTCTATCCGGCCATCAAGGGCGTCAATCCGGAGTTGCAGGTCATTCACGGCGGACTGCTGCTCGACCGGCCCTACAATTCGAGCACTGACCAGGGCCGTTCCGCCCGCTTCCTGGAAGGGGTGCTTGAGGCCGGTGGCGGACGGTCCTTCGATATCCTGGCTTTCCATAGCTACAGTTACTACAATGGCACGCCCGATGGCACGGCAGGACCCGAGGATTGGAAGCCCGCCTATCTGCGCGGCCTGCTGGCGCGCTATGGTCTCACGAAACCGTTGATCAAGACCGAAAGCGCCCTGCTCTGCCTGGCAGCCAGTCCAGAGTGCGCGCAGGCTCAGGCAGACGCCATCCCTCGCCTCGCGGTGCGCGCGCTCCGCGACGATCTGCTGAGCTCCGTCTGGTACATCTACGACTCGGATAGTTTCCACCGCACGGCCCTGCTGGAGCCAACCAGCCCGGACGTGCTGCGGCCAGCTTATACCGCCTTTGCCTACGCGGCGCGGGCGCTGGGCGGGTATCGCTACGACGCGCCGGTCCCCGATCTGGCGCTGGCTGAAGGTCACCGTCTGAGACGGGGACGGGAGGCGCTCATCGTAGTCTGGGCAAACGCGCCCCGGCAGGTGAGCCTGCTCCTGGGCCAGGCAACCAGTCTGCACTGCGCCGAGGCCGATGGCAGGCTGTTTCCCTGTGTCGCCGAGCGGGGGCGCCTCATGCTTATGGCTGCGCCGGCGCCGCGCTATATCTCATTTTTGGCCTCGAACTAATGTAGAGTAAGTTTCCTGGCCTTTCCGCCCCCCTCCCAGCCTCCCCCTGCCAGGGGAAGGCGGCAGACGCCCTCCTCCCTACTCCGGGGGTATGTATAAACCAAGGCCTGAGTTGTGCGATTGCTCTACTGATGGTATAACAGAACAGCAGCGATACACCCGTAGCCCATGAGCAGCCAAGGCTGTCCTGGGCAGAGAAAAGCCTCGATGGCGGGCGGAAGGGACGCACTGGCAGCCGTCCTTTCCGCCCCTTTTTGCGCCGCTCCGGCCTTATGTGATGGCGGATTGTGGATTTTGGATTTGCGATTGCGATCCAGCTAGTCCCGGTGATCAGACCGGGCGATGATGCAGATCACAGTCTTCAACAGGAATTGGCATAAATCTCGGCGGACGCGACGGGAGGGGACGTGGGAGGATGCCAGACCTCTCCTGTCACAAGCAGAGCGTCGAGACACAAGCAGGCAAGGGCTTGTATCACCAAGGAGAGCACTGGTGCGCATTGCAATGATCAGCGTGCACAGCAGCCCGCTGGCGCGCCTGGGGAGCAAGGAAGCCGGTGGCATGAACGTCTATGTGCGCGAACTGGCCCGCGAGCTGGGCAGTCGCGGCATTCCAGTAGATATTTTCACCCGCAGTCAGGAAGCGGCTTGCCCAACGGTGGAGGCGCTAAGTTGCGGGGTGCGGGTGATCAACCTGCACACCGGTCCAGCGGCGCCGTATGACAAAAATTGGGTGCTCACCTATCTGCCTGAGTTCGTCAGCCGGATGCGCTGCTTCGCCGAGGGCGAGGATCTGACCTATGATCTGATCCACAGCCACTACTGGCTTTCAGGTGAGGCGGCGCTGCGGTTGCGCTGTAGCTGGGGTGTGCCAGTCGTGCACATGTTTCACACCCTCGGAGCCATGAAAAACCAGGTGGCCCGAAGCAGCGACGAGAGCGAAAGCGGGCAGCGCATCGCCATCGAGCGGCGCCTGCTGCACGAGGTTGATGCGGTGGTCGCCGCGACGCCCCTCGACCGGGCGCAGATGGTCTGGCACTACGGCGCCGACCCGCGGCGCATCCACGTCGTCCCCTGCGGCGTGGATCTGCGGCGTTTTCGGCCCCGGCCACAGGCCGAAGCGCGGGCTGAACTGGGCCTGCCCGCAGAGGAGCGGCTGCTGGTGTGCGTGGGGCGCATGGAGCCGTTGAAAGGCATGGACGGGCTCATCCGCGCCCTGCCGCTGATTCTGGCCCGGGGCATCGGGGCGCGCGTCTTGCTGATCGGCGGCGACGATGAGCGCCACCCGGCGCGCTGGAACGCCGAACAGCGCCGACTCGCCGCCTTGCGCCGCGAACTGGGCGTTGCTGAACGGGTGCGCTTCCTCGGCGCGCAGCCCCAGGAACGGCTGCCGGCATACTTTGCCGCCGCTGATGTAGTAGTGGCGCCTTCGCATTACGAATCCTTCGGTCTGGCGGCTCTGGAGGCAATGGCCAGCGGCGCCGCGGTGGTCGCCAGTCGCGCCGGGGGCCTGGCGCTGACGATTGAAGATGGGCGCAGTGGATTGCTTGCGCCGCCTGACGACCATCATGCCCTGGCAGCGCAGATCCTGCGCGTGCTGGAAGATCCCGCCCTGGCCAGGGCATTACGAGCCGGAGCGCGCCGACGGGCTGAGGAGTATGGCTGGGACGCGGTTGCCCGGCGCATCGGCGCCCTCTACGAGCAGGCTATTGCCGAGCGGCTGGCGGCCTGGGCGGCCCGGCGCCCACTGGCTCAGGTATCGTAGGGACCCGCCGCCTTCCCGACGCGCCACCTGAACAACGCTAACGCGAACCCCTTGCCCAATGGTTATCTATATGCAATCTACGGTGAAGAAGTTCCGGCGGCCCAGCGGGCCGCCGGAACGATTCCGGCGCGTTCTGATGCTAAGAAAGAGTTGCGCTTCGTTGCTTGACAAGCCCATAGCGGCGTATTATACTTTGTCTGAACGCTTGGCTTTTTGCATTTTCTGCAATTATCATGCCCTCGTGCATATCGAACCTGGCGGCGCAGGGAGCAGGCTGACCCCGCCCTGGTCGCGGCGATCCACCCCTTCGCGACTGAGCCTTCTGGAAAGGTAGCCGGCTATGAGTAGAGCCAAGGCCAAAGACCCTCGCTTCCCCGACTTTTCGTACACTGTTGAGGAGGGCGCCCGCGCCACGCGGGTGCCTGGCGGGCGAACGATTGAGGAATTGGAGCCCGAGTACAAGATCAAAGGCCGGACCACCTTCAGCGCCCTGTTCAAGACTGACCCCTTTGATTTCTGGGTCGGGCCGTTCTACGTTGGCTTCTGGGGGTTAGTATCGGTCCTGGGGATCATCTTCGGAACCTATTTCTACATTGACGCAACCATTCTGCGCGGGCCGTACTCTTATCCTCAGAACTTCTTCGCCGGGCGCATTGATCCGCCCCCCGCCGAGGTGGGCCTGGCCCTCGTCGGCCCCGGGCAACCGGGCTTTGCCTGGCAGATGACGGTGTTCTTCGCCACCCTGGCCTTCTTCGGCTGGCTGATGCGCCAGGTTGACATCAGCATGAAGCTGCGGATGGGCTATCACATCGCAGTGGCCTACGGCGTGGTCTTCTCCTCCTGGCTGACGTTGCAGATCATCCGCCCGATCCTGCTGGGGCAGTGGCACGAAGGCTTCGTGCTGGGCATTATGCCCCATCTGGACTGGGTCTCGAACTTCGGCTACCGCTATAACAACTTCTTCTATAATCCCTTCCACGCTCTGGGGATCACCGGGCTCTTTGGCTCCACATGGCTGCTGGCCTGCCACGGCTCGCTGATTCTGAGCGCGGCGCAGTATCGCGGCCCAGAAGGCGGGGATATCGAGAATATGTTCTTCCGCGATACGATTATTTACTCCATCGGCGAGTCGGGCATCCATCGCCTTGGCTTCATCTTCGCCTGTGGCGGCGTGCTCTCGGCCAATCTCTGCATCTTGTTCTCGGGCTGGCCGGTGCAGGACTGGGTGAGCTTCTGGAACTTCTGGAATACGTTGCCCTGGTGGAGTGGAGTGTAGGGCCGGCCGGAAGCTGCAGGCTGAAGGCTACAGGCTGAAGGCTGTACACCCTAGAGGGAATGACTATGGCTACGGTGAATACCACACCCGGCGATCTGGAACTGGGGCCGCGAGATAAGGGGCGCATCGGCAGGCCTATCGAGTTGCCCATCCTGGAGAACTTCGGTCTTGACAGCCAGATCGGCCCGACCTACATCGGTTTCTGGAACCTGACCGCGTATATTACCGGCGGCCTGTTCTTCTTCATCTGGCTGGTCGTGATGGCTTCCCAGGTGGGCTGGAACCCGCTCGCCTTCGCCAAGTATTTCTTCGTGCTCCAGATTGACCCGCCGCCGGCTGGATACGGGCTGGGCTGGGCGCCGCTGGAACAGGGCGGCTGGTGGTTGATTTCCACCTTCTTCCTCACCATTTCCATCTTCGCCTGGTTGATGCACCTGTACACCCGCGCGGTGCGCCTGGGCCTGAAACCCTACCTGGCCTACGGCTTCACCGGGGCGATTATTCTCTACCTGGTGATCTACATCATCCGCCCGATGTGGATGGGCACCTGGGCCGAGGCCCCGCCCCACGGCCTCAAGGCGCTGCTTGACTGGACCAATAACGTCAGCGTGCGCTACGGCAACTTCTACTACAACCCGTTCCACATGCTCTCGATCTTCTTCCTGCTCGGTTCGACGGTGCTCCTGGCGATGCACGCCGGCACGATATGGGCCCTCGAAAAATACGCCGCCCACGAGGAGTGGCAGGAGATCCAGTCCCCCGGCACGGGCACCGAGCGCGCGCAACTGTTCTGGCGCTGGTGCATGGGCTTTAATGCCAATGCCTACTCCATCCATCTGTGGGCCTTCTGGTTCGCCTGGTTGTGCGGCGTTACCGGCGCGATCGGGGTGTTCCTCTCGATGCCCGATTTTGTGAATAACTGGTACCAGTGGGGCGTCGAGGCCGGCATCAACTATCCGGATACGCTGCCGCCGACGTTGCCCTGATCGCTGTTCTCGTTACTGAACCTTCTCCACCTCCCCCCCCCACCCCCGCGACACCTCTCCCGCCAGAGGTGTCGCGGTGTTTTCCGGCTCTCGCCACCGGGAGAAGGGTCGGGAAACCAGGTTTCCTCATGCCTCCGCCCGATGCGCCAGGGGCGCCTGCGCCAGCGCCGTGCGCGCCAGAGCGGGGCGACCTGGTCTCCCCGGGCCGCCGCCCAGGGAGAGGGACCGGGAGGGCTCCGTCCTCCCGGCCTCATACTAATTCCTGTTTGTGCATGGGCAACATTGCCCGGTCTGATTGGAACGACGTATACGGCAATCCAACATCCACAATCCAAAATCCGAAATGATATTACATCGCGTCCGGCACGGCTCCCGTATCGAACTCTCGCCCCAACGCCTCGGCTACGGCCACGGCCACCTCTTCCAGATCGGCCGCGTCGGCGGCGCTGTCAACGATCCACACCTGGGAGCCGACGATGAGTTCCAGCGCCACAATCGGGCGCACGCGGCGCAACATGCCCGTCGCCAGCGGGCGCCGGCGCAGGCGCAGGCCGCTGACCCGGTTGAAGGGAATGCGCTGCTCGCGAACCTTGCCCACCCGGCTGCTCTGGGTAAAGGTGATCGCCTCCTCCCCGGCGTCAATCACAATGCAGTTACGCGTGGTGAGCACAGCATAGCCGCCCACCAGACGCTGGTACCCGAACCCGCCCAGCAGCCCCCCCAGCACCGCCGCCAGCGCCGCCGCGGCAAAGCCCGCGCCCGCCCCGGCGCTGATCAGCCCGCTCAGGGCGATCAGCGCTCCTACGACCAGGAGCGCCACCCCGCCGCCGATGATGCCAAAGGCTGCTGGCCGGTTCAACTCTGGACGCGACTCCAGCGCCAGCCGGCCCGGCGCCCGCTCAGCGATGCGATAATACGGGCTTTCGCCCAACCGACGGCCCAGGCGCTGCTGCGTGCCCTCAATCAGGATTGTTCTGGCCATGCCATTGATCCCTGAAAATGGGGAACCCGGGGTTACCCACGCCCCTGCCGCGGGCAGGCCGCAGCAATCCCTCCACCGGCTGGCGGAAGGTGGGGAACCCGGCGTTCCCCACGCCCCTGCCCGATTAGAAGCGCTGTGAAGCAACCCTGGGGATTGCACCACAGGCGGCAAGCTCTATTTTTACCGGATTTGCATTTTTGCTCAAGCTGTGGTATACTCTTCAGCGTCAGCGGGAGTGGCTCAGTTGGTAGAGCGACACCTTGCCAAGGTGTAGGTCGCGGGTTCGAATCCCGTCTCCCGCTCCAGTATCAACCGTCTGCGTTCAATGGTGAACGCAGGCGGTTTTTTTGCGCCACGCGATTTACCGCAGAGCACGCAGAGAAGCGCAGAGTCCGCCCTTGTGAAACCCTCTACACCCCTCCGCGGCCTCTGCGGCGAGCAGGTGTGCGGGAGATGCGTACCCTCTAACGTTTCTCGACAAGATTGCCCCGCAGCGATGGCGGCGCGAAAGCAGCCAGCCTCACGGCTCAGGGTCCTCGGTGGATCAAGCCATTCCAGTCAATGCTCCCGGTGCATCACTCTGCCCGCTATTTGACCACCAGCACCGGGCACGGGGCCCCCTGGGTGACGGCCATGCTGACACTGCCCAAGGTAAGCCCGACCCAGGGGCTGCGCCCGCGCGCGCCGATCACCAGCAAGTCCGGGCGATACACCTCTACACACCTCAGAATTGCGTCGGCTGCCGTTCCGGCTACGACGTCCGTGGCCACCTCGACGACCCCCAGATCGCGCATGCGGCGCGCGGTATCTTGCACCAGAGCGCTGGCCTCTTCCCAGCGCTCGTCCAGCACGTCATCCAGACGCAACCCTGTCGCCTCATCGGGCGGGGGGCCGCAGGCATGCACCACAATCACCCGCGCCGCGTAACGGCGCGCCAGAGAGATTGCCAGAGCGGCTGCCCGTTCGGCAGGGGCTGAGCCGTCCGTCGCGAGCATAATGGTCTGGAACATGGCTGTTCTCCGCACTGATGTGAACACAATTGGGCGCGTCCAGTGTGGGCGGAACAAGGTAGTGCGGGGAGGCTCAGCCTCCCCGCGCTCCTTCAGATGGCAACGCAGCCCATCTGGAATGATTTTTTTATTTCACCACCAGCACTGGGCAGCTCGCCCGCTGCGTAACCGCCAGGCTGACGCTGCCAAGCACCAGACCTTTCCAGGGGCTTTGCCCGCGGGCGCCAATAACCAGCAAATCGGGCGCGCGTGTTTCTACGACTGCGAGGATCACCTCACTGGCCGGCCCTTCGATCACATCGGTTTCGACCTCGGCGACACCCATCTCACGCAGCCGTTTGGCCACATCTTCCACCAGGCCGCGCGACTCTTCCAGCACCGCGTGCAGCGCCTGGCTATAGTTCGGCTCGCCGAGAATGTCCGGCAGAGACGCCATCGCGTGCAGCACCAGCACCCGCGCCCCGTAGTGCCGGGCCAGCGACGCGACGTAGTCAACGGCCCGCTCGGCCGCAGCGGACCCATCGGTGGCCAGAATAATGTTGCGAAACACGGTGAACCTCCATTGGTTCTGGCTGTGCTCCAGAGCACAGCAACCTACCCCACCCTCGCGGGTGATCATGGTTATGGTACCATTAAGCGGCGTCGCGATGCGTTATCATCGTGTCACGGGCAGTTCAGGCACATCTACGCACGCCGTTGCGGATCAGAAAGTGAGTGATGTATGCATCCCCCTCAGGCGCGGATCGGTTTCATCTCCACCCGGCTCGCCGGCACTGACGGTGTTTCCCTCGAAGCGGCAAAATGGGCCGCGCTTCTAACCGGAATGGGGCATCACTGTTTCGCCTTTGCCGGGGAGTGCGACTGGCCCGCCGATCACGCCTATGTCGTCGCCGAGGCCCATTTCAACCACCCGGATGTCCAGGCGGTGCAGCGCGATCTGTTTGACGACTATCGCCGCTCGCTTGAAACCTCGGCCCGGGTGCACCGGCTCAAGGAGCATCTGAAGACCCATCTGCGCACCTTCCTCAACCTCCACCGTCTCAATCTGCTGATCGCGGAAAATGTGCTCTCGCTGCCGATGCACGTGCCGCTCGGGCTGGCCCTGACCGAACTGATCGCCGAGACCGGCATTCCGGTCATCGCCCACCATCACGATTTTGCCTGGGAGCGCGAGCGCTTCAACGTGCACGCCGCAAGCGACTACCTGCGCGCGGCCTTTCCGCCGGCGCTGCCGTCAATCCGCCACGTGGTGATCAACTCATTTGCCGCCCGCCAGATGGCCATGCGGATCGGCGAACGCTCGACGCTGATCCCCAACGTGATGGACTTCGACACGCCGCCCCCTCCGCCAGCGCACACGACCGGCGAGCTGCGCGCGGCGCTGGGGGTAGGCGCCGACGAGCACCTGCTGCTGCAACCCACGCGCATCGTGCCCCGCAAGCGCATCGAGCACGCCATTGAACTGGCGCGCCGTCTGGAGCGGCCCTGCGCCCTGGTCATCTCGCACGCCGCGGGCGACGAGGGCCAGAGTTACGCCGAGTATTTGCGCGAGTACGCCCGGATCCTGGGTGTGCGCGTCATTTTTGCCGCCGAGACGATTAATTATCAAGCGCGGCTGACGCCTGCCGGTCGGCGCGTGTATGCTCTGGCCGATGTCTACCGCGCCGCCGACCTGGTGACTTACCCGTCTGCTATCGAGGGCTTTGGCAATGCCTTCCTGGAGGCGATCTACTACCGTCGCCCCCTGATCATGCGCGACTACGAAATCTTCCAGGTGGACATCAAACCCAAAGGCTTCCGCGTACTGGTGTTTCAGGATTTTATCCCCGCAGAGATTGTGGAAGCCACCCGCAGGCTGCTCGACGATCCGGCCCTGCAGTCCGAAATCGTTGAACTGAACTATGCTATAGCTCGCCGCTACTATTCGTATCGGGTGCTGGAACGGCACCTTGCCGTGCTGATGAATGCCTGTCTGGGCACGTAATTGCGCCTGTTCCTGTGCTGACACGCAGCAATCGGCTCGCGGGTTCGAGAGGGCGCGCCCCTTCCAGAGGAGCCTTTCCTGCATCCCCTCTCGCGCAACCCTGCTCCACGCGCGGTCGTCTATGCAATAATATGAGAAAGGGCGTGTTTCACCATTGGCGGCCGCCTGGATGGGCATCGCCCGCTTACACCGTTATTCACCCTGGATAGGAAAAAGCTATGTCTCAGTCTTTTTCGAGCGGACCCGGGCAGGGATTGCGGGGGCCACGAGGGCTGCCCTACGGGACGCTGACGTTGATCGCCGTCGTAGGCGCCATCGCCATTTTTGCGCTGTTCAATGCCACCACCGTGGTTGATGCCGGCACCCGCGGCGTGGTCAAGACCTTCGGCGAGGTGACCGGGGTTTTCGACGAGGGGTTGCACTTTCGGGCGCCCTTCATCACCGAAGTTGTCCCGGTAGACGTCAAGACCCAGCGGCTCACCTCCGAGTCGTCGGCGGCGTCGCGGGATCTGCAGATCGTGACCACCCAGGTGGTGCTCAACTACCGTGTGGATCCCGACTCGGTCGCCACGCTGGTGCGCGAGATCGGGGTTGACTACGAGGCGAAGATCATTGACCCCGCCATCCAGGAGTCGGTCAAGGCCGCGACGGCCCAGTTCACCGCCGAGAATCTGATCACTCAGCGGCCGTTAGTCTCAGATTCGATCCGTCAGGTGCTCAACGAACGCCTGACCCCTCGCGGCATCATCGTGGAGGAGGTGTCGATCACCGAGTTCAACTTTAGCGAGGAGTTCAGCCGGGCGATTGAGGCCAAGCAGGTAGCCGAGCAGGATGCCCTGCGGGCGGAGCGCGAGTTGCGCCGGGCGCAGATCGAAGCCCAGCAACAGGTGGCCCGCGCCGAGGCTGAAGCCGAGGCCCGCCTGCAGATCGCCCGGGCCGAGGCCGAGGCGCTGCGCCTCCAGCGTGAAGTGATTTCGCCCGAATTGCTGCAACTGCGCTTTATCGAACGCTGGAACGGGGTTCTGCCACGTTTTATGAGTGGAGATACGGGGTTGATGCCGCTGATCAACATTCCGGCCAGCGAGCTGGAAGAGACGCCCGCGGCGACCAACTCGCCCGCGCCGACCACGGCCCCTGCCGGCGAACCGGTCAATCCGTAGAAGCAACGCGTTGTACAGCCGTGGACCGGGTAATAGTAATAGAGGGACGAAGCACCCTCAGGCAGCCCCGGCGGTGGTCTCGTTATAGTGATTCTGGGGTCTCCCTGATCTCCCCGCGTGGCGGGAGCGTCTGGGATGGCAAAGCCCTCCCTCATCTTCGATATGCTGAGTCAGAAAAGTCCCTGTATGTCGCACCTGAGCTTTAGCGTCATCATTCCCACCCTGAACGAAGCGCGCAATATCGCCGGTTGTGTGGCCGCCGTGCGGGCCCTCGATCCGAACGTTGAGATTATCGTCGCCGATGGGGGCAGCACCGACGGCACCCCGGAACTGGCCGCCGCTGCGGGGGCGCTCGTTATCGCCGCGCCGCGGGGCCGTGGTTCCCAGTGCAACGCTGGCGCAGCCCGCGCTGGCGGCGATGTGCTGGTGTTCCTGCACGCCGATACGACCCTGCCAACAGATGCTTTTGTGCTCTTGCGGGACATCCTTGCCGATCCGGAGGTGCGGATCGCCAAGTTTCGCCTGAGCTTCGATGTCCAGCACTGGCTGCTGGATATCGCTGCCCGTCTGATGTGGTTCGACTCCCTGCTGACCAGTTTTGGCGATCAGGGGATCGTCATCAGGCGCGACTTTTTCGCTGAACTGGGCGGCTTCCCCGACTGGCCGCTCTTCGAGGACGTGCGCCTGTTCGAACTGGCGCGGGCGCGGGCCGAGGTCTATGTCGTGCCTGCCAAAGTGGTCACCTCGGCGCGCCGCTTTCTGGAAAACGGCGTGCTCTGGCAACTCCTGCACGACCTCTGGCTGTGGCTGCAGTATCTGTTCGGCGTCTCACCGTATGAACTGTCGCAACGCTACGAGCGAGGCCGCGCGGAACTCCGCGGGATGGTCTAGCGCCATTTTGGATTTTGGATTACCGTAAATAGCGTTCTGATGAGACGAGGGACGACGGGTATGTAGCCATATTAACGGGAACGAGTATCAGTTGATGCTATTTTGGGAGGGCTTTGCTCTTACATACGCCCTCCCATCCCGCCTCAGCAGCTTCTTCTCTGACTCGAGGATCACGCGCCCCATGCACGCTCGCCCACTACGCTGGATCGTTCCTCTGCTCCTGTTTGTGTTCATTGCCCAGATCGGCCCGCGTCGCCCCGTTATGGCCCAGGAACTGCCCTGGCAAAACAAAGGCAGCCCCTTCGGCGTGGTTGCCGCGCTGGGCAACCGCGTGCGCGCCGATGAGATCCCCGCCGCCGTGGCCCTGATGCGCGAGGCTGGCGTCCAGTGGCAGCGCGAAGAGATCTTCTGGGACCGGGTGCAGCAGCAGCCGGGTGGCCCTTACGATTGGGACGGAGATGAGCGCGGCTTCTACAACTACGATCTGGCGATCGCCGCTCAGGCCCGCGCTGGCATCAAGGTGCTCGGACTGCTTGACTACAATCCCGCCTGGTTCAAAGGCAAGAACCCTCACCCCGATGAGTGGATCGCCGACTGGGGCGACTTTGTGTACAACGCGGTGGCGCGCTATGGCCGTGACCGGGGGCAGATCAAGCACTGGGAGCTGTGGAACGAGCCGAACCTGGCCGCCTCAGGCTACGAAAGCGGGCTGTACTCGGTCGCAGATTTCGTGCGTATTCTGGAGGTGGGTCGCGCCGCCGCCCTTGCCGCCGATCCCGAGGCAAAGATCGTGATGGGCGGCCTGGCAAGCATCTGGAGCGAACCGCCCTCGCCGCATCACTACGACTACTTCGATTATCTTGACCAGGTAGGCCGGCTGGGTGGCTGGAACTATGTGGACATCATAGCCATCCACCCTTACCGCCCCGACACGCCGGAGGGCGATGTCTGGCGGCGCGACCAGTCGCTTACCTTCCACCAGGAAATGGCCCGGCTTGATGATATTCTGCGCACCTACGGCCCCAAGCCGATCTGGCTCACCGAACTGGGCTGGTCCACCTATCGTGGCGTCTATGGCGTGGATGAGGACACCCAGGCCCACTTTCTGGTGCGCGCTTATCTGATGGCGATTGCCCATCCAAGCATCGAGAAGGTGTTCTGGTACGGCTTTCGCGACGATACTGCGCCCACGGCGCACTACGAGCGGCCAATCTACGATGATGACGAAGTGGAGTTCCACTATGGCCTGCTGCGGCGAACCTACCCCCTCGATCCCAGGCGCGGCGATCTGCGGAAGCCGGCCTTTCTGGCTTACCGGACGATGACCGAGATGCTCGGCGGGTTGACCTTGCGGGAGGTGGGACGCAACGGGGCCGACGGAGTCTACTGGTACCGCTTCGAGGGTCTGGGCCGGCGGGTGGACGTGCTCTGGCGCACGGGGGCGGCGGCGCCGATGATCGAAGTGGCCTGCGGCTGCCGCGAGGCGCTGGTGCGCGCCTGGAACGGCGAGGCGCAGCACGTGCTGGCCAGTGTTGACGGGCGCCTCACGCTGCGACCGGTGGCCATTGGCGCGCCGCTGTACATCGAGTATGACCCTCCGCCGCGCAACCGCCAGATATTCGCTGCCACCGGGCACAGTCTCGGGGGCGCATTTCGTCGCTTCTGGGAAACGCGGGGCGGTCTCGAGCGCTTTGGCTACCCCCTCACCGAGGAGATTATCGAACCAGAGCCGGGCAGCGGGCGCCCCCGCACGGTGCAGTACTTCGAGCGGGCTCGCTTCGAGCACTTTCCCGAACTCAGCGGCACTCCCTATGAGGTCCAGTTATCGCGCCTTGGCGAAACGGCGCTGCAACAGGCGGGCATTGACTGGCGAACCCTGCCTGCCCCCGGCGAGATCCCGCCGGAGTGCCGCTTTTTCCCGGAGACCAGCCGCAGCCTGTGTCCGCCATTCCTGCAGGCCTGGGAAGGGGCCGGCGGGCTGGACCTGGCGGGCCTTCCGTTGACCGAGCCGTTCGAAGTTGAGGATAGCGTGTCGGGCGCCAGATACACCGTCCAGTACTTCGAGCGGGTGCGGATCGAGCGCCATCCAGCGCGGGCAAGCGGCGCCGCCGAAATCCAGTTCGGGCTGCTGGGGCGCGAACGGCTGGTGCGCTGGGGAGGGATGCCGTAGTGCCGTTTTGGATTTTGGATTGCTACATATTCTAGTGAGACCTGGCCGGCATGCGCCGTATGTGGCGGGAAGCAGTATAACAAAGGGTCTGAAAGGGCTTTGCACTCCCAGACCCTCCCTTACCGCCTTACAGCGTGTCTCGAAAGGATTGACCCCGCGGCGCGAGCGTAGTGAGCTACAGCGCTCAGCGTCCTCAGTCCGGTCAGTGCTCTAGTCATTGGCGATACGCACGTTGGCGGTCATATTCCAGCGCAGGCGCTCATCCCAGCGGTCGGGGACAACGACCACGGTGTATACAACCTCCCCCTGACGATTCTGTCCTCGCGGCTTGATTTGAGTGACCTTGCCAGGGAGTTCGAAGCCGGGCAGCGCGTCGAAGGTGAGGGTGACCGGATCGCCCTCGCGAATGCGGACGATGCTTATTTCGGTCAGATCTTCGGTTTCGATCTTCCAGTTGCTCATATCGGCCACAACAATGGCCGGCAGGGTCGGCACGGGAACCTCGCCGACTTTGAGGTTCACTTCGGCAACCACGCCGCTGATGGGCGCGGTGAGGGTGGCGCGCTCGAAAGCCAGTTGGGCCTGCTTGAGGCCGACTTCAGCGTTGCGGATACGGGCGGCAAAGGTGCTGATAGTCGCATCGGTAGGGGTTGCCTGCAATTCGGCCAGGCGGGCCTGGGCGTTGTCAACCGCTGCCTGAGCTGCATCAATATCGCCAGCGCGGCGATTGCCCGCGAGGCTGTCGAGGCGGGCCTGGGCCGCGGCCACCGCCGCGCGGGCGGCGGCGATGGCGTCGGCGTTGGCGGGGTTGACGAGCTGGTCGTAGCGCGCCTCGGCGTTACGTAGCTGGGCCTCGGCGATCTCGATGCCGCTCTGCTCAGCCAGCTTCGCCTGCTCATAGGCCAGGCGCGCCTGCTCAAGGGCCGTTTCGGCATCGGCGACGGCGCGGGCGGCGGCGGCCTCTTCCTCGCGGAAGCCGGCGGCCAGTTCAGTGGCCCGATCCAGTTCCAGCCCGCGGTTGCGCCAGTAGATGCGGCTGTAGGTGTCCTGGGCGTTGCGCAGGGCGTTCGCCGCTATTTCGACGCGCAGCTCGGCATCGGTCTTGGCCTGCGAGAGCCGGTCGCGCTGCAACTGCAAGTTGGCGCGGGCCTCGTCAACTGCGGCCTGAGCGGCACGCACCTCGGCGGGCCGGGGGCCCGCTTCAAGTTGCCTGAGGCGCTCCCGGGCGCTCTCGAGTTCGGCACGGGCGGCAGCGATGTCGGACTCGCTCACCGCGGCCTGCACCGCGCGCAACTGCCCCTGCATGCGAGCGAGTTCAGCGCGGGCGGCGGCGATCTGTTCGGGAGTGGCGCCCTCAAGCAGACGCTCATATTCCGCCTGGGCCTGTTCGAGGGTGGCCTGGGCCTGTTCAACGCGCAGCGCCAGCTCGCGGGCATCCAGGCGCGCCAGGGGCTGACCGGCAACCACCCGGTCACCCTCCTTGACCAGCACCTCGGCCACCGTGCCGCTTATTTCAAACAGCAGATTGACCGTTGTCGCCGGAAGCACCCGTCCTTCCGCCAGCACCCCGATCCCTCCGCTCAGGGCGGGGAGAGGCGTAGGGACCGTCTGTACAGGTTCCTCGGCCTGGGGTTGGCTGGTCAGGGTGCAGGCCCCCAGCCCCCCCAGCACGACTAGCAGCATCAGGATTGCTACAGCCCGGCGCATTGCTTGTGCTCCTTGCCATTTGTGTCAATGCCAATTAAGGACCTCTGCGGCGAAGCCGCACAACAAGAGTAACTAAAGCGTTTTCCCGGGAGGACTTGCCATTTCGGATTGCTTTGAGTTCTTTTTGCGGCGCTACGCCCTCCCCAACCTTCCTGCCGCCGGCTTTCCTGCCCCTCGGTGTCACAGAGGGTTCATCTGATCCAATACCACCTTCGGTGGGGTTGATGCTGGCGCGTCTCGACGGATCGCACAAATTGTAGCAAAAGAACGCGGCGATCTGAATACCTCTGCAAATAGCTTACAAGATCGTAAACTCAGATGCGCATCTTCAGGTAGTTGGGAAGGTGAAGCCTTCCTGCCTCTCCCCCCTCTGGCGCGCCCGCCAGACTATAATGAATAGATAATGAACGACAAAGCGTCGCAGACTGCAATTCTGACAGGTCTCGCGGCGATGGACGTGCGCATGATCGTTACCAATACCTGGTTGTGGAGGCGGACCGACCGCAGACGATGGTCTGCCAGGTTCCAGGCAGCGGTGCTACAATAGGGATATGTCGCTTTCACGCTCAGACTCGCCAGCCATGCCGCGCGGCGCGCCTGCGCCAGCGGAGGCGCTCACCTTCCCTCCGGGATTTCTATGGGGCGCGGCAACGTCGGCCTTTCAGATCGAGGGCAATACCGAGGCCGACGGGCGCGGTGAGAGCATCTGGGATCGCTTCTGCCGGTTGCCGGGACGGGTGGCCGGCGGCGGCACGGGTGAGCCGGCCTGCGACCACTACCGGCGCTGGCCTGAAGACGTGGCGCTAATGGCGCATCTGGGGCTGGGCGCATATCGCTTCAGCGTGGCCTGGCCGCGGATCTTCCCCGCCGGCGGCCCGCCGCTCAACCAGAAGGGGCTCGACTTCTACCGGCGGCTGGTGGCGGCTCTGCGCGAGCACGGCATCACGCCGATGATCACCCTCTACCACTGGGATCTGCCGCAGGCCCTTCAGGATCGGGGCGGATGGGCGGCGCGCGATACGGCGCTACGCTTCGCCGACTACGCTGCGCTGCTCTTCGACCGGCTCGGCGGCGAGGTTCCTCTCTGGGCCACCATTAACGAGCCGATGCTGATCACCTACGCCGGCTATGCCGGGCGCTCCAAGGCGCCGGGCGTGGGGCGACCCTGGCAGACCCTCGCCGTGGCCCATCACCTGCTGCTGGCCCACGGCCTGGCGGTGCGGGCCTTCCGGCAGATCATCGGCCGGAGCGCGGGCATCGGCATGGTGCTCAACCTGCGTCCCTGCCACCCCGCCTCGCCCCGCCCGCGCGACATTCGCGCCGCGCAGCTCCTCGATACGCTCACCAACCGGCTGTTTCTGGCGCCGCTGTTTCAGGGGCGCTATCCCGATCTGGCGCTGCGCTTCTTCCGCCGGCGCTTCGTGCCGCTCCCCGCCGCACCCGGCGATATGGCGATCATCGCCGAACCGGCGGACTTCCTGGGGATCAACGTGTACGTGCGGGTGCTGGCGGCGGCGGGCAATCCGCTTCTGGGCGCGCGGCAGGTTCCGGGGCCAGGTCCAACGACGGCTATGGGCTGGGAGATTTACCCGGCGTGCGTTCGCGAGGCGCTGGCCCTGGCCCGCGAGTACACCTCGCTGCCCCTCTACCTGACCGAGAACGGGGCGGCCTTCGCCGACCATCCCGGCCCCGATGGCGCGATTGATGACCAGGAGCGGATCGCCTACCTGCGGGCGCATCTCATCGAGGCGCACCGGGCCATCGCCGCCGGGGCCGACCTGCGAGGCTACTTCGTCTGGTCGCTGCTCGACAATTTCGAGTGGGAGGATGGCTATGGCCCGCGCTTCGGCCTGATCCACGTAGATTACGCGACCCAGGCGCGGCGTCCCAAGGCTTCGGCGCAGTGGTACGCCGAGGTGATTGCCCGGCACGGCGTGCCCGTGGAGTGAGCGAGCTATGCCGATCGTTTTCGTGCACGGGGCGGGAACCCGCGAATACTACCAGAAGTACCATGCTGACCACGAGCACGTGCGCTCGCATCTGCGGCACTACGTCGCGCCGGCAATCGCGCCCGACCCGGAGCGGGTGGCGATTATTACCGCCTACTGGGGCGACATCGGAGCCGAGTTGCGCTGGGAAGGCGAGAGTATGCCGCCGACCCCCCCTCCACTATTCTGGCGCGACCACCCCTTGCAGAAGCTGCTGGTGGTCGGGCGCAAGCGCCACATCGCCCGCGAGGTGTTGCTGCGCTTCTCGGCCACCCTGGGCTACTACAGCGGGCGCGTGCTGGCCATGCTGGGCCGGCCCCAGGCCCGTCTGAGCGCGATGTTCATGGGCGACGCGCTGTACTACTTCGCCCACCGGGGCCGGGCGCCCAACCCCGGCGTCATCCCCGCGCGGGTGCTGGAGGCGCTGCGCCGGGCCCGCGCCGAGCAACTGGCCCGCGGCGGCGAGCCGCTGATCGCCTTCACCCACAGCCTGGGGGGGACGATCTTCTACGATGTGCTCACGCACTTTCTTCCCGCCATGCCGGGCTACGAAGACATCCATGTGGACTTCTGGGCCTCGCTCTCCTCGCAGATCGGCATGTTCGAGGAGATGAAGCTGTTTCTGGCCAGCGATCCGATCTACGGCAAGGGCAAAGCCGCCCCGTTTCCCGACCGGCGCTTTCTCGGCTACTGGTGGAACGTATGGGACCCGCACGACTTTTTGAGCTTCAGCGTGCGGGGGGTGATTGACGGAGTGGACGACGAGTTCTTCGATAGCGGCCTGTCGGTCACGGCGGCGCACCTGGCCTGCCTGCGCATCTCCTCGTTCTACGCCGTGTTCGGCCAGAAGGTGGCGACGGTGCTGGGCACCTCGATTGCGCCGCGCCGCACGTTCACCTTTGCCCGCCGGAGACCGCTGCCAGGGACGTAGCCCGCGCCTCCAGATCGGCCAGGACGCGCGCGGCGATGTCGTAGGCCGCCCGGGGGCGCCCGATCTCGCGGGCCTGAGCGCGCATGAGTTCGAGCCAGGCCGGGCGCGCCAGCAAGGTCTGCACTGCCCGCGGCACCAGCTCCGGTACGCGGATCTGAATGCCGGCGCCCGAGCCGGATACGACGTCGGCGTTCCACTCTTCCTGTCCGGGAATGGGATCAATCACGATCATCGGCGTGCCCCGCGCCAGCACTTCGCTGGTGATCAGGCCGCCCGGTTTGGAGATCACCAGGTCGCTGGCGGCGACGAGATCGTCCAGATAGTCAATGAAGCCGAGCTTGCGGAGTTCTACCAGCGGGCCGCGTTCGAGGTCGCCGAGGGCCTCGTCGAGGTAGTGGTTGCGTCCGGCCACGGTGACCACCGTCGCCGGTTGATCGCCCTTGAGCAACTGGGTGACCATGTGGCGCACCCGCTCCGGCGCGACGCCACTGCCGATGACGGTGATCAGCGGCGCTTCCAGGGGCAGGTTATGGCGCCGGCGCATCTCCGCGCGGTCTTTCGGCTCCGCCAGTTCCAGCTTCACCGGGATGCCGGTGACGTGGACCCGCTCCGGTTCAATGCCGCGGGCCAGAAGGACGTCGCGGGTCAGTTCGCTGGCCACGAAGTAGGCCGCCACCCCCTCGCGCAGCCAGCTACTCTGGACGGAGAAATCGGTGATCACGGCATATTCGGGCACGCCGGTACGTTCGCCGTAGTCTTGCAGCACGTGGAGGGGCCACTGCATCGTGCAGATGATCGCGTCGGGCCGGAGCTCCTCGACCCGCCGCTCGAAGCGTTTGAGAAAGGGCTGGCCCATGGTCTTGAGCACCGCATTGGCCCGCAGGGCATCCTCGGTGTCCTGGAAGTGCAGCCGCGAGTGGACCATGGTGTACAGCGGCTGAAGGCGGGTGGAGAGTTCGTTGTAGGCCGAGGTGATCACCTTCCGGGCCATGTCGTTGACGTGATCGAAGACGTCCTCAACTACGACGGTCACGCCGGGATGGAGGCGCAAAGCGGCGCCGATGGACTGAGCGGCGCTGGTGTGCCCGATACCGGCGGACACGTGAAACACAGCGATGGTTGGCATACTTGCTCCTGTATCGCCGCCGCGGGCGGCGGGAAGGGGGACTATTCTTGTATTGTACCGCTGAATGGTCTGTTGACGTATTGGCGCATCTGGCAAATCCCCTGACACAAATGGTCGGGGGAGAGTACGGCGCCCCCACGACCAGATGGAAGGGTGAAACCTCATTTCGCCCTACCCTCGCCAAAAGGGAGGGTCTGGGAGGGCTTCGCCCTCCCAGGAAAACTCTTCCACCCCGTGGTGCGCGGCTGCGCCGCGCGTGTCCGGCGTGAACCCACCGCGATGAGGAGATAGTCATGACCATCGTCGTATTCGGCAGCATCAATATGGACCTGGTTGCCCGCGCGCCGCGGCTGCCCACTACCGGGGAGACGGTGCCCGGACACACCTTTTTCACCGCGCCGGGCGGCAAGGGCGCCAACCAGGCCGTGGCCTGCGCGCGCCTGGGCGCGCCGACGCGCATGGTGGGCCGGGTGGGCGACGACGCGCTCGGCGCGGAACTGCGGGCAGGGCTGCGCGCCGCCGGGGTTGACGAGCGCGACGTGCTGACCACTCCCGGACCTTCCGGTGTGGCGCTGATCGCCGTGGACGACGCGGGGCGCAACACGATCATCGTGGTGCCGGGCGCCAATGGGGCGATTGGCCCCGCCGACGTGACCCGGCTGGAGACAGCCCTGATCGGGGCGCGGGCGCTGCTGTTGCAACTCGAAATCCCCCTCGAAGCAGTGGTCGCCGCGGCCAACGCGGCACGGCGCGCGGGCGTGCCGGTCATCCTCGACCCGGCCCCGGCGCGCGAGCTGCCCGCCGAGCTGTACCGCCTGGCCGACATTATCACGCCCAACGAAAGCGAAGCGGCGACGCTGGTCGGTTTCGACCTGAGCGACGAGGCGGCGCGCATTGCGGCGGCGCGCGCGCTGCACGCGCGCACCGGCGGCGCCGTGGCGTTGAAGCTGGGCGAACACGGTGCGCTGCTGTTCGCCAGTGACCAGTTCCTGCGCTTGCCGGCCCTGCCCGTGCGCGCGGTTGATACCGTCGCCGCTGGCGACGCCTTCAACGCCGGGCTGGCAGCGGCCCTGGTTGAAGGGCAACCTCTGGCGGCGGCCGTGCGCTGGGCCGTCGCCGCCGGGGCTGTAGCCGTGACCCGCCCGGGGGCGCAGGCGGCCATGCCCTCGCGCGCCGAGGTGCTGGCGATGCTGGATTTTGGATTTTAGAACCACAACGAGACTTCCCCTGAGAGGAGGTTCGGAGGGGCGAAGCCCCTCCGAAAACCTCTTTCCAGTGGGGCGCGGCGGCGCCGCGCTCCGCCGGAAAGGGGAATCCTGCGGGGGCCTGCGGTCCCTGCAACCCCCGCGGCCGTTCAAGGGAGTCGCAGGAGACGCCGCCTCCCCGCGCCTCGCCAGAAAGGAGCACGGATCATGGCCCTCGCGCATGACTACCTGGAGCGCGTCTACGCTGGCGTGCTCGGCAAGTGCATCGGCGTCTACCTCGGGCGGCCGGTGGAGCAGTGGACCCACGAGCGCATCAGCGCCGAGGTGGGGGAGATTGGCGGGTATGTGCATGCGCGCTTCGGGCTGCCCCTGGTGGTCACCGACGACGATATCACCGGGACCTTCACCTTTCTGCGGGCCTTGCCCGACCATGGCAACGACCCGGCGCTCACCCCGGCGCAGATCGGCGCCGCCTGGCTGAACTACCTGATCGAGGGGCGCACGGGCATCTGGTGGGGCGGCCTGGGCGTGTCCACCGAGCACACCGCCTACCTGCGCCTCAAGAGCGGCATTCCCGCGCCGGCCAGCGGCTCCGCCGCGCTCAACGGGCGGATTGTCGCCGAGCAGATCGGCGGACGGATCTTCGCGGATGGCTGGGCCATGGTCGCGCCGGGCGATCCCGACCTGGCCGCCGACCTGGCCGGGCGCGCCGCATCGGTGAGCCACGACGGCGAGGCGGTGCACGCGGCGCGGGCGCTGGCGGCGATGGAGGCCCTGGCCTTCGTCGAGGGGAGCATCCCCCAGTTGCTCGACGCGGCGATCGCCCGCATCCCCGCCGATTGCGCCACCGCCCGGCTGATCATCGAACTGCGCGCCCTGCGCGCCCGCGAAGCCGACTGGCGCGCGGCGCGGCGCCTGATCGCCGAACGCTACGCCTACGACCGCTACCGGGGCGGCTGCCACGTGGTTCCCAACCAGGCCCTCCTGCTCCTGGGCCTGCTGTGGGGCGACGGAGACTTCGGGCGTTCGCTGGGCATCGTGGTGAGCGCCGGGCTCGACACCGACTGCAACGCCGGCAACCTCGGATGCCTGCTGGGGATCCGCGGCGGCCTGGCCGCCCTCGACGCCGGCCCCTACGACTGGCGCAGCCCCATCGCCGACCGGCTCTTCCTGCCCGGCGCCGACGGGGGGCGGGCCATCAGCGACGCCCTGACCGAGGCCGTGCGCGTCGCGAACATTGGCCGCGCCCTGCACGGCCTGCCGCCGCTGGCGCCAAAGGGCGGGGCGCAGTTCCACTTCACGCTGCCGGGGTCGGTGCAGGGCTTTCGTGGCGCGGGGGCCGAGGTGCGCAACCTTGTCGGCCCGGAGGGAGCGCGGCAACTCGCTGTCAGCGCGACCCTCCCGGCGGGAGGGACGGCCCGCGCGGCGACCCCCGTGTTCATCCTGCCCGAGGAACTGGCGATGCCCGGCTACCCCCTGGTGGCCTCGCCCCGGCTCTACCCCGGCCAGGAGGTGTACGCCCGGCTCATCGCCGACGCGACGAACGCCGGGCCGGTCGTCACGCGTCTGAGCGCCCGCGTCTACGGCCCGCAGGATGCCCTGGAGGCGCTGAGCGGCCCGCCCGTGTCCCTGGCCCCCGGCGCGGAGGTCGAACTCCACTGGCGGGTGCCCGACACCGCCGGGGCGCCGCTGGCCGACATCGGGGTCGAGGTGCAGGCGACGGTCTCGGGCCCTGCCGGCCTGCGCCTCGACCGGCTCGGCTGGCGGGGCGCGCCGGAGGTGACCTTCACCCGCCCGCCCTTTGCGGGCAGCGCCTGGCGGCGGGCCTGGGTCAACGCGGTGGACCAGTGGGACGATGAGCGGCCCGAAGCCTTCTGGCTGACGCAGAACGCCGGGCGGGGCCTGCTCATCCAGGGCGCCGAGGAGTGGCGGGACTACGAGGTGCAGGCGGTGATCACCCCGTCGCTCTGCGCGGCGGCGGGCATCGCCGCGCGGGTGGGCGGCCTGCGGCGCTTCTACGCCCTGCTGCTGCGGGCGGGAGGGCGCATCGCCCTGCTGCGGGCCCTCGACGCCGACACGCTGCTGGCCGAGGCGCCATTCGTCTGGCAGCAGCACCGGAGCTACGCCCTGCGCCTGGCGGTCGAAGGGCCGTGGCTGCGGGCCTTCGTGGACGATGCGCCCATCTTCGCGATGCGTGACCCCGGCGCCCCGCTGAGGGGCGGGGCGGCGGCCCTGGTGGTGGAGGAGGGGCACATGCACTGCGCGGCGGTACGGGTGGAGGCGGGCGGGGCGTAGGGAGACCCGACAGGCAACTGTTCACACTTCTCCCGGGAGCGAGGGCTTCCAGCCCTCGTTGTGGCTTCGAGGGCGAGACGCCCGCGTCCCAGGCTCTCCTGTTACCCCAGGTGTGAACAGTATTCCCGACAGGTCTCATGCATCATCGAGGGGGCTGCGCACCGCGCCGGGGCAACTGTTCACACTTCTCCTGGGAGCGAGGGCTTCCAGCCCTCGTTGTGGCTTCGAGGGCAAGACGCCCGCGCTCCCAGGCTCTCCTGTTACCCCAGGTGTGAACAGTATTCCCGACAGGTCTCATTCGTCATCGAGGGGGCTACGCACCGCGCCGGGCCCACGGCACAGGACGTGAGTGTAGATCATCGTGGTCTGCACATCCTTGTGGCCCAGAAGCTCCTGCACGGTGCGAATAGCATAGCCGGCCTCAATGGTCTGTAAAGTAAGTTTCCTGGCCTTTCCGCCCCCCTCCCAGCCTCCCCCCGTTGGGGGGAGGGGCCGGACTCCCTCCCCCGGCGGGGGAGGGTTGGGGAGGGGGTGGGGGTGTAGCGAAAGACTTTGTTTACAGACTACTCAAGCAAATGCGTGGCGAAGCTATGGCGAAACGTGTGGCAGGTGACGCGCTTCTGGATGCCGACCTGCTTTCGCCTGATCCCATCTCGCGCGGATGGCGCAGGGTATGAAAGCGGATAAACCGGCGCACCCATCCGATGTACGCCTCTTCGGTGCGAAGCGAGTAGTGTTTGCGACGCAGCGCGCCGCGCACCTGATCGAGCAGTCCGGGCGGATGGCCGGAAGAGGACATTTGGAACCCCTTTACATCGGATATAGAGTGACCTATACTCATCACAACTCATGTACCGCGCAACGCACACAAACGATGCGGCTTCGTCGTACGTGAGTTTCAGGAGAGAAGGTTATCCGTCTATCGGGGCATGTGCGGGAATAGGCGGACGAAGAGCGGTCGAACACCGTACAGGGCGGGATTAGGCGGACGGTTGTCCACCTAATATGGCGCAGGCCGGCATAGGCGGACGAAGGGCAGCCGAACACCGTACAGGGCGGGATTAGGCGGAAAGTTGTCCGTCTAATGTAGTACAGGCTGGAATAGGTGGAGGCGGTCGGTCTACTTCATGTTATGCCGCCTAATATCGTGGCATAAGCATCCTTTCTGGCAGCGCACAGTTCAGTGAATGCTCCATCTCAAAGGAGAAACTGTCTATGAGTGAAATAATCCATGCTGACCTGTTTCTCGTCATTCCTCAAGCATTACCAACCTTATTCGCTCACATGATTAAAACAGTGAGTGACGATGCTTCTGCGATAGGCGGAAAATTAGCATATCGCTTGCGGAACACATTCGGCGGGAATTGGGTATGGTGTGGTGGTCAGATTATTACGGATAAGCGCCTTCAAGATGACAAAATTAAAGAATTTCTAAAACAACTATGGACAGAAGAACCATTCAAGGATGTACAGAGCATTACTTTTAATACAACCTGGGAACCATCGGCCTGGGAACTAGGTGAATTTGCGGCTCGTGGTTTACTTGCAAACTACCAAACAGAGATTCGGAGAGTGCTTGAACCCAAAAAACAGCATTTCGGCAAAATCCGAGTTGACCGCGATTATGCTTTGCGCGGTTGGGCTGTCAACAATCAACCAGCGGTTTCTATAACTGTGTCGTCCAATATTTTTCATACTCAGTTGCTTCACGAGTTTGCTGCTACCTTGAAAAGCCCGCAAGAACTTATCGGGATGATGGTAGCTGTGACAGCAAAGGACTTAAAAGGAACAATTGTCGAGATTACTGGCAATGTTCGAGAAATGCGTGAATGGCTTCTCAGCAAATCAAGCGATGAGACAACACGTAATCTGATTAGCCGCGCCCCTGATGATGAACTGACCGTCAAAATTGAAACGCGTACAAGTCAGTATATTTATATCGCTAGCATGTTACGCCCGATCGTACGAATGGGCGATCTCAAGAAATTTGGAGTGGATCCGCGCCAAGTTTCCAAAGCCTTACGGCTTGACCCTCTCACCAGGTACAATCTTGTACGTGAAATTGCTGCTATTGGCAAAAAGCACGGAATTCTGGGGGACGGTTTTGAGTCGAGAGCAAGACCGCAATTATTTTTGAGAGCAAATGATGTAGCCTTTGTACCCGAATTGCGTGTTGGTTGCAACCAAACTCACCGCGAAGGGCAACGCATTTATCGAAGTCTAGAACAACATGGTGTATTTAGACGTTCAAGCGCGTTTCCTGACAAAGAACACCCTATAAGAATTGGGATAGTGAACGCATCGTCACAAGTTGCACAGCAAGCATTGATGACCTTTCTACAAAAACTTAAGGCGGCACTGGAGAGATTGAATTTTTCTATTCAATCGGTTGAAGTCAATGGGCAACGCCAACAAAAGGTCGAAAGACTTTCAAGAGCAGACTTGGAAAATGCAATAAATCGCCTAGAAATGGCAAAACCTGATATTATCCTTGCCCTGTTTCCTGGAAGCGCACATCATGATGATGAATGGGGAGACGACGAAGAAGATAGTATGTATCATGTTTTCAAATCATTGACAATGCGATGTGGCATCCCAAGCCAAGTTGTTTATGAAGATACATTCTCTGAACAATATGCGATGGACAATATTGTGCTGGGGATATTGGCAAAGACAAAGAATATACCATTTGTTTTGGCGAAACCTCTGCCTTACGCTGATATTGTCGTTGGGATTGATATTGCTCGTAGAGCGAAACAACGGCTGTCGGGAACGGTGAATGCAACCGCTATTGCAAGAATATATTTTAGCGACGGCCAATTTCTAAGATATATCATCCATGATGCGCCGATCGAAGGGGAAACAATACCAGGTGGTATTCTGCGTAGCCTTTTTCCTCTTAAAGAATTTCAAGGTAAACGCGTTGTGATTCATCGCGATGGCTATTTTCGTGGGGGAGAAAAGTCTGCGTTGAAAGAGTGGGCGAAACAAATTGGAACAGAGTTTCATTTAGTCGAAGTAATCAAATCTGGGACACCCCGTCTTTATCAAAGTACAGTAACTTCCACCCTTGATAGACCGTCAAAGGGAACTGCATTGAAAATAAGCGATACGGAAGTATTTCTGGTTTCTTCACTACCTCCTTTCAAAGGTAGCACGCCGCGTCCACTTCAAATCAGGACAGAACCGACTTTCCCAATTGAAAACGCTATTCATTCTGTACTGTCACTAACGCTCTTACATTATGGTTCTGTTAGAGAGCCGCGTTTGCCAGTGACGATTCATTACAGCGACAAAATTGCAGAGTTGTCATTACTCGGCATCAAACCCAAAGATCTGGAAGGAGACGTACCTTTCTGGTTGTAAAAGGAATAGGCGGCATAACATGCGTTTCCAGCCGACAGCGCTCCGCTTCGCTCCGCGCTGCGGCTGAAACGCCAGCCGTTATGCGGCCTACGTTTCAAAAATACCAATGTACACTTAAGAGCATCAGAGAGGGAGAGGATGAGTAGACCGAGCAACGGTTATCTAGATCTGTTAAGTAAAATAGCTGCTTTTCTGGGAACTATTACTCTGTTTGTAGGATTCATTGGCACAGTCCTTGAATGGGGCAGTGAGCCTCAAAGTCTGTTAATCGCCTCTGTGGTGGGATATGTAGTCCTCGCAGGTGGGGTTTTTTGATTTGCCTTCAAGTCTTCAGATAGCAGTCCCAAGTGGCGGTGGGGAAGCTTAGCTGCTTTGTACGTAATCACGATTTCCTTCTTTTTCTGGCTAGGCACCCAGATTATAGTTCTGCCGGCCAGCAGTTGGCCCTCGAACTTGATGACCTATTACGATTTTGAGACTGATGCCGACTTGAACGGGTGGCCTGAAGGAGCGCAGAGATCAACTGAGCATGCCTTTAGTGGTCAGTACGCGCTGAAAGCTATACTGCCTGTCCAGGCAGGAGGACAGACATTCTTCTCCTTCCGCTGGACTCAGGAGTTCACAGCGGACGTGGTTGTGGGACAAGTTTACTGGCCCGAGAATGAAGAGGTGGACGTTGTCTGGGCACAGGTTTGTGTTCCAATGGGGGAGAACTGGAACTGTCAAGGTATTAGGGGATACCGTGGTGGCTGGAATACATTTGTCTTGGATTTGTGTGCATTGTCAGTAGGGACTCCTCCACAACCTTTGTGCCAACTTGTGTTATCTAATGGATTTCTGTTCCAAGGAGGACTGTCTGGAGCCCCGGGCACCAGTGTTACAACTATGCCTATGTATATAGATGCAATTCAGATTTATCGCGATGGCGAGGAATAGCCAAAAGAGTTCAAGTTGAGAGAGGCCGCATAACAAGCGCATCCACCCGACCGCGCTACCGCGCACACAAATCGGCGGCCTCACGCGCTTGCAATCGGTCTTGTAGAGGCAGTGGTTTCACGCACTCGCGCGGCGGGTGATGCGCAGGGCGTTAGGCGCAATTCTCGCCTGAACGGACTTGGCGGTTTCGTTTCGGAGTCTTACTAATGGTTGCTACCGCGACGATGACGTTTGCAGAATACAAGAACATCGAGCATCCAGCGCCTTATATTTTGCAACTGCCAAGCGAAAGCGCCGAGTTCCTTTACTACGGTGCAAACCACATTTATGATCCTGCTGACCCGATGTTTGATGATATCGAGTTGCGATTCAAAGGATTCCATCCCGACTTTGCCCTGGTAGAAGGCGGTGTCATCGAGACATTGCTGCCGCGAGACGAAATCATCAGACAAGAAGGCGAGCGCGGATTCTTGTGTCGCCTTTGCAGCCTGCATAGCGTTCCAGTTGCCAATTTAGAACCCTCTTTTGATGAAGAAGTGCAATATCTACTTAAGACTTTTACCGGAGAACAATTATTGCTCTTCTACTGTGTGCGGCAGATTGTGCAGTATCGCTATATGGAAGCGAAACGCCTTACAAAGAATACATGAGCAATTTTTGCAAGGTGGATTGCCGGTAAACTACTTCTTGAATTGCCGCTCGCTCCGTTGGAATGTCTCTCCGCTCAATATAGACAAGCATTCGGCTGAGATTTGGATTGGCAGACGCTTAGCGACGATGTTGGAAGCCCTCTGATTCAAGGTGGATTGACGAACGAGATTTCGCGTCAGACCGGTTATTTCCGTGACGCATCGCACGTGTCCAATGTAATCCGTGCTGTAAAGAAGCATCGAAGAGTTTTTGCCATTGCAGGTGCAAGTCATGTGGTTATGCAGGAAAGAGCGTTGCGTGCGGCGCTTAAAAACTGCGCCTAACACGTGTTTCCACCTGACGCCGCTCCGCTGCGCTTCGCGGACGGCTGAAACGCAGGCCGTTGGGCGGCTCTGTCAACCATGGTGCGAGTGCGTGCGGCGGGCGCGAGTCTGGCGCGGCTGACGCTCCCGTTGGGCGGCTCTGTCAACCGCTGGCTACTCCCTTGAAACCCTTCACTCACGTGGTCGTTCTACCATCACGTCCTAACGTGTTTGATATTCCGAGCGTTCTGTTATAACTGCGTATCTTCATCTTCCATCAAAAAACAATAGACTTTATCGAGATTTACGTAGCGTATGTCCAAGGAACATGGCGGAGCCGCAGATTGTGTGAGCTGCACGCGATTGCCGTCACCGTATCGCGGATATGGTCCGCCCGGAGCCGGAGGTCTTCTTTCAGGATGACGCACCGTTTGACGGCGCTGATGATGTGCGCGATCCGCACGCGCTGGCGCGTAATCTGGCGATTATCGCTTTTTTGTGCGTGGTCAATCGCTGTCCTTTGGCTTTCTTGTGCGGCATCGTGATCGTGACGCCAGCGAGCGCGAAGCCGAGCTAGCCCAACTCCCGCAGCAGTTCGCTGCCCGGCGGCAACGGATACGGCGTGGCGTCGGCAATGGGTTTTTCGCGATAGGCGCCTTCATACGTATCCCTGAGAAACCACATGCGCGCCGTCCGGTCGGCCAGGAGCACGTTCGTTACCGGGCGGTCGTGCGTCTTGCCGCTCCAGTAGTCTTTCTGTTCACCTGGGTCTTGGGGGCGCAGGATGGGTCGCTCGGCGCCGTCGTGAAAAAGGGGACTCCGGCGCGGTCGCGTCGGTAAGACCAATCCGCGCTTTCAGCTCCTCGAGCGCGCGACCGGGCGCGAGGTCGGCGACGCACAACGCGGTTTGGAGCACCGGGATCAGCATATTCGGCCAGGTGCTGACGCTCGACCGGATCAGGCCAAAGGTCGCGCCGTGATAGGCTTGGCGCGGTGCATGTTTGAGATAACTCAGCACGAACAGCGAGCGATCTGCGGGCGTTGGCAGCGGACAATTGGTATAGACGCTGAAGCTGCGAGTCGTGCGCCGCCGGCCGGTCATGGTCTATTGCTGCATATGCTCCTGGAATGCCGTTTCAAAGGGCGCCATGAGTGCGGTAAACTCGGTGTCCGACAGACTGGTCAACTCGCACACGCGGGCGTCCTGTCCAGCAATGGTGTGATAACGTAGCATGGGTTCGCTCCTCTTCGGTGTCGCAGGAGCGAATCACACCACAAATCTCGATAAGGTCTACTAATCTCTGTTGGCGCCAATAATACCACAATCATCGTTCTTGATGAGGGCAAGTTCCGCCAGCTAGCTTGCTTTATTGCTTGGCTACGCAGAAATCACTTAAACGACGAAAGGAGAATAGAGCATGAGTGTGCCAGAATTGATCGTTGGTTTTGTTTTAGGCATCATAGTAAATCTTATAACAGATCCTGTCAAAAGAACTATTCAGTTACGCAGAGAGAGACTTTCGCGAAGTTTCGCCAATAAAAATCTGAAATATCTTCAAGCAGAATACGAACGCATTAAAAGGTTGCGAAATGAGCCGTATTTTTTCTATGCAACATTTGCTGGCCAAACACTACATGCGCTTAGCAGTCTTTTTCTAATCGTTCTCATCTTATCGTTGTCATTTGTTCTGGCGATATTAGTTTCAGTTCAACTAAATCTTGGACTTTATCTCTACGCCTTCGTCGCTGCAATTGGTGTCCTGTTCGGATATGCCGGATTTCGTACAGTCTCTGAAAGCACACTCGATATCTACCGAGTAACTAATTTTGACACCTACGAGCCAGAGATTCGCAAAAGAATCGAAGAACTGAAAAAGCAGCTAGGGATTGGTCAACCATAATCAGACTCTGATGTTCTTGGTTATGATGCCACCTTCCTCTGCCCGAAATGTCATCTTGCACCTCTCCCATCAGTCTAACAAAGCGTGCAGCCGACGGCTCATCTGAAGCTAGTGTCAAAGGTATGGTAGACTTCCTTCCAGCAGGGTTGGCATGGCGCACTGGAGGGATAGGATGATCGCCCTTCCGATTGGCGAGTTGATGGACGAGGCGGCCAGTCTGGACTGGCAGGAGCGCCGCATGTATCCAGCAGGTCTGTGTTGTCCTCACTGCAGGAGTCGTAGCTGCCGCCTCTTTCGGCGCAGGCAAGCCTTTCCGGGCTATCGCTGCCGCGCGTGCGACAGTGCGTTTACCATCCTGACGGGCGCCGCCTTTGAAAAGAGCCGCCAGAAGCCTTCTCCCACGGTTCTGTTCCTGCGCGGGGTCGCCCAGGGTGAAACAACGGCCCGCTTGTCCCCCGAGTTGAACCGCTCCTCCAAGCAAGCCCTGACCCTGCGCCACCGGCTGTAAAACAATGTGAACGAAACGGCGCCGCTGAACCTGATGGCAGGCGCGCAGTGTGAGGCCGACGAAGGCTACCGACGGGCGGGGGAAAAGTGGAGAAACTGATTGCCGCCGGCCTGATGACGCCAGCCGGGCTTGCCAGGGTCGAATCCGCCAGGCGCGACGGTTCCTGGTCGCGACTCGACGCTGTGGAGGCGCTTAAGATTCCTCAGGACCTTGAACAGGCTCTCGCGGCTTATCCCAACGCGAGACGACACTTCGACACGTTTCCCCGATCAGTCAAGCGAGGCATCCTGGAGTGGATCGTGAATGCAAAGAAGCCGGAGACGCGGGCGAAGCGCGTTGCCGAGACCGCGCAACGGGCTGAGAAGAACCAGCGTGCCGACCAGTGGCGGCAGTAGGTGCGGGCGGCTGAACAAGCGGCTGAACTCGAACAGCGCGGGCCGGTGATGCACGCCGAGTACACCGTTGAAACCGTTGCCGCTCCTGCCGAACCAGGCGCAGCAGCAGATGCCGGGGCATGATCCGTTATCTTGAGCGTGGCTCCGGGTTGCCCTACCGCTGCGCCCGACCCCGGCCTGATCCCCGGTCGCCGGGGTCCGTCCATCCGGGCCGAAGGACAGGCTGTGGACGCTTTGCGCGCGCTCGCAGGGGGCAATCACGTATTGAACACTTGCAGGTAGACGCGCGCCAGGCCCTCCGCCGCTTCGATGACCGCCAGGTTGTAGTGCTTTGACCCTACTTGCTGATAGAGGCCGCTGAAGTTGCCCGCTGCGTTGCCGGCCACAGGCGGCGCCCACCAGGACGCCGCGCCGGCCAGGGGGGGATCGGGCGAAAGGAACGGGGAGTAGTTCCGTTCCAGCGGCGCGGTAACGCCCAGGCTGGCAAGATAGGCCGCCACGTCCTGCCGCGGGACATCGAAGCGGGCGATCACCTGCGTATCCAGCGCCGCCTCGCCGAGCAGATGGATGTTGCTGGCGCTGGCGGGGAAGGGCTGGCCGATAAAGGCGAGCGCTTGCTCCTGGTTGAGGGGTTGGGATAGCTCTTGCAGGGGAGAACGATCCGAATGAACGGGAGTGTTCATCATCGAAGTATTCTCACAAGCCGTGACAAGCAACAGGCTCAGCAGCAACACTATGAAGCCGGCCTGGGCGCCTGGCGTAGGTCTTGCCAGCCGGGCAGGCGCGCTGGAGCTTCGATGAGCCTGCTGCGACGCTCTGGAATGGATCATCGTCTGCCTCCTGGCCCCGGGGCAGGAGCGTCAGCCGGGCCTGCCGACGGGTCGTAGCGGTGGAGCGTTGCAAGCGAAAAGCAACCATAGGGACGCGATCGGGTCTGAGCCTCGCCGTGACCGCGGCCGTCTGGCGATAGCCCGGCCCGCCGACGTCATCATACCAGTTTGGGAGCCTCTCCTGGCCGGGATAGCGGTCGAAGCGCCAGCCAGACTGCAACTGGAACTGATGAGTCTGTGAACCGGGTTTTTTGCTAAACCTTCCCCCTCCCCAACCCTACATCCTGCCTCTTAGATTACAAAATATACAAATATATTTACAGTGATGGCAAGGTTGAATTATACTTCGCCAGAACCACGTGATGCGCGATGCTTTCAAGATCTTGATTTTTATTACACTCAAAGGAGCGCACCTGATGAGGGGCTTTGGAAAGATTCGCTTTTTGATCCTTTTCCTGATCTCCTCTGCTGTTCTGGCGCAGGGCGGTTACGATCCCTCGGTTCAAACCGCAACGCTCCTGCTTGACGAAGCCCGCACAGTTTATCTGGCTAATCTGGCTCGCCGCGATAACGGCCTGCCGCCCCTGCGCTGGAACCGCCAGTTGACCCATGCGGCGCGCTGGTTCTCGTGGGATTCGACCGAGAACCGCCCGGCAGGGTTCTGCGATCACCGGGATACCAACGGAAACTGGCCCGATTACCGGGCGCGAGCCTTTGGTTACCGGGGGCTTGCCGGGGCCGAGAACGCCTTTTGCAGCTATGCAACTCCTGAAAATGCCATTCAGGGCTGGATGAACAGCCCCGGTCACCGAGCCAATCTGCTCGATCCCAACTCGCGCGAGATTGGCCTGGGCTACTACCGGCGCGACCGCGATGGGCGCGGCTATGTTACCCAGAAATTTGGCAATGATCCCGTGTATGCCCCTATTATCATCGAAAACGAAGCCGTCTCCACGACGAACCCGTCCGTAACTCTGTATATCTACAACCGGACGCCCGGCGGGGGCTTCGCAGGGGCAGGCGCAGCGACGCAGATGATGGTGGGCAACGATAGTTGCTTTGGAGGCGCGTCGTGGGAGCCATTTGCCTCCAGCAGGAACTGGACCCTCAACAGCGGGCAGGGGTGGCGATCGGTGTTCGTTAAGACGCGCGATGTTTTCGGCCGCACCCTGACGGTCAGCGACACCATTTACCTCGGCGCGAATGTCCCTCTCAACGAGCTTGGCCCCGCGCAGTTGAGCACAACTCGATCGCACGTGACGCTCTACAACCTGGATGGGAATGGATTGCCGCAGGTGCAGTTCAGCCCCGGCTGGCTCGCCGATGACACCTTTGAGACCTTCAACCGAGCGTGGGGCAATGGCGAGCGGGTTAGCGACGAAGCGGCGTGGGGCGGCACCGCCTATCGCCTCTATCCCGGCGACGGCGAGTCTTTCGCCTGGGTGTGGGACACAACGTTCATCAAGGACACGCCGATGGTGGCCTACTTCAGGCTGAAGGTCAACAACACATCGAACAGTGAAGTGGCGCGCATCTCGGTCAGGGGCGGCGGCAGAGAGTACGGGCCGATCAGTCTTCGAGGAACCGACTTTACCGCTCCCAATCAGTACCAGGAATTTCCCCTGAGCTTTACCTTCCACTCCAACCCCAACGACGCCTTCTTGAGTTTCCGGTTCTGGCGCAGCGGCAGCGCCGACGTCTATGTAGACGCAGTCTCCATCTTTAGCGCTCCACAGCCGGTCGCCTCACCGCTGACGTGGCCGGTTCCGGGCGGCAACTATCGCGGGCAGGGCGTATGGGTGCGCTACACCGATGGCGTCCGGTTCTCGCCCATCACCGAAGCCGTCACGACCCCGCCCGCATTGCGCGTCTCCCCGACAGCGTTGACGTTCCTGGCGGTCCGGGACGGCAGCCCGCCTCCCGGCGCGACGCTGGACGTGACGTTGCCTTGCTCGGCATCTACCTGGCAGGTTGCCAGCGACGCGCCCTGGCTGCAAACCCGCATGAGCGGCAGTACCGTCAGGGTTGAGGTGAATCAAGCCGGTCTGAGCAATGGCCTGTATTCCGGCGCCGTGACGATTTCAGCGACAGACGTTACCGGTGTGCCGCCCGTCCGCGTACAAGTTCGATTAATAGTGGTTGATGCGTTGACCGCAATCTATGTGCCACTGGTGCAGAGAAATTAGATGGGATTGATGCCATTTCGGATTTCGGTTTCATTTACGGATGGGACGGCCACAGGTGGCAGCGGGCCGACTATGACGCGCAGGACGGTTTCGAGGAGGTGGGCCTGCTCAAGGCCTGTATTGGCATCGAATTGTTGAGAGAGTACGCCGCTGACGCGCCTGGCTTGCAGGGGGCGCCGCCTGACGATGAGGCCCTGCGCGCATTAGTGGAAGCTGACGCGCGCATCACCCCTGAGATGCTGCAACGGGCTATTCCGGGCTGGAATGTCGAGGCCGGCGCCGCCGCCGCGCGAAGGTTCCTGGAAATGCCTCTCTGAGGGGTCGGGCTTGATGTCTGCCGTCTCGTCCAGGATCGCGCCGCGGCGAGCCTGTCGGGACGCCTGGTTGTCCATTGATGAACCAGAGGGAGGAGCAACCCGGTTTCCCCTCCCCCTGTATGTACCGCCGGCAACCTCCTTAGCGCCGGTGCAGCAAGCTGGCGGTATGGCGGGCGATCATCTGCTCCTCGTCAGTGGGAATGACCCACACCGACACCTGGCTGTCGGAGGTGGAGATGCGCGGCCCGCGGCGCTCGTTGGCTGCGGGGTCCAGTTTCACGCCCAGCCAGGCCAGGCCCCGGCAGACCCGTTCACGAATCGGAGCGCTGTTCTCGCCGATGCCGGCCGTAAACACCACGGCATCCAGGCCGCCCAGGGCTGAGGCCAGGGCGCCGGTCTCGCGGACGATGCGGTAGATGAAGTAGTCAACCGCCAGCGCCGCGCGCGGGTCGTTGCTGGCGAGGAGGGTGCGCATATCGTTGCTGATCCCCGATAGACCGAGGAGCCCGGAGCGCTTGTAGAGCAGGTCCTCGATCTGTTTGGCGCCCATGCCCTTTTCCTGCATCAGGTAGAGCAACACCCCCGGATCGATCTGCCCGCAGCGGGTGCCCATCGGCAGCCCGTCGAGAGCCGTGAAGCCCATGGTGCTCTCGACGCTGCGACCCTGGTGGATGGCGCACATGCTGGCGCCGTTGCCCAGGTGGGCCACGATGACGCGCCCATCGGCGATCTCCGGCGCGACGATGCGGAGGGCCTGGACGATGTACTCGTAGGACAGGCCGTGAAAGCCGTAACGCCGCACTCCTTCGGCATAGAACTCCTCGGGAATGGCGAAGCGCTCCACCACCGGCGCGTGCGTGCGATGGAAGGCGGTATCAAAACAGGCCACATTCGGCACGCCGGGCAGGAAATCCATCGTCGCGCTGATGCCGGCCAGATTGGCGGGTTGGTGCAGGGGGGCCAGCGGCACGAAGGTTTCGAGGGTCGCCAGTACCGACTCGTCAACCACCACGGGGGCGCTGTAGAGCGTGCCGCCGTGCACCACGCGGTGGCCGATGCCCAGCAGACCCTCCTCGGGCAACTGTGGATCAAGGTACGCCGCCAGCCGTTCCAGGGCATAGGCATGCCCGCGACCGACCGGGCGCGGCGCCCAGGAATCCTCGTGCACCGTCGCGCCGGCGCCGTCCTCGACCTTGAAGCGAGGCTGGGTGCCGATGCCTTCGATCTGTCCCTTGAAGCGAACTGTGAAACTGGCGTTATCGGCGGCGTAGGTGTACACCGTGAACTTGATGCTCGATGACCCGGCGTTCAGCACCAGAATATCTTTGGTCACGTGACCCCTCCTCTCCTGGCTCGCAGCCAATGCTCCAGTTACGTCGCCGCGGCGGCCTGGGCGGTCTTGCGGGCGTGGACCAGCACCACGGCGAGTGCGCACGAGGCCAATCGGGCGCGCACGCTGTCGGCGCGGCTGGTGAGGATGATCGGCACGCGCGCCCCGAGCACGATCCCCGCTGCCTCGGCCCGCGCGAGGAACGTCAGTTGCTTGGCCAGGATGTTGCCCGCTTCCAGATCGGGCACCACCAGAATGTCGGCCTGCCCGGCCACCGGCGAACGGATGCCCTTGGTCTGCGCCGCCTCCGGGCTGATGGCGTTATCGAAGGCCAGCGGGCCATCGAGAATGCCGCCGGTGATCTGCCCGCGATCGGCCATTTTGCACAGCGCGGCGGCGTCAATGGTGGACTGCATAGCCGGGTTGACCGTTTCGACCGCGGCGAGAATAGCAACCTTCGGCTCGGGAATCTTGAGGGCCAGGGCGAGATCGATCGCGTTCTGCACGATGTCGCGCTTCGCCATCAGATCCGGGGCCACGTTCACCGCTCCGTCGGTGACGATCAGCGGTTTGGGGTAGGTGGGCACATCCATCACGAAGCAGTGGCTGATGCGCCGCCCGGTACGCAGCCCGGTGGTGCTGTTAACCACCTCGGCCAGCAGTTCATCAGTGTGGAGGCTGCCCTTCATCAGCGCCTCGGCCTCGCCGGCCCGCACCAGGGCCACGGCCTTGGCTGCCGCTTCATGGCTATGGGCGGCGTCCACGATCGGGAACGGCGTCAGATCTAGCCCCTCGCGCTCGGCCACGGCGCGGATCTTCGCCTGCGGACCGACCAGGATCGGCTTGATCAGCCCTTCGCGCGCCGCGTCCACCGCGGCGGTCAGCGAGGTGTCATCGCAGGGGTGGGCCACCGCCACGATGATCGGCTCGGCCTCCCTGGCCGCATCCATCAGCATTTTGTAGCCGTCGAACTCGTTGTCGCCCAGGACCGTAGACCGGTTGGTGTTCTCGCCAGACATTGCTCCTCTCCTCTCCTCTGTTCTCCGGGGAGGGCGCATTCCCTGCCATCAAGTCCAGGGGGTTGGGGAAACGCCGTTCCTCACACCCCTTGTATCATGGACATATTGCCGCAGCATGTCAAACGACGAAGCGAAATAGCTCCAGGTCACCGGGGCCGCCAGATCTCCCGCGCCCAATCCCAAATCCCAAATCCACCCTTGTGGTACCATACAGGGCGCTCGTTTACCCATAGCACCAGCGCCGCAGGAGCTTGCGATGAGCCATGTTCGCGCCGCCGCTCGCATCAGCAGCTTTGGCACCTCGATCTTCGCTGAGATCAGCGCCCTGGCCCTGGAGTGCGGGGCGGTCAACCTGGGCCAGGGGTTCCCCGACTTCGCCGGGCCGGCCTGGGTGAAGCAGGCCGCCGCCGAGGCCATTGCCGCGGATATGAACCAGTACGCTCCCTACCAGGGCCTTCCGCGATTGCGCGAGGCTATTGCCGCAACCTGGCGCGCCCAGGGCTGGCGCGACCTTGACCCGGCCCACGAGGTGACGGTCACGAGTGGCGCGACCGAGGCCCTGTTCGCGGCGATGCAGGCGCTGATCGATCCCGGCGACGAGGTTATCGTCTTCGAGCCGTTCTACGATGCCTACGTGCCCGATATTACGATGGCCGGAGGTGTGCCGCGCCTGGTGCGTCTGCACCCCCCCGCGCCGGGCGAGCGCGCCTGGCGCTTCGACCCCGACGCGCTGCGCGCCGCCTTCGGCCCCCGCACGCGCCTGCTGCTGCTCAACACGCCCCATAACCCGACCGGAAAGGTCTTCAGCCGCGGCGAACTGGAGTTGATTGCCGCCCTGTGCCTCGAACACGACACCCTGGTGGTCACCGACGAGGTGTACGATCAACTGGTCTTTGAAGGCGCCTCGCACCTGCCGATCGCCACCCTGCCCGGCATGTGGGAGCGCACGCTGACGATCAACTCCACGGGCAAGACCTTCAGTCTCACGGGATGGAAGATCGGCTATGCTGTAGGGCCGGCCTGGCTCATCCGGGCCCTGCGCGCCGTCCACCAGTGGGTGACCTTCGCCACAGCCACGCCGCTGCAAGTTGCTGCCGCAGCGGCCCTGGAGGGCGCCCTTGCCAACGGCTACTACGCAGAGTTCCGCGCCGAGTACGCCCGGCGCTACCAGATGTTGCGCGCAATCCTGGAGGGCGCAGGCCTGCCTGCGCTGCCAACCGAGGGCAGTTACTTCATTATGGTGGATATCAGCCGAACGGGGTTTGGGAACGATGCTGACTTCTGCCGCTGGCTCACCCGTGAGGTGGGGGTGGCGGCTATTCCGCCTTCAGCCTTCTACGCCGACCGGGCCTCGGCGCCGCTGCTGGCGCGTTTCTGCTTCGCCAAGCGTCTGGAGACGTTGCAGGCCGCGGAGGAACGCCTGGGACGCCTGGGGAAGGGGGAGATGCGGTAACGGAGGGCCCGCTCATCAATGTGTCAACACCTCCAAGAACGGGCTTGTGGAGGTGTGGAGGTGTGGAGGTGTAGAGGTGTGGAGGGGGCGTCGGGTCGAGTGTTGCCGCCGATCATCTCCGTAGCTAGCTCCACACATCAGTCACCGCGCCGTCTGTGAGGAGACCTGGCTCATTTCGGCGAGCTGGCGGGCCTGACCGGCGAGGGTGGCCTGGGCGCGTTCGATGTAGGCGCGGGCCTCCTGGAAGCGCTGGGCAGCGCGGTTGGCATTGGCGACATCGTAACCGCTGTAGAACTCCAGCAACGCATCGAGGCCGGCGAGTTGCAACTCCAGGCCCCGGCGATAGTCGTCGTGGGCCTGCTGGAGTGTGCCGGGCGGGCGCAACTGGCCCATGGCGGCCATAGCCGTCTCGACCGCGGCGCGCAGCCGCTGCGTGGCGGCCACGTGCCCTACCGAGGCGCCGCCGGGCCGGCTGGTTGCTTCGCGATAGGCTGCGGTGGCGGCGCGCAGATCGGCCCGCACGGACTCAAAGGCGGCCAGGTAGCTCACCGTCAGTCCCTCGACGACGGCGAGCGGTTCGGCTTCGAGGATGGGCGCGATGGTAGGCGTAGCCGGAACGGGCGTGGTCAGGGCCACGCTGAAGACGGCCTCGTCGGCGACCGGCGACGTGGCCCAGGCGCGTTGCATGGTCATGATCAGGCTCTGATGCAGCGCCAGGGCCACGAGCAGCAAGGCGATGGGGAAGGCCCAGAGCAACAGCCGCGCCCGGCGCGTCTCGCGGCGCGAATGGCGCCAGGCGATCCACCAGGCAGGGTCGGTCACGTCGCGCCGGTTGGCGGCGGCTGAGGAGGGAGCAATCGCCTCGGCCAGCCCGGGCGCCGGACGAGCCGCGCCGGTATAACCCCTGCGTTCGCGAAGCAAGCGCAACCCGCGCCGGGCATACTCGTTGTTGGGGTTCAGCTTGAGCACCGCTTCGAGGCAAAAGGCCTGCTCGTGGGGGTCGTCAAGCACGCCGCTGAGCCAGAGCCAGGCCAGTTCACAGCTCGGGTCGAGTTGCAGCGAACGGGTCAGTAAACCGGCGGCGATGCGCTTCTGGCCGCTGCGGGCAGCAGCCACGCCTCGCTGGTACAGGCTCTGGGCCTCGCCGATGTTCACTTTGACTGCCGTTTCGGTGCTGCTGGCCATAGTGGGATTTAGATTTGGCGCGGCGTATCATATACGGGCGTTCACCGCCTGGAGGAGGTTGGGAAAAGTCGACTTCCCCACACCTCTGCCCGATTGTAGCGCGCATCCCCGTGCGCAACCCGGGGGGTTGCGCATATGGTCCGGGCGGACAGACGCCTAATGGTCCGGCAACAGCGGATTAATCGCCCGTTGCACCAGGGTGGCGTCTTCAACCAGGCTGGCGCGAATGGCGCGCCAGTACTCAGGTTGTTCGTAGCCGAGCTGCCAGATGGCGATGCCGGCGAGATCCTGGGTCTGGACGGTCTTAATTTTATCGGCCAGGCCCACCTCGGTCATGAACCAGACTTCGCGCCAGCCCTGAGGCGAGCGGTAAGAAAAGGTGCTTTCCCCGACTCGACCACGGGCGTCCCGTTCGCGGAAGTTCACGGTCACGCCCTGGGTGGCGATAATCTCTTCGAGGGTTTTCCAGGGGCGGGCGGTTGCCGGGCCGCCGGGCGGCCAGTCATAGCCGTAGAAGTGCACGCCGATGAGCACTTTAGAGGGATCGACCACCGAGCGGGCGTACTCGGCGACTGATTCGATCCAGTAGGCCGGAGCCACCGGGCCGGGGCCGCTCCCGCGCCAGTGGTAATCGTAGGTCATGATCCGCAGCTGGTCAACGTGTTTCCCCAGTTCCGCCCAGTCCTGAAAGCCGCCCAGACCGCCCCAATCACTGTCCTTAGCGTGCACCGCCACGGTGAGCACACGCTCGTGGCGGTGCAGGGCTGCGGCCAGTTCGGCGATGAAGGCCGAGAAATCTCTGCGCAGGGCAGGATCGAGACCCTCGTAATCAATATCAATCCCGTCGTAGCCGCGGGCCAGCACCTCATCCAGAATGTTCTGCACGTGGCGGGCGCGAAGCTGCGGGTTACGCAGCACCGTGACGACGGCGTTCGGATTGGCGGTCACATTGTGGATCGATGGAATGATGCGGACGTTATGCTCGTGGGCGATGCGTACCAGATCGTCGTTGCGGGTTCCGTAGATCCGCCCGCTGGCGTCGGTGGAGTACCAGAAGGGGCTGATGTCGTCAATAATGTCGGCATTAGCGAAAAACGACTCACGCGCGCCGCCCTCAAACAGCGGCGGCAACCAGACCACAATGTAACGCCCGCTCTTAGGATGGTAACTGACCGGGCCGGCACGAGGATCGGCGGCGGTAGGGACCGGTGTGGGCGGCACGGGAGTTGGCAATACGATACGCAGGGGCGGCGCGGGCATGCTGGTCGGGGCGACCTGCGCGGTAGCCGCGGCAGCCTGCACCTCGGGCAGCCGCCGGGCGAGGTTAAGCGTCTCAGCGAACAGGAAGCCGGCAACCAGCAGCGCGAGAATGTATAGCGCGCCGAGGAGGAGAGCGCCGAAGGGGGGCGGGCGTCGCATATTCAGTAAGCCCCGAGCTCACGCAGGCGATCATCGCTGATGCCAAAGACGTGGGCGATCTCGTGAAGCACGGTGCGCCGCACCTGGGCGCGCAGCGCCTCGATGGTGCGGAAATCGCGTTCGAGCGGTTCTTGAAAGATCACGATCGTGTCGGGCATCACCAGGGAATTGCCCGCCCGTTCGGTGAGTGGAACGCCGTGGTACATTCCATACACCGACTGCCAGGGTTTCAACCCCAACATGCGGCGCTGTTCGCGGGTGGGCCGGCGCGCCACGATGATCTCAACGTTTTCCAGATAGGCGGAAAACTCATCGGGCAGGCTGTCCAGAGCCTCGATGACGAGCTGTTCAAACCTGGCGCTGTCCATAGGGGCATTATACGCTTCGACGTGAACGGGTGTCAAGCATTTTACCTGACGAACGCGCATGGGCGTCGCTCACTCAGACGGTGGAAGGGCTACAATCGCGCCACGTATGAGGCGCGCGAAATCGTGGTAGACTCGAAGCGCGCGCCATGACGGGCCGCGCACGCGCCGGGCGCGATGGGGCGCCGGAGGAACCGGTGAACCATCCATACAGGAAGCATGATCTGGCGAGTCTTGTTCACGTTCTGCCTGCTCCTCAGCCTGCTTCGCGCCGCGGCGCACGGACGTCTCGCGACCGCTCTGGCGCGAGAGACGCCGTCGGCGGCGCAGGTGGACCAGGAAAGCGTCAGCGGGCAATTGCATCCGTCTGGTCAGCCTGAACCGGCTATCGAGCCCTTCGTGCGCCCTGATCTGGCCCGGCGCCTGGAACGGCTTCGCCCCGTGATCCTGGCGGCGGCGAAGCGTCACAATCACCCCGAACTCTCAGGTATGGACGACGAGAGCTTTGCGGTGGTGATCGCGTTGATTATTTACAACGAGAACTTCGGCTGGCTGGAGGACGATGTGCCGCCACTGCGGCTCGTTACCCCGCTGTACCAGCGGTTGCAACAGGTGGTCAACCAGCGCCTGCCCGGCAGCAACTTCAGCGTCTGGCCAGTCAACCTGCGACCCTCGGTGGCCCTGGAAATCCTCCAGCAGCAATTGCCCCTGGCCGATGGGCGGATGATCCATATGCCGGTGCGTGTCGAGGGCAGCGAAATCAACCTGGCGGCGTATGCGCATCCGGCTGAGCTGCTGGCGGCGATCAATGCCGAAATCAGCCGCGATGAGTTGGCGGTCGCCTATCTGGCGGCCAACCTGGAACGGGGACTCTATCGCGCGGTCCTGGAGGGTGCGCCGGTCACCTGGCAAACCCTGGCGGCCTGGCACAACCAGGGGATCGTGGACCCGCAGGCCATTCGAGCCAATCCTACCGCCCGCGACTACGTGCGCCGGGCCGCGGCCTTTTTGCCCCTCGCCCGGGCCTTGATTGCCGGCTCTGGAGAGGAGGCGGCGCCGATACACCCTTACCAGGCGTGCCAGAACCTCATGCTCGATCCCGTCACGTTCTGTCAGGCGGCAAGACGAGACCGGGCGCCGGGCGATTGGATGCGAGCATCCCGGCGCCGGTTCAGAGAGAGACCGCGAGAAAAGGCCAGATGGGCTGGCGACTGGGCAGGGTGCGCGCCTGACGCCAGGCGGCGCGCACCCGGGCGGGTCATCGTGGAATCCCGGCGTACTAGTCGCGCGTCACGCCTTGCAGGGCGCGCAGGCGCTCCAACACTTGCTGCTCGAACTCGCGAGGATTAACCCTGGGGAAGTACTCGGTATCGATCATCGCCGCCGGTACATCGTCGCAGGCGGCCATGCAGTCAAGCTCGACCAGTTGGATGTCCTGAGGATGCGCAGCGGCGAGGCGCTTGACCATCGCCAGGAAGTTGGGGCGACTGATCGCGCAGTGGCGGCAAAAAATCAGGTCGAGGGGCATGAACGCAAACCTTTCAAGACGCTGAAGGCGCTGCCGGTATCCATGGAGCGTAGCATATCGTATAGGTTCGACGACACGACACTGGTGGCGGGATGACAGCCCCTCCGTAGTGTAAACGGTCTGGCAGCGGTTTGTAAAGTATGTACTAGCGAAATCTCAGGCGATGATGCGGAAATGTCACGCACTGACGCCTGGCCCTGGAGCAGGAAACCCAGGAGTGCCCACTGTGCAACATGGAGGGTTGCGCTGCAGGCTTTCCATCTGAAGAGGGCCATAGGGCAAACCGGCGTTTCTCCCTGTAGCGGTTCTCGAAACGAATGACTCCCAACGATGGCTGCACAGGCGCCGTGAGCCACACGGCTCAGGGTCCTCAGGAGATCAAGCACTCCGGTCGGCGCTCTAACGCGCCTCGCCAATATGGTGAAGTATAATACAAGAAATGAGATTTGTGGCGATGAATCCATCGGGTGTGCAAGCAACAGCCTGGGCGAACATTACTACGCGGCATCTTGCCACGCTCGACATCGCCTACCTCCAGGCAGGTGAGCGCGGACCGGCTGTGGTGATGCTCCACGGCTGGGGGGCCTTCAAAGAGTTGTGGTGGAACACCCTCCGCGGCCTGGGCCGTGACTATCGCTGTTACGCCCTCGATCTCCCCGGCCATGGAGACTCGCCGCTCCACCGCCGCGACAGCATTCGCGAACTGGCCGACGCCGTCGGCGCGTTCTGCGACAGCCTCGATCTCCGCGAGATTGTGCTGATCGGCCACTCCATGGGCGGCGCCGTAGCCATTGCTCTGGTCCTGCGCCGCCCGGACCTCGTGCGCCGCCTGGTGCTGGTGGACGCGGCGGTAGATGCCTTCCGGATGCCCCGCTTCGCCCGAACCTACCTGTTCCCTACCTTCGGCTGGGCGATCTTTCGCCTGGTACTGTTCGTCGCGCGCCTCTTCAGCCCCCTGGGCGCGCAGGTGCCCCATGCTCACCGCGGCGGCTGGGTGCGGCCCTGGCTGCGACGCGGCGCCTACATGGCCCGCGCCGATCCCGACGCGCTGTACCGGACCTACCGCGCCCTCTTCCGCGCCCGCGCCGGTCGCCGGCTCGCGCGTATTCACGTGCCCACGCTAGTGATCAGCGGGCAGTTCGACGCGCTGGTGCCCCGCGAGCACTCCCGTCGTCTGGCCCGGAGCATTCCGCAGGCGCGCTTCGTGGAGATTCCCGGGGCGCTGCACAATCCGATGGATGAGCGCCCCCAGGCCTTTGAGCAAGCCGTGCGCGCCTTTCTTGCCGATGGATGGGAGACCGTGGCGGATGCGCACCTTTTCGAGCACACGCCTACGTTTTCAACAAGACAGGTAACGCTGATGCGTCTGCAACGGTTCCTCAGTCGCGCCGCCATGGACACGGAAACTTTGCTCGAACGGCTACGGCGCCGCAGGCGGCGGGCCGGTCCAGCGCTGATCGTTCCCTATCGGGGGATGGGCACGCCGGCGATGCTGCACCTCAGCGGGCGCGTGCTCGAAGATCGGGGCATCAAGCCTGCTGACGATGCGGATTCTCGCTGGACCAACCTGCGCGCCAACTGGCGCCGCTTCGGCTCGCGCGAATTGCCCTACGTGCGTGTGCGCGCCAGGTTTCAGGAGGCGGTGGCTGAAACCATGACCGACGTGGAGGGCTATTTTCACCTCAGCCTGCAACCGAGCGCCCCCCTTCATGATGCGCCCGTGCAAATCGTAGACCTGGAGTTGCCAGACCTGGGAGTGCGCGCTGCTGGCGAGGTCTTCGTTCCGCCAGCAGGCGCCCGGTGCGCCATCGTGAGCGACATTGACGATACGGTGCTGCAGACCTACGCCACGGACGCGCTCAAGATGCTTGCGTTGACCTTTCTGCACAACGCGCGCACGCGCCTGCCCTTCGAAGGCGTGGCGGCGCTTTACCGGGCGCTCGTCGCCGGACCGGACGGTTCGAGCCAGAATCCCATTTTCTATGTATCGAGCAGCCCGTGGAACCTGTACGACTTTCTGGTTGATTTTCTGGCCTATCACGGCCTGCCTCCGGGGCCGTTGTTTCTCACTGACTATGGTCTTGACCGCGACCGTCTGGTCCGTAAGGGTCATCGGCGGCACAAACTGGCGGCTATCGCACGTATCGCCACGACCTATCCGCATCTGCGGCTGGTGCTGATTGGCGACAGCGGCCAGCACGACCCGGAGATCTACCTGGAAGTTGCGCGCACCTATCCCGGGCGCGTGGTGGCTATCTACATTCGCCATGTGAGCCACGAACGCCGCGCTGAGGAAGTGCGCGCCCTGAGCGCCGAAGCCCGGCGCCTCAATGTGCCAATGGTGCTGGCCCCCACGACAGATGCCCTGGCTGCCGATGCCGCCAGCCGCGGGTTGATTGCCGGCCCGGCGGGGTAGAGCCGGCCCGCCGGGCCTCGCAAGAGGCAAGGAGGTATGGATAACAACCCTGATCTTTCCAGGCAGGTTGAAAACCTGCACGTGCGTGAACTGACCCCGCTCCAGCCGCCGCTGGAGTTGAAACACGAGTTGCCTCTCACTCCGACCGCCGCCCGCACGGTGACTACCGCCCGCGAGGTGATCCGGCGCGTGCTGCGTGGCGAGGATCGGCGACTCCTCGTGGTCATTGGCCCGTGTTCCATCCATGATCCCGAAGCCGCCCTGGAGTACGCCCGCCGCCTGCGCCGCATCCAGGATGATCTCAGCACGCAACTGGTGCTCATTATGCGCGCCTACCTGGAGAAGCCCCGCACCACCGTCGGCTGGCGCGGTCTAATCAATGACCCGCATCTGGACGGTTCGTTTGATATGCAATCCGGACTGCACATCGCTCGCCGCTTGCTGATGGAGATCAATGAACTCGGCATCCCGGTGGCTACCGAGATGCTCGACCCGATCAGCCCGCAGTACCTGGACGACCAGATCAGCCTGGCCACCATCGGCGCGCGCACCAGCGAGGCCCAGACCCACCGGGCGCTGGCCAGCGGCGTCTCGATGCCGGTAGGCTTCAAGAACGGCACCGACGGCGGCATCGAGGCGGCGGTCAACGCCTGCGTCTCCGCCGCTGCATCCCATAGCTTCCTGGGCATTGATGATCGCGGGCGCAGCGCGGTGGTGAAGACCACCGGCAACCCTGATAGCTTTGTCATTCTGCGCGGGGGGCGCCACGGCCCCAATTACTACCCCGAATATGTTGTGCGGGCCGCGCGCCTGATGCGTGAAGCGTCGCTCCGTCCCGCCGTGATGATTGATTGTAGCCACGGCAACGCTGGTGGAGACTACCGGCGCCAGGAGACGGTCTGGTACAACGTCGTCGAGCAGGTAATTCACGGGCCAACCCCGATCATCGGGATGATGGTCGAGAGCAATCTGGAGGAGGGCAAACAGCCATTTGTGGCCGATCGGTCGAAATTGCGCTACGGCGTCTCCGTGACCGATGGCTGCGTGGGCTGGGCCGCCACGGAGTTGATGCTCCACGAGGCGCGCCTGGCGCTGGAACGGGCGCGGTAGCGGCCATCAGGCGGCGGAGGCGGTCGCCCCTGCCTGATCCGGCCCTGGACCACGGGTCGCGGCAAGACAGAAGGCTGCCCGGCATAACTATGTTTTGACATAACGCGCAATCATGTAACTGTCAGGGGTATACTGGAGAGGAATGCAGCACGCAACCGGCAAGTCTGGTTGCACATTTTTTGTTGGAAGAGATTCTCCCAGTACAATCGCAACTTGCAGCGATAAACCATTTGCTTAGAATATGCTATGACCGACGAGCCACGATCGAACAAGCCGCCGGAGAGCAACGCCCTGGCCTACTGGGCGATTATCGGCACCTCGGCGTTGCTCTGCTTCGCCTGGCTGCTTACCGGCAGTCTGATGTTGACCCTGGCGATCATCGCGCTGGGCCTGTTGCACCTGGCGCGCCACTTCCCCGAAGCCGAGCAGTTTGTGCAGTCCGATCCCGTCCTGATATGGTTGCGTCGCATGTCGCCGCTCATCGTGATCGGGATCGCCACCCTGGTGCTGGCAACGCGCTATCTGCGCTAGCCGGCTTCGCTGCGCTGTCGGGAGCAGAAACGAGCGTTCCTGAGAAACGCAGCCCTTGCCGAATCTCCCAGCGGACATCATCCCTTCTTCACCTCGCCCTCAGCCGGGCGTCGTCCGGCGACGCGCTGATCCGTGCTAGAATTGGGCGTTTACGCGAACGGCCCATGGCTGTTCGCGCCTTGAGCACCGATGGCGGCTGATGCCATGGTTTCACGACGACTGCTTCTCGGCGCGACGATGGTCAGTCTGCTGGTTGGCGTCCTGGGCGCGCTGATCTACGTGCAACAACGGGTCGCCCGGTGCGCCTTCGTGCCTATTGTTGCCGCCGAGTTGCTGCCTAATGCCGGCCTGGTCCCCGCTGAGGCCACAGGTATGCCCGCTGGCTGGCAGCGCCGCTCCGGGGGGGTGGAACTGCGCGGCCCCGCGGTTGACGGGCAGGGCTTTGACCTCGACGGCGACGGGCGGGCCCTGCAGTTGCTCGGCATCGCCAATTACGTGCAGACTCCGCCCATTCCGGTGCAGCCCGGCGAACGCTACTGTTTCAGCGGCTTCTCTCTCACCGACTCCGAGCAGCGATCCCCTACCCGCGCGCGCCTGGTCTTCGACTGGCGCGATGCTTCCGGGGCAACCGTCGGCGAGGCGGCGACTCTCTGGCAGCCCGTGACCCTCTGGACGCCGGAGGCGCCACCCCGCGACTGGTCGCGGCTGCAGGGCAGTTTCGTCGCCCCGCCCGAGGCGCGTTCCCTCGTGGTGCGCATCGAGCCGGCTTCGGATGACCGGATCTACCTCGATGCAATGCGCGCCCGCCGTGGGGGCGCCGCCCTCGCCGGTCTGGCCGCGCCCGCGCCCGCGATCGCTGCCGAGCCGCCCCGCGTGGCGGCCTGGCCCCTGGGCCGTCAGGCCGCTGTGGCCTTCACCTTTGACTGGGAAACCGCCATGGGCGGTCTGATCCACTCGCGCTCGGTCGGCGACCCCAACTACGATAAGGACCCCGAGGCGCGCGGGCTAAGGATGCGCGAGGGGGTCACCACCACGCTGCAACTCTTCCGGCCCTACGGCGTGCGCGCCACCTACTACGCTACTGGCTATAACTTCCTCACCGGCAATCTCGAGCGCCGCCGTTTCATGGGTGACCCGGTGTTCGCCTGGGCCAGTCCGGCCAATGGCTGGGTCACCGATCGCTGGACGTATACGCCCTGGTTCGCTGATGATCCCTTCGGCACCTATCGCAGCCATCCGGCCTGGTACTTCGGCGACCTGATCCAGTCCCTGCGCGATGCCGGCCATGAGATCCAGAGCCATACCTTCAGCCACCTCTATGGCGGTCTGGCCGACGCGGCCACCTGGGCGGCCGACCTGCAAGCCTGGAACCAGGCGGCCGCCGAACGTGGCGTCGCCCCGGCCACCTCCCTTGCCTTCCCCTGGAGCGGCAGCGCTGGCATGAGCGACGCTAACTGGGACGTGCTCGAACGGGGCGGAATCCGCAGCGTTACCCGGCTGAGTAACCAGATGCAGTACAATCTGTTTCCGACCGATGCCGACGGCGTGACGCTCGAGCCGCGCTGCCGCTGGCTGCCGGGCCGTGAGGAACGCATCCTGGCCTGTCCCGACTTCTACCTGACCCCTGAGCGCGTTGGCCTGGCCCTGCGACAGATCGAACGCGCCGTCGCCGCCGGGGGCGCGATTGACCTCTGGGCGCACACCGAGGAGGTCACCTCGCCCGAGCAGATCCGGGCATGGGAAGAGGTGGTAGGGCGCGTTGCGCGCGACCGGCGCCTCTGGGTGGCGCCCCTTGGCGAAATCGCCGCCTGGCAGGCCGCCCTCGCCGCCGTGAGGGTCGAACCGGTCGCCGCGCAGCCGGACGAGGAAGGCGTCATTACCGTGCGTCTCATCAATCCTGGCGCCGCCGATCTCGCCAATCTCGCCCTGCAACTGCCCGCGAACACACGGCGCGTGACGGTCAATGGCGATGAGTTGGTCCGCTACGAACAGGGGCTTCCCGCCGGACGGGGATGGTGGCTCGCTGCTGGCCTTGCCGCCTTCGATCTGCCCGCCGGACAGACGGCGGAGGTACGGATATGGGTGACGCCGTGAGTTCGTGTCATCAGCGTGAGGCTCGCCATGGCCAGGACGTTTGAGCAAGGCGCGGGTCCCCTGGCGCGTCTGCGCGCGAGTTTCGGGTTGCTTGGCGCGCCGCTGCTGGGCATGAAGCTGTACCACTGGCTATGGCTCCTGCTGGCAATCACCGGCACCCTCGCCGTCGCCGCGCCACGGGCGCTCTCCCAGCCGGTGATCTACGTCGCCCAGGCCGAGACGCGCTTTGACCTGCAGCGCTATGGCCCGATCTACGAGCCGGTGGCCCCGGGAGTCACGGGGTTGGACATCGCCATCAACGACGCCACCGAGTCCATGCGCCAGGACCGGCTGGCGCGGGCCGATGTGCGCTTCGGGCGCCCGGACTTCCGCGTTATCTTCACGCCGCGCGAACCAGGCGTGGTGGAGGTGCGTGGCCTCGGCCCCACTGCTGCCGAGGCCCAGGACCTGGCCAATGCCGGGGCCGAGGCCCTGGCGCGGCATGTGCGCGCTGCCGGCGGGCGCGAGATCCTGCGCAACATGCTCGGCTGGGAACTCTGGCTGGCCCTGGAACCCGAAGGCCGCCCCGCGCCCGCGCCCTTCGATGCGCTCCTGCGTGACATCCTGCGCCTGAACGCCTTCCCCATGTCGCGCGACCTGGAACCGGTATCTACCCCGCGGCTGATCGCCGACTTGCCCCGCGAAGAACTCAGCGACCTGGCCCGCGCCCTGGAGGCGCGCTACGACCTGTGGCGCTTCGCCATCAATACGCGCAATGCCACCCTCGACGCCCTGTGCGGCACGAGCGGGGCGAGTGGCACCGCGGCGCGCGAGCAGGCCCTCGACATCTGCGCCCAGGCCGATGCCAGGGCGCGTGTCGAACTGATTGAGCGGAACCGCGAAATCGCCCGTCTGCGGGCTATTCAGGCCGCCCTGGATTACGTCCTTGTCACCTACGGGGCGCGCTTCGACCCCGACCAGCCTTCGGCGGCCCACCGCGTCGCTGCGACCCTGCCTGCGGCGCCCGAACCACGTTACGTGCCCCACCTCCTGGCCCTGGCGGCCCTCTTTGGCCTGGCCATCGGCGTGGCCGGCGTGGCGATGGACCGTAGCGCCGGCATCGCTGCCCGCGTCAGCGAGATCCTGGGCTACCGTGAACTGATCCGCAACCTCGTCCTGCGCGACCTGCGCGCGCGCTACAAGGGCAGCGCCCTCGGCTATCTCTGGACGCAACTGGCGCCGCTGGGAATGATGCTGGTGTATGTGCTGGTCTTCAGCCTGCTGCTGCCGGGCAGCATCGCCATGTTTCCGATCTTCCTCATCGTTGCTCTGCTGCCGTGGAACTTCACCGCCGAGGCGGTGACGGCCGGCGCCCGCAGCGTGATTGATAACGCCGCCCTGATCAAGAAGGTCTACTTTCCCCGCGAGGTGCTGCCTCTGACGGCGGTCTTTTCGAGCATGGTCAACTATCTGCTCTCCCTGCCGATGATGCTGCTGCTGATGATCGTGGTGCAACTCCTGACCATCGGCCGGCTCAACTTCGCCTGGACCTTCGCCTACCTGCCGGTGCTGCTCATCATCCAGGTGATCATGCTCTCCGGCATGGCCCTCTTCCTGGGCGCCGTGGCGGTCTTCTTTCGCGACGTGGTGCATCTGGTGGGCATTCTGGTAAGCATCTGGTTCTTTCTGACGCCCGTGATCTACCCGCTGGGCGTCTTCGGCGACGGCCTGGCCGCTCGCCTGGTGCGCTGGCTGAACCCCATGGCTTCGCTGATCGAGTTCTACCGCGAAATCCTCTACGGCAACCCGGTTCCCACAGGCCAGATCCCCACGCCGGGCCTGCCGGCCCTCGATAGCGTACTGCGCGTGAGCATCACCGCGGGCCTGTTCCTGGTGATCGGCATGTGGGTCTTCCAGCGCGCTGCGCGCAACTTCGGAGAGGCGCTGTGAGTCCGGTGATCGAGTTCGAGCAGGTGAGCAAGTACTTCGTTCGCCACCGGATTGAGCGCCGGACGGTGCAGGAGTGGGCCATCGGGCTGTTTCAGCGGCGCCCGCCGGGCGCCGATGCCTTCTGGGCGTTGCGCGATGTCAGCTTCTGTGTCGAGCAGGGGCAGAGTTTCGGCCTGATAGGTCACAACGGCGCCGGCAAGAGCACGGCCCTGAAGCTGATCATGCGCATTCTCGAGCCGAACAGCGGCGCAGTGCGCACGCGGGGTCGCATTGCCGCGCTGCTCGAACTGGGGAGCGGCTTCCACCCGGAGTTGACCGGCCTGGAAAACGTGTTCCTCTACGGTTCGCTGATGGGCCTGAGCCGGCGCGAGATGGAACGCCGGCTGCCAGAGATTGTCGCGTTTGCCGACATCGGCGATTTTCTCGAGACTCCGATCAAGCACTACTCGTCGGGGATGTACACGCGCCTGGCCTTCTCCGTAGCCACCGCGGTTGACCCCGATGTGCTGATCACCGATGAGGTGCTGGCAGTGGGCGATGAGGCCTTTCAGCGCAAGTGCCTGGAGCGCATCTATAACTTCCGTCGCGCAGGCAAAACGATCATTTTCGTCTCGCACGCCCTGGAAGTGGTGCGCTCGCTGTGCGATGTGGCCCTCTGGCTCGATCACGGCGAGGCTCGCGCCTGTGGCCCCGCCGGGAAGGTGATCGACGCCTATCTGGCCGACGTGAACCGCAAGGAGCAGGAAAGTCTTGCAGCGGAGCATCCCGACCTGCGCGCGCCTGCAACGGAGGAGGAGGTCTTCCGGCGCGGCAGCCGCGAGGTGGAGATTGTCCGCGTCCAGCTCCTCGATGCTGCGGGGGAAGAGCGCAGCGTTTTTCACACGGGCGATTCCATGACTATACGGATGTATTATCAGGCCCATGAACGGATCAACGAACCGGTGTTCGGCGTGGGCATCTTTCACGAAAATGGCACCTGGCTCAGCGGACCCAACACTGGCTTCGACGAGGTGCCAATCCCTGCCATCGAAGGGTGCGGGCAGATTGACTACCATCTGCCATCATTGCCACTGAACACGGGGCGCTTTCAGATCAGCGTCGCCGTGGTTGACCGGACCCAGACGCACGTCTACGACTTTCACGATCGCCTCTATCCGTTCGTTGTGCATGGTTCGGGCCGCGATCGCTATGGGATGGTCGCCATTCCGGGGGAATGGCGTGTGCATTAAACGATCGGCAGCCGGACGATGTAGCGCAACCCTCCGGGTTGAGCCCACGGAAAGCCTATGGAAACCGGGTGCCCCTTCACCGGATTTTGAGCGAGCTTCAACCAGGGGAAAAGGCCAGAAGTGAACCTTCTTGACTACGGGCGCCTGTTTGACGCGCATTACTTCGCCACCGGCCTGGGCGCGCCTTACCGGCGCGACGAGCACTGGATGAGCTTCTTTGCCGGCATCGCCGAGCGCATCGTCGCCGAGATCGGCCCGGCCTCGGCCCTCGATGCCGGGTGTGCGATGGGGTTGCTCGTCGAGCAGTTGCGCCTCCGCGGGGTGGCGGCTGAAGGGGTGGACATCTCCGCCTATGCCATTGCCAATGCTCCTGAGGCGGTGCGCGAGCATGTGCGCGTCGCGTCGGTGGTTGAGCCATTTGGTCGGAGCTACGACCTGATCATCTGCATCGAGGTGCTGGAGCATCTGCCCCGCGCCGAGGCCGAGCGGGCCGTGGTCAATCTGTGCCGCCATAGCGACGACGTGCTGTTCTCCTCCTCGCCGCTCGACTACAAGGAGGCCACCCACTTCAACGTCAATCCGCCCGAGTACTGGGCCGATCTGTTCGCCCGCCAGGGCTTTTTCCGCGACCTTGACTTCGATGCCGCCTTCATTACGCCCTGGGCGGCGCGCTTTCGCCGCCGCGCCGACCCGTCCCACCGGATTATCCGCGACTACGAGCGCCATCTGTGGGAACTGCGCCGCGAGAATGCCGACCTGCGCCGGTTGGCCCTCGAACAGCGCGAACAGCTTGCCGTGGCGCATGAGCGGGCCACCGAGGCGACCCGGCAGCTCCAGCGGTTCGAGCAGTCTACCGGCGACCTGGCGGCCTACGCCGCGCGTCTGGAAGCTGAACTGGCCCGCAAGAACGCCCACATTGCCCATCTGGAGCGCCTGATTGAGAGGATCGAAAACGGACGGGTCCTCCGCCTGCTGCGGGCGCTGACCGGGGCGCGTGGCGGACGCCGGCAGGGATAGCGAGGGAGCAAAGGCTCGATGCGTCTGTTGCTTGTCAGTCACGATGTCGTCGGCGCGCGCATGGCCGGTCCGGGCATCCGCTACTGGGAACTGGCCCGCGCTCTGGCTGCCCACCACGAGGTGCGCCTGATCGCGCCGCAGCCGGTTGACCTGCAGCATCCGGGAGTCGCCACCGGCGCCTATCGCTGGGGCGAGGCGGCTTCACTGGCCGCCCATACCGCTCAGGCCGAGGCGGTGCTGGCTAACGGCTACGTGCTGGAGGCTCACCCCGAGCTGGCTGATGTTTCCGCCCGGCTGATCCTCGACCTTTACGATCCCACGCTGCTGGAGAACCTGGAACTGCTGCGCGACCGGCCCGAGAGCGAACGGCTGGCGCGACACCAGCGCGATGTGGCTCTGTTGCAGCGTCAACTGGCCGCTGGCGACCTGCTGCTCTGCGCCACCGAGCGCCAGCGCGATCTGTACCTCGGCGCGCTGATGGCTGCCGGGCGCATCACGCCGGCCCTGACCGACCGCGATCCTCTCGCGCGGACCGTGATTGACGTCTTGCCCTTCGGCCTGCCCGCCGAGCCACCTGCGCGCGGCGGGGAGGCGCTGCGCGGCGTAGTCGCCGGCATCGGGCCTGATGACCCGCTTATCCTCTGGAGCGGCGGCCTGTGGGACTGGATGGACCCCCTGACCTTGCTGCGGGCGATGCCCGCCGTGGTGGAGCGGCACCCCCGGGCCCGGCTGGTCTTCCTGGCCGGACGGCATCCCGGCGTCACGGACCATCCGCGGGCGGGGGCGCAGGCGCGGGCCCTCGCCGCTGAACTGGGACTGCTTGACCGTCACGTGTTCTTCTATGAGGAATGGGTCCCCTACTTCCGGCGGGCCGACTTTCTCTTCGAGGCCACGGTGGTGGCATCACTGCACCGCCAGCACCTCGAGACCGCGTATGCCGCGCTGCGTTCGCGCTTCCTCGATTGTCTCTGGGTGGGTGTGCCGGTGGTGTGGAGCGACGGAGATGCTGCCGCCGCCCTGGTGCGCGAACATGACTGCGGCCTGGTCGTTCCTCCTGAGGACCCGACTGCCGTGGCCGCGGCGCTGGAAACGTTGTTGTCCGACGACGCTTTGCGGACTGGCAAGGCCATGCATGCTCGCGCGCTCGCTCCGCGTTTCGCCTGGCCGGAGCTGATCCGTCCGCTGTTGGAGTGGCTTGCGGCGCCGCCCCCGCGCGCTGCAACGAGGACGCCCCCACTCGCGACTGCGCCGCCCGAAGCGGCCCCGCCGCCCACCGATGTCACCCTGGTCGAGCGCGGCAACCTGATCCTGGCAACCCGTAACGCCGCGCTCCAGGCCCTCGATGCCACCTGGCGCCTCGATGGGCTGAGCGACTCGCTCGCCGGGCGCTTCGCCGCCCTGCGCCGCCGGTTGCTGGATCAGGTGGTCTGGCCCATGCTCTACCCGCTGCTCGCCCGCCAGCAGGAACAGAACGCCGCTGTAATCCGCGCGCTGTACGCCAGCGCCGAACACGGCGACTATCTGGCCCAGAGCATCGCCCAGCTCAAAGGTCAGTTGGATCTCACCGCCCGGCGCCTGGATCACCTCGATCTTCTCGATCTCCGTATCGATCATCTACGAGAAGGGTTGTCCGAATTGAGCGAGCACGTGCGCGAAGTTGTGACGAAACTGAGCGAACAGACGGTTCGTGAGCGCCACTTGCTGAGCCAGCAGGTGCGCGATTTTGCTGAGCAACTGGCGGGCCTGGAAGAGTCCGAGATGCAGTTGCGGGCCCTGCTCCGCGGCGATACGCCTCCCGCTCCCAGAGACGAGGAAGCCCGGCGATAGGATTTTGGATTTTAGATTGGTAGAGCGTACTGATGAGACCTGGGGATGATGCGCGTGGACGGTGGACAACGGGAACTGGTATGAGCAGCGCGGTGCTGGTGCTAACCTGGAACGGCGGCGAGGCGGCAATGCGCTGCCTGGAGGCCGTGGCTGCCCTCGACCCGCCGCCGGCGCGCGTGCTAGTGGTTGACAACGCCTCGTCCGACGGCACCGCCGCGCGGGTGGCGGCGCGCTTTCCCGCCTTCGATCTGATCCGCAACCCGCGCAACCTGGGCTTCGCCGCGGGCATGAATGTCGGGATCAAGGCGCTGTTGAGCCTTGATCGGCCTCCTGAGAGCATCGCGCTCCTGAATCAGGATACGCTGGTTGATCCCGGCTGGCTGGGGGCCATCACCGCGCCGCTGGCCGAAGACGCGCGCGTCGCCGCGGTGGGCTGCAAGATCCGCTATGCCGACGGGAGCATCCAGCACGCGGGGGTGCGGCTCGACTGGCCGCGGGCGGTTGTACACCACATCGGCTGGCGCGAGGCCGACACTGGCCAGTACGATGCTCCCTGCGACGCGGAGTACCTCACTGCCGCGGCCATTGCCCTGCGCGCTGCCGCCCTCGCTGCGGTCGGGCTGTTCGACGAGGGCTTCTGGCCGGCCTATTTCGAGGATGTTGACCTCTGCTGGCGCCTGCGTCGGGCGGGCTACCTGCTTCGCTACGAACCGCGCGCGACGCTGGTGCACGCCGAGTCGCTCTCGCTGCGCGACCCGCTGACCCGTAGCGCCTACTACAATCGCGGGCGGCTGCGCTTCGTGTTGAAAAGTTATGCCCTGGACGATCTGGAAGGGCCGTTCGTCGCCGCCGAGCGCGCCTTCCTGGCCGAGCACGGCCACAACCCTGAGGGCCGCGCTTTGCGCTACGCCTACAACGAGGGTCTCGCCGCACTGCCCGACATCGTTGCCGCGCGCCGCGCGCTGGAGCCGGATCTGCCTCCCGAGGCCGCCGAGCGCCTGCGCGACATGCTGCTTTCCCTGCGCCGCGAACTGGCCGGCGTGCTCTACCGGCGCGCTGCCGCCTGCGCCGCCGAACTCTACAGTTTATGACCGCTCTGGTTGATCCTCCGTTGCTTGACGCTGCGTATCATCTGGACGCGCCGCTGCCCGCCGGGCTGTACGCTGGCGAGGCGCTGATCGTCGAAGTGACCCTGCGAAACACCGGGCGCGCCCCCTGGCTGACCGGCGGGGCGCATCCTGTGCGCCTGGGCTACCGCTGGCTGAACGAGCTTGGCGCGCCGGTGGTGGCCGACGGGGGCCGCGCCCTGCTCCCGGCCCCCGTGCCGCCGGGCATGGTCGCGCGCGCCGAGATCCGCGTCGAGTCGCCACCCGCAGCAGGCCGCTACGTGCTGGAGGTTGAACTGGTCGAAGAAGGCGTCGCCTGGTTCAGCCAGCGCGGCGTGGCGCCGTTGCGTCTGGAGGTGGCGTTCGCTCCTCCCGCTGCGCCCCGCGTGGCCATTATCAACGGCAACGTCGTCGCCCGCGACGCGGTCGGCGGCCACATCATCGCCCAGCTCCAGACCCTGCGCGCCGCCGGGTACCACACGCTGGTGCTGACCGGCTTCGTTGATAGTCGTCTGCCCGCCGATTTGCGCCGCAGCATGGCCATGGTCAGCCTCGAACACCTGCGCGATCCGGCGAGCGCCTCGCCAGCCGCCGCTCACTTTCGCCAGGCTGACCTGGTGATAGTGAACTATTCCAACTACTACGACCTGGTCGAACTCATCCGCGAGGTGCGCCGCGGCATAGTTATCTTCGATTATCACGGCGTCACCCCGCCCGAACTGTGGGGGCCGGAGTGGCCTGGCTACCAGGATGTGGTGCGCGGGCGCGACAATCTGAACCTGGTGCGCTATGCCGATTACGCCATCGGCCATAGTCGCTTCACCTGCGATGAGCTGATCGCCACCGGATGCATCGCCGCCAGCCGCGTGCGCCTGATGCCCTACGCCGTGGTCGAGAACAGTGGCTATGCCGGGGCGCCCGACCCGGTGGTGGTTGAGCGTTTCGGCCTGGCCGGACGGCACGTGCTGCTCTACGTGGGCCGCATCGCGCGGAACAAGCGCGTGAGCGACCTGGTCGAGGCGCTGCCGGCGATTCTCGAGCGCCACCCTGCGACTGTCCTGCTGATCGTCGGCGACGACCGGGCGCCCGCCTACCGCGCCTACGCCGACGAGGTGCACGCCCGCGCCGCCGCCCTGGGCGTCGCCGAGCACGTGCGCTTCACCGGCCAGGTTGACGACGCGACGCTGGAAGAGTTGTACCGCGCCTGCGCGATCTTCGTCAGCGCCAGCATCCACGAGGGCTTCGGCATGCCCCTGGTCGAGGCCATGGCCCGCGGTCGTCCGGTAGTGGCCGCCGACAGCACCGCCGTGCCGCACACCCTTGATGGCGCCGGATTGCTCTTCCCGCCCGGCGATTGCAAAGCGCTGGCCGCCCAGGTCTGCCGCCTGCTCGATGATCTGCCGCCACCTGACGAGCACCGCGATCCCCTGGCACTGCACCGCCTGGCCCCCGCTGGCGCGACCGAGCTGGCGGCGCTGCGCCGGGGCAAGATTGCCGTCGTGACGCCGCGCTATGGCCCTCAGGTGCTGGGAGGGGCTGAAACAGGCCTGCGAAGCTGGGCCGAGCAACTGGCCGCCCGCGGCTATCAGGTCGAAGCCCTGACCACCTGCACTGTGGATATGGCCGACTGGAGCAATCACCTCGCCCCAGGCGTCGAACAACTCAATGGCGTTACGGTGCGGCGCTTCGCCACGATGCCGGTCGAGGCGTCTGTCTTCCATCGCCTGTTGCAGAAGGCAAACCGTGGCGAACGCCTGCGTTACGCCGAGGAGCAGCGTTTCATCGTCAATAGCCTGCGCAGCGCCGACCTCGAACGCTACATCGCCGAGCATGCCGAGGAGTATGTCTGTTTTATCGCCGCGCCGTACCTCTTCGGCACTTCGTACTGGCCGGCGCTCAACGGCGCCGCGCCGTGGCTGCTGGTTCCCTGCCTGCACGACGAGCCGGTGGCCCACCTGACGATCTTCCGCGAGTTGCTGGAGCGCAGCGCCGCGTTGCTCTTCAATACGCCCGCCGAGAGCGACCTGGCCTCGCGCGGGCTGGGGGTCGCCAATCCCTATCGGGACTGCCTGGGCTTCGGGTTCGCCGACGACCCGCCCGTGGGCGATGCGGCGGGCTTTCGCGCCCGCACAGGCCTTTCCGGGCCGTTCATTCTCTACAGCGGGCGGCTGGAGCCGGCGAAAAACGTGCCCCTGCTGCTGGAGTGGTTTGCGGCCTACAAGACTGAACGCCCCGGTCCCCTCACTCTGGTGCTTACCGGCACGGGCAGCGTGACGCTGCCGGAACGTCCTGATGTGCTGAGCGTCGGCCATCTCGACGACGGCGACCTCCACGCCGCCTACGCCGCAGCTACGGCCCTCTGCCAGCTTTCGTTGAATGAAAGCTTCTCAATCGTTCTGATGGAAGCCTGGCTTCAGGGCTGTCCGGCGATTGTCCACGCCGGCTGCCCGGTCACTCGCGAGCACGTCGAGCGTAGCGGCGGCGGCTATGCCGTGGACGCCTACCCTGCCTTTCGCGCCGCCCTGGACGCGCTGCTCTCCGACCTCGAGCGGCGCGCCGCGCTGGGCGCCCGTGGACGGGCCTACGTGCGCGCCGAGTATAGCTGGAGCGTGCTCCTGCCGCGCATCGAAGAGGCCCTGGCGCGCTTTAGCCGTCCCCGTGGGCTGTACGCGCGCCTGGCCCAGCGCGGCGTGGCTCGCGCGCTCGCCTTTACCCGGCGGCGCTTCGCCGACGAATTGCTGACCCTCGTGGAACAGGCGCTGGCGGAATGGCCCGCCTCGTTCATCGCCGTGCGCCAGGAGACCCTGCGCCACGTGGCCCGCGTCGCGCGCCCGGATTACCAGGTGCGCTCGCGTGTGCCCGTCGTCGGCCCGCTCATTGTCTGGGCGCGTCGCCAGCTTACCGCGCATCTCAAGGAGCCGTACCTCGACCCGGTGATCGCCAGCCAGGAACGGTTTAATCGCGACCTGCTGGAGACCTTGCTGCCCCTGCTGGACGCCAGCCTGCGTGAACAGCGCCTCCTGCGCGCTGAGGTCGAGCGATTACGTGAACGGTTGAATGACCATCAGCGAGAAGAGATGTGACACATCCGCGCCCTTACAAAGGTGTCCAGGAGGGGGCGGCCCTTCCAGGAAAACGTTGCTATGACCACCCGCTCTGCAACACGCCAGGCCATCTTCTGGCAGGACATCGTCTCCTGGCGGCGTCGGCTGGCCGCGCCTCTGGCGGTGCTGCTGGTAGTCGCGACGTGCTGCGGCTGGTACCTGAGCACGTCGCCACTGGCCAGCCGCGAAATCCTGCGACTGGGGGGCATATCATCACTGCGTCTGAGCGGCTTCTTTTCGGCAGAGACCAGCGCCGAGGGCCGCGGCTTTCGCTGGACCGACGGGCAGGGGACGATCACCCTCGATGCGCGGGGATCGGGGCCGCATCTGCTGGCGGTGACCCTGAGCGCACCGCGGCCCGAGGGGCCGCAAACGGTGCCGGTTACCATCGCGATGAATGGGACGGCCCTGGTGCAGGTAACCCAGGACGGCGCTCCGCGCCGCCATCATCTGCTGGTCGCCGCCGATCAGGTGCGCTGGCGCGACAACCGTCTGACCCTCGCCAGTCCCACCTTTGTCCCCGCGTCCGTCGCCGGACCAGCGGATCGCCGTAGCCGGCTGGGCCTGGCGGTCTTCGAGGTGCGCTGGGAAAGCATTGCGACGCCGCGCTGGCTGGCGCCCCTGCAGGCGCTGGCGATCGGTCTCGCGGCGATGCTGCTGACGCTGCTGCTCCGGCGGGCCGGAATACCGCTTCTGGCCGGCCTGATCGCCGTCTTCCTGTTCGTAGCGATCCAGGTGGCGATGCGCCACAGTGATCCACGCTTCAGTTACCGTATCACTGCGTTGCTCCTCACGGGCGGCCTGGCGGCGCTGGCGGCCCTCGCGGCGGCGCTGGCGCGCCCGCAGCCCGCCGATGGGCCGCTTCCTTGGCGTGAGTGGTGGCGGGCGCACCGGGCGGCCCTTGCCAGCTTTGTGGCCCTGACCGCGCTGATGCACCTGCCGCTGCTGCTGCGGTTCTCGACCCATATTCCCGGCCATCCCGGCGACGCATTTGAGTATCTTTGGAAGTTAGAGATCTTCAGCGACTACCTGGTTGATCGACGCCAATCACCAACGTTCCTTCCTGAATTGATGCACCCTGAGGGATTCGAACTGGCCCTGAGCGAAATCACCCCGGCCAATACGCTGCTGGGCCTGCCGATCACGCGCGTGTTCGGGCCGATTGTGAGCTTCAACAGCCTGAACTTACTCTCCTACGTCCTGTCAGGCTTCTTTACGTACCTGCTGGCCCGGCGCCTGGGCGCGCGGCCCCTGGCCGCCTGGGTGGCCGGCATCATCTTTGCCTTTGCCCTGCGCCGCTTCTTTCAGATGAGCGCGGGCCATCTGCCGCTCATGCCCACCCAGTACCTGCCCCTCGCGCTCTACGGCCTGCACGGGCTACTGACCCGCCAGCGCAACTGGGACGCCTTCGTGGCCGCCGCCGGTCTGGCTCTGGCGACGTGGGCCTCGCTCTACTACGGCACAACCTTCGCCCTGTTCATGGCCGGGTATGCCCTGCTCCTCATCGGCCCGCGCAGATTGCTCGGTTTCATACGAGCGACGTGGCGCCCGCTCACCACCGGCGCAGTGGTCCTGCTCGCCCTGGTTGTTCCCTTTGCTCAGCCATATCTGGAGGTGCGCGCCCAGGGAATGGAGATGACCCACAGTATCGTTCACCTGTACGTGCACGCGGCGCGCCCGGGCGATTTTCTGCTTCCCAATCCCTACCATCCTCTCTGGGGCGCCTGGGCGGGACCGTTCCAACGCCGCGATGGGGGAGAGCATATAGTTTTCCTCGGCTACACGGTCATCCTGCTGATGCTGATGAGCATCTGGGCGTTGCGTCGCCAGCGCCTGACACATACCCTGGTCGTGCTCAGCGCGATTGCCTTCGTGCTTGCCCTTGGTCCTGAGTTACGGCTGCCTGGAGGGGCCGCGCTGCCGCTGCCGACGCTGTTCATCTACGAGCACGTGCCGGTTCTGAACGGGATCAGGATCTGGAACCGCGTCATGCTCTACATCGTGCTCGCTGCAGCCCTGCTGACCGGCCTGGGACTGAGCACCCTGGCCCCCCGCCGCCGGTTCTACCGCGCGGCGACCCTCGGCGCCGCGTTACTGCTGATCGGCGAACTGGCCGCAGTGTCGCGCTTTACCACGGCTGAACCGCGAGCGGTCGATCTGTGGTTGGCCGCGCAGCCCGGACAGGGCGCGGTGATCGAACTGCCCATCGGCACGCCCGATTACCCGCTGCCAGGCGGCAGCAGCCTCTACTACTCGCTCTTTTATCGCAAGCCAAGCAACATGTGGTACGGCACTTTCAACCCGCCCCTGTACGCCGAACACGTCCACGCCCTGCGCGAGTTTCCCGCGCCCGATGCCGTGCGGGCGCTGCAGCGCCTCGAAACCGAATACCTGATCGTCCATGCGCCCGCCCTGACGGCGATCTGGTCCGATTGGAAGCAAGCAGTTGCTGCCACGCCCGAACTGGAGCAGGTGTATGACGATGGATATTACACGGTTTTCCACTTGCGTCAGCGATTTCGTCCATGGTAATTCGCCCATGGTAAGATGTCAAAGCTTCTGATGCCATCCATTAAGGTGTTTCGTCACAGTCTCGAAGGTCCTACATCTGAGCAACCATGCACCAGTACACCAACAGGGCAGCTTTATGCGAACAATCAGCCTCCTGTTCCTTCTGCTCATCTGCTGCGTGCTGATCGCCCCACCTGTGAGCGCCACCATCCGCGACCCCTTCCCGGCTCTCCCGGGCTGGACGCGCGCGACCCCTTACCAGGACGACTCGCCGGATCGCAATGGCATCTTGCTGTCGGGCCGGCCGATTGGTCGTGGCTCGCCGGTAATCGCCGATCTTGACGGCAACCCGGCCAATGGCAACGAAGTGGTCGTCGGCGGCGAGGATGGTCGGGTCTACGCCTACCGGGCCAATGGAACGCTGCTCTGGGAACGGGATGTGCCGGCCGCCGGCTGCCATCCCTCGGCCCTGATCAACGGCAGGGCGTCCGTGGGCGATCTCTTCGGCAACGGCGTGCCCCATGTCGTGATCGGTTACGGCTCGATAGAGAATGTCGGGCGGGCCTGCGACGGCGGGGTCATCGTGTATCGCGGCCCCGACGGCCAGCCGGTCTGGAACTTTAGCCAGCGCGACTTCGATGCCAGGACCGTGGAAGGCCCCGAGAACATCTACGGCGTGATCACTGTTCCGGCCCTGGCCGACGCCGATGGCGACGGGCGCCTGGAGATCGCCTTCGGCGGTCTGGATCGCAATGTCTACCTGCTGAATGCCGACGGGTCGTTGCGCTGGTACTACCACGCCGCTGACACAGTCTGGTCCACCCCGTTATTTCTAAACATTGACGCCGATCCGGCGCTCGAACTGATCGTTCCCACGGATGTCACCGCCAACCGTAACCTCGTGCCACCGACGCAGGATGGAGGATTCCTTCACGCCTTTAAGACAGCGCCGGTCCCCGGCGGGCGTATTCCGTTCCAGACCGGCTTCATCTGGCGCGTTTTCTTTGATCAGGTGCTGCACTCTTCGCCGCTGGCCGCCGATCTGCTGCCCGACAACCCCGGCCCGGAGATCGCTATTGGCTCGGGCTGCTTCTTCCCCGTCGGCAGCGCCGACAAGCGCGGGCGCTGGATCAAAATCGTCCGCCCCAGCGATGGCGCGGTTCTCCAGACCCTCAACGCGCCGGCCTGCGTCCAGTCATCGCCCGCGGTTGGCGATATAGACAACGACGGGCAACTCGAGATCGTCGCGACAGTGAACGGCGCGAGCGCGATCGGCGGTGACGGACAAAGCCGCATCGTCGCCTGGGATCCCGCCAACCCGCAGCCAAAGTGGTCCACGGTCCCCCGTGACCCGAACTCCGGCTCGAACGACCCCTACGGCGGCGATGTGCAATCTGCGGTGATCGCCGACCTCGACGGCAACGGCTCGCTGGAGGTCATCGCGGCGAACTTCTGGTCGGTCCACGTGCTGGATGGTGCAACCGGCGCGCCGTTGACCTGCCAGAACCCGCAGTGCGGCCCGCTGCCGACTATGTTCGCCTGGTTTACCTTGAAATCAACCCCCGCCATTGGTGATATCAACGGCGACGGCCAGCTCGACCTGGTGATCGGCGGGAGCCATGTGTATAATCCCTCCCGCGGCCATCTCTACGCCTGGACGGGCTTTGCCGGGAGGTTGAACAGCCCCGCGGGCCCGCAGCCTCCCTTCAGGGCCCCCTGGCCGCAGTTCCGCCGTGATGCTCGCGGCAGCGGCGTTATCGTAGCGCCCGGCATCCTGACCTCCACGCGCGACCTTACGGCTATGATCAGTTGTCATCAGTCGCGCAGCGTCATGATCGGAATAAGATCTCAAGACGGCCAGCCGCTCGATTGGCGCGTGGCGTCAATAACCGGTGCGGCAAGCCAGCTCCTCTCGGTTCGAACCGAACGTGACACCCTGCTGGTCAGCTTCAACGGCTGCGGCGCTAATCCGGGAAGCTACACCGGCAGCCTCGAACTTCAGGCCCAGGGCGTGCCCCCGGTCACCATCCAGGTGACAGCCATTGTTGTGGACAGAGTGTTTGAGGTCGCGGCGCCGTTGATCAGGCGCTGAGGCCGGGTTCGGACCTGGATGTCCCGCCCTGGCTATTCCCCCACGGGGTCTCACGTCACCAGTATGTGGAGGTGTAGAGGTGTGGAGGTGTGGAGATGTGGAAAAACACCTCCACACCTCCACGCGAGCCGGTCACCTATCGAGAAACTCCCGTAGCAGGCGATGGTACTCCTCGGGCTTCTCAACCATGGGCAGGTGACCGCACTGTTCGATCCACACCAGCCGGCTGTTGGGCGCCAGACGGGCCACCTCCGGAGTGCCGGGAGGGGGCATTATTTTATCCTGGCGCGCGCCGATCACCAGCGTGGGGCAGCGCACGGCCTGGAGGGCCTGATTGATGTGCGGATCGCCCGCATTGGCCGCGGTCTCCAGGGCCGTGCGGCGATCCATCTTCAGAAAATCCTCGAAACTCTCGCGCAGGATGGCGTCGTCGGCAGGGAGGCGATGAAAGAAACGCGAGGCAATCGCCCGATAGATGAAGCGCCGCCGGGCCATCCAGGGGCGCCGCAGGGCCATCCACAGGGCCAGCACGTTGTGGATCTGTTCGACCACCCGCCGCTCGAACTCGCTGCGAAAGGTGCTCATGCAGGTCAGCACCAGCCGGCGCACCCGCTGCGGGTAGCGTTCGGTGACATAGACGGCCACGCTGGCGCAGAATGAATGGCCGTTGAGGTCGAACTGCTCCAGGCCCATGGCATCGGCAAAGGCGATGACCAGTTCGGCCAGGCGGTCGGCGCTGGCAGGGCCGCGCAGCGGCGGTGACGCGCCGAAACCGGGCAGATCAGGGGCCAGCACGCGGCGATCAGATCCCAGGGCCGCCAGGGTGGCCCGCCAGTAGCGTGATGAACCGCCCCAGCCGTGGAGCAGCAACAGGGGCGGGCGCGGCCCCGAATTCGCTTCCCGGTAGAAGACCGGCCCATCCCAGATGGTCACCGGCCCTTGCAGCGCGAAGTTCTCGAATGTGGTGGCTGTATTCATTGCCTTGCACTCCGTATACGGTACCCGGGCGGAACGGCCTCGCTGCGTTGACTGATTGTAGCACACGCGGGCAGAGCTCTTGACTATGCCTGCCCCGTAGCTACAATTGTGGGAGTTTCGGAGGGGGCGGCTCTCCCGACATATTTGAAGGTTGTCGCATGGATTACGACTTCGACACCATCATCCCCCGCCGGGGCGCCGGCAGCGCCAAGTGGGAGCGTTACCCCGCCGATGTGTTGCCCATGTGGGTTGCCGATATGGACTTTCGTTCGCCCGAACCGGTCATCCGCGCCCTGCGCGAGCGCGCCGAACAGGGCACGTTCGGCTACACGCTGCCCCCGCCGCGCCTGGCGGAGGTGATCTGCGAGCGCCTGGAGCGCCTGTATGGCTGGAAGGTGACGCCCGAACAGATCGTATATGTGCCGAGCCTGGTAGTAGCGATCAATCTCCTCTGCCGCGCTTTTGGTGAACCGGGCGACCATGTGCTGACGCTTACCCCCGCCTACCCGCCTTTTCTCAGCGCCCCTGGCTTCCACGACCGCGTCTGCGACACCCTCGAACTGACCTGCGAGGTGCAGGAAGATGGGACGCTCAGGTATCGTCTTGACCTCGAGGCTTTCGCTGGCGCGCTCCATGCCCGCACCCGCATGTTCCTCCTCTCAAACCCCCACAACCCCGTCGGTCTGATGTACGACGCGGCGACCCTGCGGGGCATGGCCGAGGCCTGTCTGCGGAACGGCACGCTGATCTGCTCCGATGAGATCCACTGCGATCTGCTGCTGGGGACGAAGCGCCACATCCCGATGGCCACCCTCGGCCCCGACATTGCCGCGCAGACGATCACCTTGCTATCGCCGAGTAAGAGCTTCAACCTCCCCGGTCTTGGCTGCGGGTTCATGGTAGTGCCCGGCGCGGAGTGGCGCGCGCGCCTGGCCCGGGCAGGCGCGGGGATCGTGCCCTTCGTCAATGCCATGGGCTATGCTGCCGCCCTGGCCGCCTACGAAGAAGGCGATTCCTGGCTGGAGGCCCTGCGCGCCTATCTCGGCGCCAATCGCGATTATTACCTGCGTTACCTGCGCCAGCACCTGCCCCGGCTGCGCACCACCGTTCCCGAAGCCACCTACCTGGCCTGGATTGATTGCCGCGAAGCCGGCATCGAGGGTAATCCCTACCACTTCTTCCTTGAACGCGCCAGAGTGGCACTCTCGGATGGAACGGCCTTCGGACCAGGCGGCGAGGGCTTTGTGCGGCTTAACTTCGGCTGCCCGCGGGCGCTGCTGGTCGAGGGCCTGGAACGCATGCGCAACGCTCTGGAGGGCCAGGACGCGCTATCTTAGGCGTTGTTTCTGAAAGATTGATGCAACGGCGCAAAGGCGCAACGTGGTTGCGGTAGACGTCATTCTTGACACAATCATTTTTTCGCTGGTGTTGATGCTGTAGACGCCAAAACCAGCGAAAAACGCGGGGTTTGGGCCAGGTCCCGGAGCCCTGGCAGCAGCCATGTCGCGTCGCGCGCGGCGGTTGCAAAGCGCCGTCGGGTGTGGTATTATCGAAAGGTGTGAAGGCGGGTAGCTCAACTGGCAGAGCAGCGGCCTCCAAATCCGCAGGTTGCAGGTTCGATTCCTGTCCCGCCTGCCAATTTTTATGCTCGCCGGCACACCAAGGGGGCGTGGCCGAGCGGTTGATGGCAGATGTCTTGAAAACATCCAGGCGATGAGCCTCGTGGGTTCGAATCCCACCGCCCCCTCCAGTACAGGTGTTCCACCGCACGGGGAGGTCGCATAGTGGCCTAGTGCGGCGGTTTGCTAAACCGCTACAGGGGTGACCCTGTCGAGGGTTCGAATCCCTCCCTCCCCGCCACAATCAGGCCTTCGCATGCGACCGGCGCCCTCCATTCGCGGCGCCGGTCGTGGTTTCAAGGGCTCAACGCGCCTGTAATACCGGCTATGCTCTCATTCCTGCTTATCGGCGCACTTGCCCTCGTTGTTGTCAGCCTCGCCCTGGCGCCGTTCGAGTCCCTCGGCTGGTGGGCCGGCTGGTTTGGCGATGAACACGCGCTCGAGCCCGCGGCCCGCGCCCTGCGGCAATCCCAGGAACGCGGGAAGTCCGCCGCGCAGCACTATGTCGTCTTCCTCTCCGGCGTGGGCAGCCCGCGCAGCGGCGAGGCGCCCCTGGAAGAGCGCCCCTTCATCGCCTACTTGCGCGCGCACCTGCCCGACAGTATCGTTATTGATGGCGTGCTGCCCTACACGGTGCTGGGCCTGAGCCTCGATGACCCGGAACGGCCGCTCGGGCGGTTCTGGCGCCAGGCTGTCGAGCGCGGCGGGCTCTGGCAGCAGTTCATTAACGCCCGCAACCTCTTCCAGGTGCTCGTCTCGTCTGACCGGCGCTACGGCCCGATCATCGGTCTGGGGCTGGCGCAGCAGATCCTGGTTGAACTCACCCGCCATGGCTATGTCGCCGGCAGCGGGGCGCCGATCACCATCGTCGGCTCGAGCGGCGGCGGGCAGATGGGCCTGGGGGCGGGGCCGTTCCTCGCCAATGCCCTGGGGGCTCCCGTGCGCATGGTCTCCCTGGGCGGGGTGATGAGCGGCGATCCCGCCATCCTCCACTTCACCCATGTTGACCACCTCTATGGAACGAAGGACCCGGTTGCAACCATCCTGCCGCAGATCGTCTTCCCTGGCCGCTGGCCGCTCAACCGCTGCTCGCCCTGGTGGCGGGCCCGCGAGCGTGGCATCTACCGCGAGCGCGCCATTGGTCCGCTCACGCATATGGGGAAGGGCGGCTACTACGATAGCGGCGCCAGGTTGCCCGATGGAACAATCCACTGTATCCACTCCGCCCGCGAGGTGATCGCGAGCATCCAGGAGTGGGACCGTATGCCGATGCGGTGAAAGATTGTGCCTGTCGTCCTTGCGAACACGCTCTCTGGCAGTGGCGAACGCGCGCCCCCGGAGGCCCGGAACCGCGTTATAGTCTTCGAGAAAGGCATCCGCTCTGGCCCGCGCCAGCAGGCTGCGGATCCGCCAGTCCGCAGTTTTAACCGCCGGGCGTGGAGCGGAGAGCGGATTATTCATTCGAAGGCCGTCACCTCGTGCGCTTATGCCGGCATTCGCAAACGCTACGGAAAGGAGCAGTTCATGGAGATCGCCATTCGGACGGGGAATGTGCTGGGCGAGCCGGCGGAACTAGCCGTCCTGATGAGCCTGGAGGACGCCACTCTCCCCGAGCCAATCGCCGCGCTGGTCACACCGTCCGATTTTCGTGGCCGGGCAAAGCAGATCCGGCTGCTGTTCGTGCCGGGCGCCGGGCCAAAACGGCTGCTCTTGATCGGCCTCGGCAAGGCTGAGAAGTTCACCGCCGATCACCTCCGCCAGGCGGCAGCCACCGCCGTGCGCCAGGCTCAGGAGTTGCAGATCGCGGCCTTCACCCTCGGCATCAACGGCGATCTGCCGCTTGGCGCGGAAGTCGCCGGGCAGACAATCGCTGAGGGCCTTGAACTCGGCGCCTATCGTTACCATCGCTTCCGCACCAACCTTACCGAAGAACAGACCTTCACTGTTGAGCGGGCCACCCTGTATGGGGCCGATGCCGCTGCGCTCCAGGCGGGCGCGGCTGCCGGCCAGACAATCGCCCGCGGCGTCATTTTCGCGCGCGACCTGGTGAACACGCCGCCGAACGTGCTCACCCCGGCGGCTCTTGCTGACGAGGCTGTCGCCCTGGGCAAGCGGCTGGGTCTGAATGTCACGGTGCTGGACAAGGCGCAACTGATCGAGGGCGGCTTCGGCGGGATCATCGCCGTGGGCCAGGCCTCGGCCAACGAGCCGCGCTTCATCGTGATGGAGTACGGTCAGGCATCCACGGCAACGCCGACGATCTGCCTCGTCGGGAAAGGGCTGACGTTCGACTCAGGCGGGCTCTCGATCAAGCCGGCAGACGCTATGACCACCATGAAGGCGGATATGGCCGGCGCAGCGGCGGTCTTCGGCGCGATGCAGGTGGTGGCCGAGCTCAAATTGCCGCTCCACGTTGTCGGGCTGGCGCCAGCAGTCGAGAACGCGATCAGTGGCAGTGCCTATCGCCCCGACGATGTGATCACCACCCTCAGCGGCAAGACCGTCGAGGTGCTCAATACCGATGCCGAAGGGCGGATCGTTCTCTCCGACGCGCTGCACTACGCCCAGCGCTACAATCCGGCCGCCATCGTCGAGCTTTCGACCCTGACCGGGGCCATCGTTATCGCGCTGGGGCCGCATGCGATCGGCATGATGGCCACTGACCAGGCCCTGGCCGAACGGATCAGCCGCGCGGGCGAGGCGAGCGGTGAGCGCGTCTGGCAACTGCCGCTGTGGGACGAATACCGCGAGATGATCAAGAGCGAGATCGCCGACATCAAGAATATCGGCGGCCGCCCGGCCGGCTCGATCACCGCCGGCGCTTTCCTCGCCACCTTCACCGGCGATGTCCCGTTCGTGCACCTCGACATCGCCGGCACGGCCTTCGCCGAGAAGCCGTCAAAGTCCTACGACGCCCCCGGCGCCACCGGCGTCGGCGTGCGCCTCCTGAGCGCGTTCCTGCGCGCGTATGGGGGGTGAGCGACAATGCTGACGCGGAGACAAGGTTTGATCCGCGTTCCTGCGCGCGTATGGGGGGTGAAGCGAGCCGGTGAGCAGCGCGACGTGGTAGAGGCGCGTTCCTGCGCGCGTATGGGGGTGAGGTTAATAAACGTCCGGGGTTCGCACTTCCGCGGGACGCAGAGGATCTGGAAGGGCCTCAACCCTCCCAGACCCTCGCGTGTCGAGCCTATGTTCACCTCAGCGAGGCCAGCGCGTCAATCCGTACTGCACCAGGCACAGAGCGGCGCCCGCGAGCGCAAGCGCCGCCACTCGCAACCCCCAGCCGGCCCCGCCTACCCACCGTTCGAGGAGCACGGCCGCGATGCCGATCAACAAGCCCATCACCACAGCGAAGGTGTAGCTTGCTTTCATGGCAACGTTGCACTCGTTCGTGTTCCCGGAATCCACCATACGATCCCTCCGTAACGTTGTTGCTCCCTGGGCGCCAGCATCCCGTCGTCGGTCGGCGCGAACACCTCGGCGATCGCCGCGCGGATGCGCGCGTCGCGCTCGGGATCGGGCGTCAGGCGCAGCCGATCGCGCAGATCCACCAGGGCCTCCTCGGCATCGGCGTAGCGCATCATCGTGGCAGTGGGAACCAGCTCGAGCCGCGCCGGTAGTCCGAGTTGATGGCAGGCGCACAGCGTCTCCAGCGCCGCCGGGAGCGACAGGCGCGGCTGCCCGTGCACGCGTTCCCACACCGGCTTCAGCGCCGAAGTCGGATGACGCAACCCCAGGAAGAGCACGCACAGCCGGCGCGCGGCCCGGTCCATCCCTTCAAGAAACGGCCCGATCTCGCGCACACCATAGACCACGTGGGCCGAGAGGGCCACGTCAACCGCCGGCGGGTCCTCCATGGGCCAGTTGCTGGGGATGATCGTAACATTACTCAGACCTGCTTCGCTCACCGTGGCTTCCAGTTGGGCGCGCATCGCGGGCGACGGCTCCACGGCGATGACGTGAGCCACGCAACGGGCCAGATGCGGCACATAGCGCCCGGTTCCCGCGCCAATGTCGAGCACCGTGTCATCCGGACGAAGCTGCGGCAAAAGCCATTCCATCGAAGAGTCAGGCTGCGGTTGGCGCCGCACCGCCGCCGCGAAGCGCCCGGCGCGATGGGCCCAGTAATCCGCGCTGCGTGCAAAAGCCGGATCCATCGCGGCCTCGCCCTGGGCGCGCTCCTGGTCATACATCCGCCGCCACGTCTCCAACCAGTCGTAGCCGCCAGCCAGGATTGGTTCGCGTGTCACCATTGTTCGTGCTTCTCCATCGAACTTTCTGCTTTTGGTATAATAGGTCGGGCGGTGGTGAGCCGCAACAACCGCGATTTAACTTCTTGCCCCCGCTGTGTGATGGTCCCGCAGCGGTGTGGCGGCCCTGATGCAGAGCATCTGACCGGCGCAGTAGAAAAGGTGCGCGTATATGAGCGAGCTAGGGGAACGGCTTCGGCAGGCGCGGGAGCGACAGGGGCTCTCGCTGGCTCAGGCCTCAGTAGATACCCGTATCCTTCAGGCGTCGCTCGCGGCCCTGGAAGAGGGCGCCTATCAGCGCCTCCCCGGCGATGTCGTGGTACGTGGCTTCATCCGCAATTATGCGCAGTATCTCGGACTGTCGCCTGACGAGATGATAGAACTCTATCGCCGGGAACGGGGAGGCACCGATCCCATTCGCATCGTTCCCGCCACCAATCCTCCCCGGACCCGCACCTATGTCCTGCCGAGCTTCCTCGGCGTCTTTTTTGTGACCATGGCCCTGGTCGGCCTGGCCTATGTTACCCTGAACGCTATCGGGCGCATTGGCGATCGCTCCGGGGGTGTCGTAGCCGAGGCCACAGCGGTGGCGCCCCCGCCCTCGCCTCTGCCAACGATGACCCTCGAGGCGGCCCCAACGGCGGCGCCCACGGTGCAACCTGCGCCGCCGCTCCCGCCAACGGCTGACGCCCCTGCTGCGGGGGGTGGCATCGAGCCGGTGGAACCGGTGGCGCCAGAGCTGACGGCTACGCCATCGGCTCCTATCGTGCTGGAGATTGTGATTCCCAACAGCCGCGGCACCGAGAACTCGTGGGTGCGCGTGCAGACGGATGGCAGCACTGCCTTCGAGGGGATCATGCGCTCGGGCGAAAAACTGGTGTTCGAGGCGCAGCGCCGCGTGTTCATCCGCGCCGGTAATCCGCCCGATGTGCAGGTGATCGTCAATGGACTGCAGCAGGGTCCCCTCGGTCAGGCTGCCGGGCAACCCGTTAACTGGTACTGGCCCCCGAATTGAGACCATTTTCGTCCTCGGCAGAGGCGGGGAATCCCGGGTTTCTTTGCTTTATGCTACACCGTCTGGAGACGTGCGGGGAGGCTGTGTCTCCCCGCACACTTCCGTTCCGTACCGCCCCCCCAGACGCGATCGCGTGGTAGTGTTCATCAGGAACGCCTATGGCTACTGAGCACAGCTTTGATATTGTTTCCGATTTCGAGTATCAAGAACTGGTCAACGCGGTTGATCAGGCCCGGCGTGAGATCCAGACCCGCTACGATCTGAAGGACACGCAGACCACCCTTGAACTCGCAAAGAGCGAACTGGTGATAACCACCGATAGCGAATTGTCGCTGCGCAGCGTGCGCGATCTGCTCGAGACGCGCGCTCTGCGTCGCCAGTTGTCACTCAAGATCTTCGACTATGGAAAGGTCGAACCGACCAGCGGTGGACGAGTGCGGCAGGTGGTTGCTCTTCGCAAAGGCATCAACGCCGACCTGGCGAAAAATCTCGCCAGGCTAATCCGAGACGAGTTTCCTAAAGTGCAGCCCCGTATCCAGGGAGACAGCCTGCGTGTCGTCTCGAAGAGCCGTGACGAGTTGCAAAATGTGATTCGCTTTCTCAAAAGCAAAGAGCAGCAGATTGAGGTTCCCTTGCAGTTTACGAATTACCGGTGATGCATAGAGGCAGGCGGGTCTCCCCCTTACCGACCCGCGGGGCGCTAAATACTCCGACACCGGGTGGAAACCTGGTTGCTCCGCTCGCCTGCTTGCCATTCTGTAACGCAATGCGGCGGATTATATGCCTCCGCAGCGCAGGTCGCCGAATTCTATGAAGTACCATATTCTCACCCTGGGTTGCCCCAAGAACGCTGTGGACAGCGAGGGCATGGATAGCCTTCTCGCCGCCGCCGGGCATGCGCCCGTCGCTGCGCCCGAAGACGCCGATGTGATCATCGTCAATACCTGTAGCTTCATCGCCGCCGCGCGCGAGGAAAGCCTCGGCGTCCTCCATGATCTAAGCGCTCGCAAGCGCGAGGGCCAGCGCCTGATTGCCGCCGGGTGCATGGCCCAGTCCCACGGCGACCTCCTGGCGGCCATCGAGGGCGTTGACGAGGTGCTCTCCACCCGGCGCTGGATGCAGATCGGCGACCTGGTCGCTCTCGACCCGCAACCCCTTGCTTCCCGGCGCCCCGTAATCCCCTTGCAGGCAAACAGCACCGCCGGCGCCGCGGAGCAATATTCATCCCCTGCGCCGCCGCAGCCGGCCAGCTACGCCGACTGGCGCACTATGCCCATCCGCCGTAATCGCGCCACCCCCTCGGCTTATCTCAAGATCTCCGATGGTTGCAACCTCCGCTGCGCCTTCTGCACCATTCCCAGCTTCAAGGGCGACATGGCCTCCAAGCCCATCAGCGCCGTCCTCGGCGAGGCCCGTGAACTGGTTGCCAACGGCGTGCGCGAGATTGTGCTCGTGGCCCAGCACCTCACCGACTACGGGCGCGATCTTGGGCTGAAAGACGGCCTGGCCACGCTGCTCGACGAGTTGTGCCAGGCGCTCCCCGAGCAGGTGTGGGTGCGCCTGATGTACGCCTATCCCCACGGCGTCTCTGAGCGTCTGATCGAGGTCATGGCGACCCGCCCGCAGATCGTGAAGTACCTGGATATGCCGCTCCAGCACGCTCATCCAGCCGCCCTGCGCCGCATGCGTCGCCCGCCCGACACCGAACGCACCCTGGCCTTGATTGACGCCCTGCGCTCCGCGATGCCCGACATCGCGCTGCGCTCGACCTTCATCGTCGGCTTTCCTGGCGAAACGGTGGAGGAGTTTCGCGCGCTGCTCGCCTTCCTCGAGCAGGCTCAACTTGACCGCGTTGGCGCGTTTCGGTACTCGCGCGAACCCGGCACCCCCGCCGCCGACCTGCCCGACCAGGTGCGTCCCCAGGTGATCGAAAAGCGCTGGCACACCCTGATGCAACTCCAGCAGGGCATCTCACGCGCCCGTACCGCCCGCTGGCTCGGGCGCACCCTCCAGGTGCTCATCGAGGGCCAGGGCGCTGCTGATGACGGCCGTCCCCTGGCGATCGGGCGCTCGTTCCGCGACGCGCCGGAGATTGACGGGCAGGTGTTTGTCTGGGGTGAGGTCCCGGTGGGATCGTTCCTAAGCGTTCGTGTGACGCAGACCACCGATTATGACCTGTGGGCCGTGCCCGAAGGCGGAGAAGAAGTGTGAGGGAAGAAGATGACCGCGCGAACGGAAGCGCGCCCTCGCGCACGGTGTATGAAAGGGGGAAAGGAGTCGGCTTCGGGGCGAGCCGACTGGTGCACCCCGGCCCGGCTATCCCTCGCCGGTGCGGGCTCGGATGGCCTGCTGCAGGCGTTGCAGCTCCGCCGGATTGTTCTTCGCCAGGTATTCAACGATGTAGTCAATCGCCGTGTCGCGGTAATCGTCCAGCAGCCCGTCCAGGACCTGGCGCACCACCAGTTGCACGAACTCGGTCTCCGAAATTGCTGGCGTGTAGACATAAGCAAGCCCCTCGCGCTGCCGGTTGAGTACGCCCTTCTCTGCCAGGCGACTCATCGTGGTCATGACCGTAGTGTAGGCGATCTCGCGCTGCTGCGAGAGACGACGGTGGACCTGCTTGACTGTGCTGCGTTCGCTCTGCCAGAGAATCTGCATAATCTCCGTTTCCAACGGGCCAAGCACCTTGACCAGGCCATCCTTGGCAGGGCTAAACCGAAAACGCAGGTTGAGCGGCATCATGAGCACTCCTTCGTTACGTTGTGGGCTGCGGCTGAAGGCTGGCGCTGCCGGGGCAACGGCGTCGTCGGGTTGGACGTTGGCCCTGCTCCTACTGCCTTACATATGCAGGAGTGTACTAGTTACACCCGGCGTGCGGCAATGTCTTCAGATTACACTGCGGTGACAGTTGCAGCGAGAGTCAGGCGTTCTTTCTGGCTCTAAGGAGCGAAGAAACTATGGAACGTCGTACTATGTATAACGGTATTTGTAAGCGCTTTTAGGTGATACGCCGATGACACTCTCTGATAGCGCGCGACTGATCCGGCAGGCGATGGGCGAAGCGTTTCCAGCAGTAGAAGCGCGCGTGGCGCGCTTCTACCACATGCAGGAGTACCACCTGGGCTGGCGCGATGAACGTCTGCAACCTGCGACCGCCGATCCTGGCAAACTCATCCGTCCCCGGTTGGTGTTGCTGGCCTGCCAGGCAGCCGGCGGCGACCCGCAGCAGGCCTTGCCCCTGGCCGCAGGGGTGCAGTTGCTCCACGACTTTACTCTGATCCACGATGACATCGAAGATAACAGCGCGACCCGGCGCGGACGGCCCACCGTCTGGTCGCTCTGGGGTGTGGCCCAGGGGATTAACGTGGGCGATGGCATGTTCGTGATCGCTCATCTGGCCATCCATCGCCTGGCCGATGCGGGTGTGCCCGCCGAGCGCGCGCTGCGTGTGCTGCGCCGCTTCGACGAGATCATTCTGCAGGTCTGCGAGGGTCAGTACCTCGATCTGAGCTATGAGGGCGATCTGACGATCACGCCGGAGGATTACCTGGCGATGATCGGTCGCAAGACCGCGGCGCTGATCGCCGGGGCCTGCGAACTGGGGGCCCTGGTTGCCGGCGCTGCGCCTGACACGGCGGCGACTCTGGCCGATTTTGGCCGCAGCATGGGCCTGGCCTTCCAGATCGAGGATGATCTCCTCGGCATCTGGGGCCTGCCCGAAGTGACCGGCAAACCGGCTGCCGCCGATCTCTACCGGCGCAAGGTCAGCCTCCCGGTGGTGCACGCCCTGGCCACCAGCGCCGATCGGGACACTCTGGCGTCCCTCTACGCCCGGCCGGAGCTGGATGAGCAGGCTGTGAATGCCGCTCTGGCGATTCTCGACGCCGCCGGTTCACGCGCCTACTGCGCCACGGTGGCCGCCCAGCACCATGCCGCCGCCGTTGCCGCGCTCGACCGCCTCGGCCCCGGCGAGGCGCCCGAAGCGGCTGCAGCCCGCGCTCGCCTGCGCGCCCTGGCTGAAAGCCTGATTGGAAGACAAAGTTGAAATAATCCGGAACAACCGGTTTTCTGGCAAGGCTCTGCCGTTGACGATCCATCTCGAATGCGCATCGCCCTTGTGAGTGGCGAATACCCGCCCCAACCTGGCGGCGTCGGCGACTATACCCGCCGTCTGGCCGGGTCTCTGGTCCAGCGCGGTCATGTCGTTACAGTGCTGACCATTCAGGATCGGCGCCTGCGCGCGTATCGCAATGGTGACCTGACGGCGCCCCTGCCCTGGCGCTCCTCTACTGATCTCGACTGGTCGCCGCGGTGCTGGCCGGCCCTGATTGGCGTGCTCGATCACCTGCGGCCCCATTGGCTGCACATCCAGTATCAAACCGGGGCCTATGCCATGCGTCCGGGTATCAATCTGTTGCCGTGGCGCCTGCGCGCCCTGCCCGGGCGCCCACGGATCGCCGTCACGTTTCACGATCTGCTGGCGCCCTATCTCTTCCCCAAAGCCGGGCCGCTGCGTCGCTGGGTCAACTGGCGCCTGGCCCGCGACGCCGATGTGGCAATTACGACTACGGCGGCCGACGCGGCGCTCCTCAGAGAGGCGGGGGTGGAGTCCCGGATGATCCCCATCGGCTCGAACATCCCTGTTGCGCCGCCAGAGGGCTTCGAGCGGGCTGCCTGGCGAGCGCGACTGGGTCTCGGAGCCGCCGATCGGCTGGTCGCCTACTTCGGGTTGCTGGCCCCCAGCAAAGGCGCCGACGTTCTCCTCGAGGCCCTGGCCCGCCTTGATCCCTTCTGGCGACTGATTATCATCGGCGGCGCCGCCACTGCACCCCAGGACGTGGCCCACGCCGAGGCGGTGCGCGCCCTGGCAGCGCGTCTGGGGCTGGCCTCCCGCGTAACGGAGACCGGCCACCTGCCAGACGAAGAGGTCTCGGCGTGGTTGCTGGCCGCCGATCTGGTTGTCTTGCCCTTCCGCGATGGAGCCTCATTTCGTCGGGGGAGCCTGCTCGCCGCCCTGGCCCATGGCTGCCCGGTGGTCAGCACCACACCCGCCGATGCGGCCACCCTGGAGGCTCTGCGTCCGGCGGCGCTTCTGGCCCCGCCAGACGACCCGGCTGCCCTTGCTGCGGCAATGGCAGCCCTGGCCGCCGATGCCGCCGCCCGCGCACGGCTTGCCGCCGCCGGTCGCGCGCTCGCTGCTCGCTTCTCCTGGAGCGCCATCGCCGTCCAGCACGAGGCGCTCTATGAGGAGTGTTCGCGTGTTGGCTAACCGGGCGCAAAGGGTTTCAAAAGGCGCATCCTCTGCGCCCTCTGCAGGAGATCTGCACATGCACCCCGGCGCTCTGTTTGCTCTTGCAGGCGAGTGTCGTTATAATACGATGAATATCAGCGCCGTTCCAGGCGTAGCTTTGCGTTGTCCTGTGCGGTGCCAGGCCGTCAGAGCCATAAGTGTTCGGAAAGCCGCTGACGCTCGCGGGTGTCCTGCTTCTACGACCGCCGCTCACACGAAAGCAAGCGCATGACCGATCACGAGCACCGGATAACCGATCAGTCCCTGCTCGAATTGCGTAATGGAGCTCTGCTGCGCATCGCCGGGGCGATAGAAACGGCTACCAGTCTTGACGAACTGCTCTTCCTCAGTCTCAACGAGTTCGCGCACCTCTTCAGTCTGCACAATAGCGGCGTGGTGCTCCTGAGCGAGGATGGTCGCCTGGCCCAACTCGTCAATACCTATCCGCCCCAGGTGCGCCTGCCGCCGCCTTTCCCCCTCGCCGAAACCACTGTGATGCGCCAGGTGGTCCTTAACCGGCAACCGATGCAGATTAGCGATGTCGCCGAACTCACCCAGCTCGTCACCAATCCCAACCTCTCCGGGGTTGCCGCACTGATCAGTGCGGGGCGCATTCGATCACTGCTGCTGCTCCCGTTAGTGGCCCAGGATGCCTGCATCGGGGTGCTGATCTTTGCCAGTGCGGAGGCGCCGCGCCATTTCTCCGACGACGAGATCGGCTACGTGCGCTTGCTGGCCGGGCAGATAGCCGCCGCAATCACCGCCTTTCGCATTACCGAGAAGGCGCAGCGCCGCACCGCCGAACTGGAAACCCTGAATGATATCGCCGCCGCCGTCGCTTCGTCGCTTAATACGCGTGAGGTCTACCATCTGGTGATGGAAAAGCTCAACGAGTATTTTCGCGTGGAGGCCGGCTCGCTCCTCATGCTCGATGAAGAGACGGATGAACTTGTCTTTGTGATGACCCTGGAGGCCGGCGAGGAGAAGTTGTTCGGCGTGCGCATCCCCCGCGGTCAGGGGATCGTCTGGAGCGTGGCTGAGTCGCAGCGCTATGAGATCGTCCACGATGTCGCCAGTGACCCGCGGTTCCTGCGGAATGTGAGCGACTCGGTCGGCTTTGCGGTGCGGAACATCCTCTGTGTGCCGATAGTGGTTAAGGGACGCACCATCGGCGTCATCGAATTGCTCAACAAGATTGAAGGGCTGTTCACCGAAGAGGAAGCTCAGCGTCTGGCGCGTATGGCGGCCACGATCGGCGTGGCAATCGAAAACGCGCGACTCTTCCAGACAGTGACGACCGTTCGCGACCGCTTCGAGGCGATTCTTAATTCCACCAATGATGGCATCCTGATGGCCGATATGCGCGGTTTAATTGTGACCGCTAACCCTACCGCGGCCCGGCTGCTGCAAACCCGCCGCGAGGCCCTCATCGGCCGCCCTCTTGACACCGTGCTGGCCGAACTGAACGCTCGGGCTACGGCGGTGGAACGCCCATCGTGGCTGAATGACGGCGACCGTGCCGAGGCGGTCGTCGAACTGGAGTTCAGCGGCCCGCCCCGGCGCTTCATCCGCCATTACACACTGCCGGTCCACGAGACCAGCGGCGCCGTAATCGGTCGCCTGGCACTGTTTCAGGATATCTCGAAGGAGCGCGAACTCGCCCAACTGCGCGAGGATTATACCGGCATGCTGGTCCACGATCTGCGCGCGCCCCTGACCTCGATTATGAACGGCATCTCGATGGTCCGCCGCGGCCTGGGCGGTCCGGTTACTCCGCAACAACAGGAGTTGCTCGGCATCGCCTATCAGGGCAGCCAGACGATGCTGGAGATGGTCAACACCCTCCTGGATATCGCCAGGATGGAACAGGGCCGCATACAACTTGACCGGCAACCGCTCTCGCCCTACGAACTGGTGGACCAGACGCTGGATCGCCTCAAGGTCTCCGCGCAGGGGCAGAGGGTCAATCTGGCACAGGAACTGGCCGCGGAGTTGCCGCCAGTCGAGGCTGATCGCGATACAATCGTGCGCGTGCTGCAGAACTTGCTTGATAACGCGATCAAGTTTTCGCCGACCGGTGGTACGGTTATCCTGGGAGCGGCGCTAGCGCGGGTCGGCGCCGAGGGCCAGGTGGAGGCCGAACTGCCCGTTAGTATGCCGGCCCTCGCCCCTGGCGACTGGCTCGTCTTCTGGGTGCGCGACGAAGGTCCGGGCATTCCCGCTCAGTACCACGAACGCATCTTCGAGAAGTTCGGCCAGGCCCATAGCGGGCGCAAAACCCAGGGTACCGGCCTGGGGTTGACCTTCTGTAAACTGGCGGTCGAGTCGCACGGCGGTCGGATCTGGCTGGAAAGCATTGAGGGCCAGGGCAGCACCTTCGCTCTGGCATTGCCGCTGACGCTTGATCCCTTGCCAGATGATGCCAGCGGTTCGCCTTAATGCCATCCAGGCGTCGTGGCCTGGCCGGCTGGGACAGTATGTTTCAAAGTCGCTTGACGGGTTCATTGATTGCCTCTCCCAGACAGGTGAACGCCCGGAGCAATCGGCAAGCTGGAATGTCGGGACGCGAAGCCGGTCATAGCAATATGCCGCTCGCTGACAATGCTGCCCTGTTGTGGCCAGATGATGTGCACCGTGGCGTCTTAAAAAAATGTCATACACGATGTGTGATTGTCTAGTCACCAATGTTTTATAATAAAACCGTCCTTCGAGATTGCTACATAGTGTAAAAAATGCAGAAGCCCTTCTGAGTCCTGTCGCGGGAAGGCATTGAATGCTGCTGTACAATGCTGTGAAGTCAATAAGAAAGTTTCTCTAAGAGTCGGGTCTTGCCTTCTTAATCTTCAAGCGGTTCGCTCCTGATGGGCGTAGCTGCGCTGCATCTTGTACGACTGGTCACGCCAGGCTTTCACACGAGTCACGACGATGCGGCAGTTTCTCAATACCTACCGCTCGCAACTCAAGTACACCGTCATCGGTCCGTACCTGGCGCTGATGATCCTGGTGATGCTTGTCGGCTCGTTTATCGCCATTACCCTGGTGGCCGATAGCTGGCAGGAACGCTTCAATAATCAACTCGGTCAGGTGGCGCGCAACTTCTCTGAGTCCTTCGCCCAGCGCGAGATCGGCAATCTTACCTTCCTCTCCCAGATTATCTTCACCGCGCCGAATGCTGAGACCGGTGCTCCCGCTGTCCCACAGGCCATGCGTGACCGCAACGTCAGGGGCCTCGAACAGACCCTTGAGGGGTTGTGGCAGCTCGCTCAGGTGAATGACAATGTCAAGCCGGATCGCTTGATTGTCTTTGATCCCCAGGGTCTGGCCCTGGTGGATTGGGAACGCGGTCCCGATGATAGCGGCGCCCCTATCCGTTATCTAGGCACTAATCTGGCTGGCATCCCGCTGGTCGAGAGTGTGCTGCGCGGCGAGAGCACGCCTATACCCGGCACCGATGAACTCGGTGATAAGTTCAGCGGTCTGGTCTCTTTCCGCGACGGGGAAGGGAAGGATCATCTACACTTCTTTACAGTTGCGCCGGTGTATGTAAGTAGCCGCACTGGAGAGAACGAACTGCTGGTTGGTGGATTGCTCGTCGCCCAGCGCATTGATGCCCTCCTTGCCGATTTGCAGCAGCGCAGCCAGTCTGCCATCAGCACGATTTATGACGTCAGAGGCATCGCCTATGCTACAACCGTCGCTGGCGTGGATCTCGCCTCGCTTGATATGAGCGAGCGGCTGCTGAACCAGCTGCGTGCTCTGAATGCCCCTGGCGCGGGCGCGGAAAGAGCGCGTCCTGCAAGCGCCTCCGAGATGGAGGACCCCTGTCTCGATATCGGCATGCTCTCGGGGCGCCTGGTCTCGCCGGTCGAGACGGTTCGCCCGCCCGCTTGCTCCGTTAATACCGTGTCCATGGTGGCCGGACGGGAGTTTCAACAACTCTACGCGCCGTTGATGATTCGCGGGGTGCAGTCGGGCTACTTCTCCGTTGGCCTTTCCACCGATTTCGTGGTGAGCGCCTGGTCTTCGAGCCGTTCCGCCGTGCTTGGCATTACCGCCGCGCTCGCGCTGGCCACAGTGATCGTTGGCGTGGTGGTGGCGCGTCGCATTACCCGCCCCCTGCACAACCTGGTTGAGACGGCGGAGGCGGTCACCGCGGGCGATCTGGAGCGGCGCAGTACGGTCACGGAACCAAATGAGCTTGGCAGGCTGGCCCTGGCCTTTAACCAGATGACCGAGCACCTGCTGCGCTTGTATGTGACCAGCCGTGAACTGAACCGCACCATTGATATTGACCAGGTGCTGACGGTCGCCTCAGAGGCGGCTGACGCGTTCGTGCCAGGCACGGAAGCCATCGCCCTGCTGGCAACGCGTGAGGGGTTTGGCTATCGCGCTCGCCCCGCGGCGCCGGATAACCTGCGCGCCCTCTCCCGTCAGTTAATTCCACCTTCCAGTGTTGCGGCATTGAGCAACTTCGAGACCCAAGAAGTGCGCCTGCTGCCCGTCGATTCCGAAGTCGCTCAGGCAACTGGCCTGGCCCACGCCGGGTTGCAAACGGCCTGCTGGATGCCGATTTTCCGGCAACGCCAGCTCGCCGGAGCGCTGCTGATGGTTCACGCCGAGCCTGAGGCTTTCGATGAGTCGACCCGGCAACACCTGGCGGTGGTGGCAAACATGGCCAGCGCCGTGCTCGCTAATGCGTTGCTCTACAATCAGGTACAGCAGGATGCCAAACAACGCCAGGCCATTCTGGCCTCGATCGGCGACGGTGTGGTCGTCTGCGATGAACTGGGGCGGATCATTCAACTGAATCGCGCTGCCGAAGAAATGCTGGGCCTGACCGACTGGCGCGAGACGCGCCCGCGCTTCGATGACTTGCCCCTCGAACCGGCGCCGCAGTCGCGTGAAGTGTTTGGTCGCAGCGACCCTCAGTTCCGCCTGGGCCGCCGCTTTCTGACGCTCACCCGCTCGCCGCTGCTCGCCGACGAAGGGTGCATCGCTGGCGAGGTCATCGTGCTGCACGATGTTACCGAGGCCGTGGCAATTGATAAGGCCAAGACTGATTTCATTGCGACCATCTCTCATGAACTGCGCACCCCGCTGACGGTGATCCGTGGCTTTACCGAGTTGCTCCTGCGCGGTACCGGCGGCGAACCGCCCACGCCTGAACAGGCCGAACTGCTCGAACAGGTGCGCCTGCGGGCAATGGATATGACCGATATGGTCAATAACGCCATTTTGATTGCCGATATCGAGTCCGGGCGGCTGCGCACCGATCTCCAGCCCCTGGATCTCGATAGTGTGCTTAACCGCGCTCTGGCGCCACTGCTCCCAGCTTTCGAGGCCAAACATCTCAGCGTTACGGTGGAGATCCCGCCTGATCTGCCTCCTGTGCTCGCTGATCGTGAGCAGCTCCAGCGCGCGCTCGGTTACCTGCTCGACAACGCTCGTCGTTACACCGATGCGGGCGGCGTGACCATCAGAGCCTTTCCGCTCCACGGGCAGGTGCAGATTGATGTCATTGATACTGGCCAGGGCATACCGACGGCGATGTTGCCCCGGCTGTTCTCGCGCTTTCAGCGTATTGAGGGCAATAGTTCGAGCCAGCGAGGCGGCGGCCTCGGACTAGCGATTACACGGCAGTTGATCGAGCGTCAGGGCGGTACGGTGCGTGTCGACAGCGCGCCTGGACGTGGTAGCACCTTCAGCGTCACCTTGCAGCAGGCCAATGAACAAACCCTCGCCGTTGCCCAATCCAACGAGTCAACGTCGTCGCCCTGACAGCCTTGCTGGACTCGTGCTGCTCGCCCTTTTGCTGGCCTTGCTGCCGATAGGCTGCATTGCTGAAGTGGCCCTGCGCTTGATTATGCCTGATCACGATCCTTTCAAGGACGTGGGGGCGACGTCGGGGTTCGGCTTCTACCGCCCTTTTCCGTCAGGCGTTAGCTTCGCAGCAGTTGATCCTGCGATTAGGGACCTGCAAGCCACTGAAGTGGCTCGCCGCGCTCAGACGCCCGTTGGCATCTCGGCGGCCGTTACGATTGTTCCCCTGGTTGAGGTTGACCCTCCGGTGGCTTCCATCGTTCCTCCCACTCCGACGCCGACCGTCCCGCCAACGCCGCGTCCCACTGTTACTTCGCCCCCCTCTGTCACCGCCGTTGCCGGAGGCGCCTCACCCTCGCCCTCCCCAACAACGCTGGTGATTATTCCGGGCGTAACCGCCACGCCTGATACGGGCGCAACGGTGACCGGTACACCTACCACCACGCCCAGCAGCACGCCCGGCGGTGAGCGCGCTCCCAGCCCCACACCGACGCTGGTGGTCATCATTATTCAGCCAACTGCCACTGCCACGCCTGTTCCGGCGCCATCCACGCCGACCGCCACCCTGCCGCCAGTGATAGCGCCATCCGTACCCCCGGCGACCAACCTGCCCACCACGACCCCGGCGCCTACGCGAACCAGCACTCCTCGCCCGAACACGCCCACGCCGTCGGCGACGGCTATCATTGGGCTCACCCCAGTGCCGGCGCCGCCGACGGCGACGAGTACGCCGGCGCCGCCGACGGCGACGAGCACGCGCACGGCCACCCCCGTGCCGCCTACCGCTACCAGCACCTCCACGGCGACGCCGGCGCCGCCGACGGCGACAAACACGCCCGTGCCGCCGACGGCGACGAACACGCCGGCGCCGCCGACGGCGACGAACACGCCCGTGCCGCCGACGGCCACCAATACGCCGACCCCGACCAGCACGCCGACGGCCACCAATACGCCGACCCCGACCAGCACGCCGACCTCGACGCCGGATAATCTGGTGACGGTCAGCAAATCGGGTGCGCAGGCGCGACCCAATGAACCGCTGCCCGATTACGATGGATTAACCTGGATCATTGTCATCACGAATCGGTCAGGTCAGACGGTAGCAGTGGAATTCGTGGATAGATTGCCGGCTGACACCTTCGGCACACCTGTGGTCAACCCTGCTACCGTCGTGTACAACGCCAGCGCCCAGACGCTCACCTGGAACGGCGCCCTGCCTCCGGGCGGAAGCATTACAATTACCGTGTATATCATTCTGCCACTCGGCGATCCGCCCCAATGCCGCACCGTTCCTAATCCGAGCTACCAGGTGACGGTCAACGGCACGGCCTATCCGCCGGTTACGAACGACGCCCCGGTTCGGATAGGTCCTTGCGACCCCATTACCCCTACTGCGATGTCATTGAGCGGAGCGGGGGTCAAACGGGCCGAGGAATTGACGCTACCTACTGCAACGACCAGCGTAACGCCGCCGTCGGCCACGCCATCGGCGACGGCAACTCTCGCGCCGACCGCAACCGCAACCAGCGCTCTGCCCTCTCCTACCGCCGCGCCGACAGAGCCGCCCTCTCCCACCGCCCCGCCAACGGCGCCGCCGGCGCCCCCAGCCAGCGGCACTCCGGCGCTAACCCCGCCCGCCGCGACGGAGACCGGCACGGTCGAGCCGCCAACGGCGCCGCCCGCCACAACGGAGACCGGCACGGTCGGGCCGACAACGGCGCCGTCTCCGACGGAGGAGCGTGGCACGGTCGGGCCAACGACTGCGCCGCCCGCCACCGAGGTCCCCTCACAGGCCCCGACGTCTATTCCACCTGGACCCCCTGGAACCGTTGAGGTTCCGGAGTTGCCGCGTCCCACCGAGGCGGTAGGGCCGTATCCGGCGCCGCCCGCCGACAGCGCCGCCCCCACGGTGACGGCCCGGAGCTTTGGCGGCGGTGCGCTGGCGCCCTACGTGCTGATTGCGACTATCGTTCTGGCGCTGTTCCGCTGGCGCTAGACGTCTGTACGGTTGCTCTGTACAGCAAAAGAGCAGGTCTTCGTTCCCGGGACGGCTATGTCCTCCCAGACGCTCCCATGCGGAGCCGGTGTTCACCTCAGGCATCTGCGCGGTTGCGCCGCGCGGCAGCAGGAATGACAGGACAGGGTCCGGGAGAGCGCAGCTCTCCCGGACCCTCCCAGGCGGAGTCTGTACTTACGCCGGAGCGCCTCACGCGCTCTTGCGAGGAGCGCGTTTTCTGGGCGCTGGCGAGGGGGCGACCTCGGCTTCGGTCGCGTCCTTGCGGGCCGCTTTTTTGCCGCCCTCGACCACTGCGGGCGCAGCCGCGGCGGTCTCGGCCGCCGGGGCCAGTTCCTCCAGGCTGTTGGTCAGATAGTCGCACTTCGGATAGCGCGAGCAGCCGAAGAACGGTCGCCCGAACTTGCCGCGACGCCGCAGCAACTCGCCCTCGTGACACTTCGGACAGGGCACGCCGGTCGGCTCAGGAAGCGGCGCCGGCTTGCCGTCCTTGCCGATCCGCCGCGTATTGTTGCACTCCGGGTAGCCCGAGCAGCCCAGGAAAGGGCCAAAGCGACTCTTCTTGATTACCATGGGCCGCCCGCAGACGTTGCAGATGACGTCGCTGGTCTCAGGAGCGGAGGCTTTATCAATAACGATCTTGCCTTCGCTATCGCGATGGAAGTCACTGGTAAAATCACACGATTCTGGGCCGCCCTCTTTGCTATAACGAGTGCAGGCCAGAAACTCGCCATTGCGTCCGAACTTGATCGCCAGGAAGCCCTGGCCGCACTTCGGGCACAGCAGGTCGGTGACAATCTCTTCCCGTTTGAGGTTGCGCATCTCACGGCGGGCCTCGTCGAGGGTTTGCTGGAAGGGATCGTAGAAAGCCCGCAACACCGGCACCCACTGCTTCGATCCCTCGGCGATGTCATCAAGTTGCTGTTCGAGGGCCGAGGTGAAGTCGTAATCCACAATCTTCGGGAAATGCTCGACCAGCAAGTCGGTCACCACTCGCCCCAGGGTGGTGGGAACGAGCTTCTTCTCCACCAGTTCGACGTACTCGCGCTCCTGGATCGTCGAGATGATTGAGGCGTAGGTGGAAGGGCGGCCAATGCCCAGGGCCTCCAGTTCCTTGACCAGACTGGCCTCCGTAAAGCGAGGCGGCGGTTCGGTAAAGTGCTGAACGGGCAGCAGTTGCACCAGCGTGAGGCGCTCGCCCTCGGCCAGGGGCGGCAGACGACGCTCGCTATCTTCGTCTTCCTCACCCTCGTCAAGACTGACGTTATAAATAGCGAGAAAACCGGGGAACTTCAGGACGCTGCCGGTAGCGCGGAAGAGGTAGGGCGCGCTGGCGGCTGCCTGGCTGCCAACGGTCCAGGCGTCAATATCGACTATGGTGCTGTCGAACACTGCGGGCGCCATTTGCGAGGCGACGAAGCGCTTCCAGATCAATTCGTAGAGACGTGCCAGGTCGCGATCCAGGCGATTGCTCAGCGTTTCGGGGAAGCGGGCGCAACTGGTCGGGCGAATGGCCTCATGGGCTTCCTGGGCGCCTTTGGCCCTGGAGCGGTAGATGGGCGGCTTCTCGGGCAAGTAGGCCGCACCATAGCGCGCGGCGATCACCCGGCGCGCCTCGGCCTGGGCCTCGGCGGCCACGTTGGTGCTATCGGTGCGCATGTACGTGATCAGGCCGACCGGTCCCTCGTCGTCACCCACGTCTACGCCCTCGTAGAGCCGCTGCGCCAGGGTCATCGTCTTCTTGGCGCTGAAGCCCAGCTTGCGTCCGGCCTCCTGCTGGAGCGTGCTGGTGATGAAGGGCGGCGCCGGACTGCGACGCTTGTCTTTGCGCGTAACCTTGCGCACTGTGTAGCGCGCGCCCTCCAGGTCGGCCACAATTGCGCGGGCCTGCTCCTCGTTCTGTATCGCGAACTTCTCCAGGCGCTTGCCATCGCGCTCTACCAGGGCAGCGCGGAACATGTCGCGCGCAGGAGATTCGGAGGCCTCGCTCTTGAGCAGATCGGCCTCGATGCTCCAGTACTCGACCGGAACGAACGCCTCAATTTCTCGTTCGCGTTCAACGATCAGGCGCACCGCCACCGACTGCACGCGGCCGGCCGACAGCCCGCGTTTGACTTTGTCCCACAACAACGGGCTGAGCTGGTAGCCCACCAGCCGGTCAAGCACCCGGCGAGCCTGCTGCGCGTCTACCAGGTTCTTGTCAATGCTGCGAGGATTGGCAATCGCCTGCTCTACGGCATTGCGGGTAATCTCCTGGAACACCACCCGGTGTACGGGGGTGCGTGGCGGAACCTTCACCGCCTCGGTGATGTGCCAGGCAATGGCCTCACCTTCGCGATCCGGGTCGGTCGCCAGATAGACCGCGTCGGCGTTCTTGATTGCCTGCCGCAGTTCACTGACCACCTTGGCCTTGGTAATCTCGTAGACTGGCTGAAAGTCGTGCTCAATATCAATCGAAAGTTCATTCTTGGGCAGATCGCGCACGTGCCCCATACTGGAGGTCACGCGAAACCCGCGGCCAAGATACTTCTGGATGGTCTTCGCTTTTGCCGGCGACTCAACAATAACGACTTTGTCTCCCATACGTTTTTGCTTACGGGCAGAGGAAGGTTTGCGCTCCTCGGCCCACTCATCTCTTGCGAACAGCGGTGTCTGGCACCTGCGAGGCGCCGGGGCAACTACCTTCTTGCCTCGACACCTCTAGAAAAAGCAAATACTCGCCCTGGAAAGGCATTGCCCTCCCGGAGCCTGCCACCCGGTAGCGGCTGCCGGCCGCGCCAGGTGTGTTGCAATGCTTTTGCACTATACGCGGGCGACTCTTCCTTGTCAATAGCCATGGGGGGGCGAAGGGGGCATCTGGTTTCCTTCTGACCGGGTTCTTGGGGAACCCAGGTGGGCGCCACCCTCAGGGTTGCACCCAGGGCATACGCCCGGTAGTTGTCGATGGAGTCTCGGTTTCCCTTCACCTGGACATCGGTGGCAGGGCCGCCCGGGTCTGCCGTCACTCATCAAAGGCATGGACCTCGATCCGCAGATGGAACCTCTGCTCCTGAAGGGCCGGCTCCAGGATAATGGAAGTCAGCACCTGGCAGCGGAGGAGGTGAGGCGAATAAAAGAGGTGGGAACGGCAACCGCTATCGCGCGCGCCAAAGCCTGGCGCTGGTATGCTCAACGCCGGCATGGCGGCCAGGGCGCGGCACCAGCGACATTCAAAACGCTCAGGGCCGCCCACCGTCCAGGCTTCGCGCAGGCGCGCCACGGGGCGTAGATAATCAATGTGCCAGTGGGGGCGAGGTTTCTCGATGCGCCGGTGATGGGCCAGACGCCCTGCCAGCCCGCCAGCGCCGAAGGCGCTGCCTACGTACAGGTACAACCCGGGGGCGAAGTCAAACACACCCAGTTTGCCGATCCGCAAGCCGGGCGCTGGGCGATCCAGTTGCAACACCAGAATGTATGTGCCCTTCACAGCAATCCATGTCAGGGGGGGCCATCGCACTGAACCAGTCCCGGCGACAAGAGTAACCTGGCCAGCCGATCTGGTCAAGGATGAAGCAGGGAAGGTTAGCCGAGTGTGTTATACTTTTCCCGGCGGCATATCTCCAACCTTTTGCGACAGCACTATGAACGTTCTGCTGATCGGCTCTGGCGGCCGCGAGCACGCCCTCGCATGGAAAATGGCCCAGTCCCCCCATTTTACCCGGCTCCTCAGCGTCCCCGGCAACACCGGCACCGGGCAGTACGGCCAGAACGTCCCCTTTCCCCTGAGCGATTTTGACGCGATTGTGGATCTAGCGCAGCGTGAAGCGATTGATTTGGTAGTCGTCGGCCCGGATAATCCCCTCGCGGACGGTATCGTTGACGCCTTCAAGGCGGCAGGCATCCCCGCTTTTGGGCCGACCGCGGCAGCGGCGCGCATTGAAAGCAGTAAATCGTTTGCCAAGGAGATTATGGCGGCCAGAGGCGTACCGACGGCGCAGGCGATGATCTTCGACTCTCCAGTCGAGGCTACAGCCTTTGTGCAACAGAGCGGGAAGCCCTGGGTGGTGAAGGCCGATGGCCTGGCGCTTGGCAAAGGTGTGGTGGTGCCCGACGATGTTGAAGGCGCCATTGCGGCGATCGCGCGTCTCTCCGCTACCCGCGCCGGCAGACGCCTGCTGCTCGAAGAACGGCTCGAAGGGCGCGAACTCTCGGTCCACGCCCTTTGCGATGGCGAACACCTCCTGGTGTTACCCACCGCTCGCGACCACAAGCGGTTTGGCGAGGGCGACACCGGCCCCAACACCGGCGGCATGGGCGTGATCGCTCCAGTGGATGAGGTGACCCCCGCCATGCTTGACCGGATTGTCACCACCTGCATGCAACCGGTGGTGGATGAACTGGCCGCTCGTGGCACGCCCTTTCGGGGGCTGCTCTACGCCGGAGTCATCCTGACCCGTGACGGACCGAAGATCCTGGAGTTCAACGCCCGTTTTGGCGACCCGGAAGCGCAGGCGATCCTGCCTCTGCTCGAAGGCGATGTGCTGGAAGTCTTCTATGACTGCGCCGTGGGCCAGCTCCATCCCGAGAAGCTCCGCAAGCGCAAGGGCTATGCCGTCTGCGTGGTGCTCTGCGCCCAGGGCTACCCGGGCAAGCCCCGCGTGGGCGACCCGATCCGCGGGGTCGAAGCCATAGATGACGATCAGGTGCTGATCTTCCACGCAGGCACGGCCATCGGCCCTGCCGGCCTTTGCACCGCCGGAGGGCGCGTCATCGGCGTCACCGGACTCGGCGCAACTCTGGCGCGGGCGCGAGCGCGCGCTTACGAGGTCGCCGAGCGGGTGGCCTTTGAAGGCAAATATTTCCGCAGAGACATTGGCAAGGAGAGCGGGTGAGGGGGGCTGTTCTGGTCGGGGCGTGTAACGGCGAAGTCCTCACCAACCATCGATCACCGCCAGCTTGTTAGACTAACAGATTCTCGATAGTGTTTACATCTGCCGAACACGTTCACACCGTAGATGGCGCGGAGAGACGTGAAGGGCGTCAAAAAACTCTACGCTCCTCTGCGTGTTCTGCGGTGATCGGAATACATACAGGTTCTGAAGTCCCCATCGGGCAAGGTGCAACAATGTATCGGGTTGCCGTGCTGCTGAGCGGCTCCGGCTCCAATCTCCAGGCATTGCTAGATGCCGAGGCCGCCGGGGCGCTTGAAGCCGAGGTAGTGCTTGTCGTCAGCGATCGCGCCGACGCCTTCGGCCTGCAGCGCGCCCTGGCCCGCCGGGTTGCCGCTGCGTACGTGCCGCTGCCCGCCACGCCCCGAGGCGCTGATCGCGCCGCCGTGCGCACGGCGTGGGAACGACGCCTCGCCGACGTGGTGGCGGCCTTCGCGCCTGACCTGGTGGTGCTTGCAGGTTTCATGCGCATTCTCTCCCCCGCCTTCCTGGATCGCTTTCCCAACCGGGTGATCAACCAGCACCCCGCCCTGCTCCCCGATGACGGCGGCGACACCTACGTGACCAGCACGGGGCTGGTCATCCCCGCGCTACGGGGCGCCCACGTAGTTGCCGAGGCCCTGGAACGGGGTCTGCCTATCACCGGCTGCACCATCCACCGCGTTACCCCGCGGGTGGACGACGGCCCGGTCCTGGCGCGCGCCGAGGTGCCGGTGCTGCCTGGCGACACCCCCGAAACGCTTCACGAACGCATCAAGGTCGAAGAACATCGCCTGATCGTCGCGGTGGTGCGCAGCCTGGCCCTGGAACACGTCGGTTTGCGACAACCGATGTAGCCCACACGTGGGAAACGCGGGTTTCCGCACGCTCCTGCCGCTGATGAGGGTCGTCAGGCCCCAGTCGCACTCCCTGCGCCCCTCCGGCAACTGGCGCCGGCGCGAGCGCCTGCTAGTATAAAACCTTCGGTAGGGACCGGAAGAGCAAGGCCCTCTCAGAGAACTACGGGATGCGCTGCATGTTCGGTTAGCCTCTCCGTGGCGCTTTCCTGGCGTGACCGATAGGCGAGCGTCATATGCTATAATCCTGCTTCAGTATCGCTTGTTGCTCAGGCTGGCGTGATGGTATGCCGGCCCGGGGCACGGGGAGCTTACGGTGCCTGCGCGTCCATTCTTGAAGTGGGCTGGCGGAAAGGGCCAGCTCTTACCGGAGTTGACCCTGCGTTTGCCCGCGCAGTTCCAGCGCTACCATGAACCGTTTGTCGGCGGCGGGGCGCTCTTCTTTCACCTGTGGAACAGTGGCCGGCTGCGCCATTCGGCGGTGCTGAGCGACTCCAACCCCGAGTTGATCGCCTGTTACGAGGCCGTGCGCGACGAGGTTGAAGATCTGATCGAGCTTTTGCTCAAGTTGCGCCCTCATTTTAGTGATCGAGAGTTCTTTTACGAGATCCGCGGATGGGACCGGCGCCCTGACTTCCAGCAGCGGCCGCGCGTAGAGCGGGCCGCGCGCACGATTTTCCTGAACCGCACCTGTTATAATGGATTGTACCGGCTTAACAACCGCGGCCAGTTCAATGCCCCCTTTGGCGATTACCGCAACCCGCTGATTGTCGATCCCGACAATATGCGTGAAGCAAGTCGCGCCCTGCAGCATGTAGATCTCTTCGTAAGCGACTTCAGCGCCGTGCTGCAGCGCGCTCAGCCAGGCGACTTTGTCTACTTTGATCCGCCCTACGTTCCCCTCAGCACCACCGCCTCCTTCACCGCCTACACCCACGAAGGCTTTTCTGAAGCCGAGCAGCGTCGCCTGGCCGACGTGTTTCTCGCTCTGGCCGCACGGGGTTGCTTCGTCATGCTGAGCAATTCTTATACCGAGCTTGCCTGTTCCCTCTACGCCGGGCAGCCCGTTCATCACGCTGTTCCAGCCAGCCGGAAGATCAACTGCGATGGGCGGAAGCGCGGGGCCGTTGCTGAACTGATTGTTTGCAGCTACGAACCGGCCGCAATGGCCTCGTCGGTGTAGCACTTGGTGATGACGTCTTGTTCATCAGGGTGGTTTCTTGGTCTTAGGCCTCTGCCGCCCACGTTGATTACAGTTTATTCATTTTAATAACGCTCGACGCCTGTGATGAGATCCCATTCCAGCGCGCTGGAATGGGATTTTTTATTCTTTGCAAGATCATGGGCGTAGTTTTTTGATTTTATTTTCACCTCTGCAGCTTACACTTTTTTGCTTGCAACTGTCGTAGATAACTGCTATACTAAGCTTGCCTCGCACATCTTGGATCTGTAATTCGGCGTAAAAAACCATGTTTCAAACCTGGCTCCAGGTTGACCGCCGAAATCCTTGTTCATCCATCTCGGTGTCTTAATGAATAATGCCGGTCTTGATTTTGTATGATGGATTTCTCTTTGAGAGGCTTTCTGCCTCGCCGGACCTGTGCATTCCATTTCCGATGAGCTCCTGAGCAGGCGAGTTAGGTGCGCCATTCAACCCGTATGCGTAGTGTTGTCCACTACCTGAGGAGTATAGGATTGAGCATGCAACTATAAAGTGCGGAGCGGAATGTGTTGCCGCACATTCCGCTCGTAACCACCGCACGATAATTCCAATGCCGGGCAGCAAAGGAACGGTGCCTGGTGGTCGCCTCAGTATACCTCATCTCAACCCTCTACGCCAGAAGCGACCGGCAGGCGGCAGAACGGAAATCCTCATCCATACGCCATGTGCTTCAACGGGCCGTTGTAAGCAGTCCGTCACGGCTGAATTGCCGCGGGGATACGCTGACAGGTGCGTTCAACCATCCTTCCTGCGGGTCTGAGCCGCGCAATTGAGCCAACTAAGGGGGGTCGCTTTCTATGATTTCAGCTATCCGAAATCGGTACCTGCTTGGCGCTGATCTGCTGCTGTTGCCCCTCGCCGCGTATTCCAGCTTCGTGCTGCGCCTTGAACAGCTTGATCTCGGCCAGTTTGTTGCCGGTTTCTTTCTCTTTGTTGCTCTGGTGGCGCCCCTCACGATACTGCTCTTCTGGCTCTCGGGCAGCTACGCGCGTTACTGGCGCTACGCCTCGTCACAAGAGTTCCTCACCCTTTACGCTGCGCTGACCATCGCCACCCTCCTGATCGGCGCGCTCCTATCCTTTCAGCGCGCTATCAGCGGGACCGCGCTGGTGCCCTTCTCCATCCCGTTCTTATTCGTAGTGCTTGCTGCTGGCCTGATAACGCTGCCGCGCCTCTCAATCGGATTGTTCTACAATCTCCGGAGCCGTCGCGCTTCTGCTTCGGGCGTGCCGCAACGCGTGTTAATCATGGGCGCAGGGGGCGCCGGCGCGCACCTCGCGCGCCAACTGCGCGATCATCCCGAGTTTGGTTTGCAGGTGATCGGGTTTCTGGACGACGATCCTCTCAAGCACCATATGCACATTCACGGCGTGCCGGTGCTCGGCTCGCATCAGGCCATCCCTGAGATTGCCCGGGCGACGGGGGCCAGCGCCGTGATTATCGCCATCTCCGGTCTTCCGGGGCGCAAGGTGCGCGCTATCGTTTCCCTCTGTGAAAGCGTCGGCCTGCGCACCAAGATCATCCCCGGCCTCCACGACCTGCTCGACTCGCGGGTCAGCTTCACCCAGATCCGCGATGTGCAGATTGAGGACCTGCTGCGTCGCGAACCAATCGCCACTGATACCACTGCCGTGCGCCAGTTGCTCCACGGGCGCCGGGTGCTGGTCACCGGCGGCGGCGGCTCTATTGGCAGCGAACTCTGCCGCCAGATTCTCGCCTGTAACCCGGCGGAACTGGTGGTTCTCGGTCATGGCGAGAACAGCGTCTTCGAAATCCATCACGAGTTGCTGCGCCGGGTCGCCGCGCTGCCGGCTGATGGCCCCCGGCCCCGCATCCACCCGGTCATTGCCGATATTCGCGAGCCGGATCGCCTCGATGAGGTCTTCGCCGCCCATCGTCCCGAGGTCGTCTTTCACGCAGCGGCCCACAAGCACGTTCCCTTGATGGAGTGCAATATCCGTGAGGCCTTCAGCAACAACGTCTTCGGCACCCGTAACGTCCTGAACGCCGCGGAACGTTACGAGGTCGACCGGCTGGTGATGATTTCTACCGACAAGGCCGTCAATCCCACCAGCATTATGGGCGTCAGCAAGCGGGTGGCGGAGTTGCTCGTTCACCAGACGGCAAAACGCTGCCGGCGACCCTACGTTGCCGTGCGTTTTGGCAATGTCCTCGGCAGTCGCGGCTCGGTGTTGCATACCTTCAAGAAGCAGATCGCTGCAGGCGGACCCGTCACCGTCACCCACCCAGAGATGCGGCGCTTCTTTATGACCATCCCCGAAGCGGTGCAACTGGTGCTGCAGGCGGCTGTGCTTGGCCGGGGCGGGGAAGTCTTCACGCTGGATATGGGCGAGCCAATCAAGATTGTTGACCTGGCCCGCGACATGATCGAGCTTTCCGGTCTTCAGGTGGGCGAGGATATCGAGATCGTGTTTACCGGCCTGCGTCCTGGTGAGAAGCTCTACGAAGAACTGTTTGTGCCTGGCGAAGAGTATCGGCGTACCAGCCACGCCAAGATCTTTATCGCCGCCAATGCCAGCAGCCTGGTGCCGCAGAACCTCGACGCGCTGGTGAACGCCCTGGAGCGAGCCACCCTGCGCGGCGACCGTTCGGCGATGCTGGCCGCGGTACAGGAACTGGTGCCCAATCACTGTCTGGAGCAGGCCATCCCTCCCGTGCAGCCCGTGGCCGCCACCCATCCTCTTATCGCTCGCGCTGTTGGCGACTGAAAGAACAGCCGGCGCTCCCCCGGCGTCCCCTCACTCCTGTGATCTGCGAACCTCACAGATTTTGCGAACCTGTGAGGTCTGCGTTATTTGACGGGCGCCGCCAGCGCCCGTATAATCAGGCAGGTCTGATCCGAAGCACGGCAACGGCTGGTTCAGGCAGTGTAGCCTGTCTATCCTTTTCCCCTGATGTCAGAACACATCTCCGAGCCAGGTATGCCCCGCGCGCCTCGCGCGCCAGTGATCGCCGTGTGCGGCAGTGGTGTCGAGAACGAGCGTCTGAACACCCTGGCCGAAGTTGTTGGCGAACTGATCGCCCGGCGCGGCGCAGTGCTGGTGTGCGGGGGCCTTGGCGGCGTTATGGCCGCGGCATGCCGCGGTGCAGCGCGCGCGGGCGGCCTGACCGTTGGCATACTGCCCCAGGCTGACCCGGACGCGGCCAATCCCTATGTCACTCTCGCCATCGCCACGGGCATGGGCCAGGCGCGCAATGTGGTGCTGGTGCAGAGCGCCGACGCGGTCATCGCGATTGGCGGCGAGTACGGCACCCTGAGCGAAATTGCTCTGGCACGCAAGATGGGCCGGCCCGTGGTAGGGTTGATGACATGGGATCTCGGCGCGTCGCATCTGCACACAGTCGCCGGCCCCGAGGAGGCCGTTGAACACGCGCTGCGCCTGGCAGCCGAGGCGCGTGATGCCAGGCGTCGGCCCGGCAGCCCGTCACTCGCTCACGAGTCGTGACAATCGTCATCGAACGGTAACAGTCGGATCAGCATCGTATCAGGAGCGTGTCAGCGCCCGCCACTAGAATCCAAAGCAAAGCCGATCCGAGCGCCGCGTCGCCCTGGTGATACTAGTCACGCGAGAACGTTGGAAAAGGGACGATAGTTTCCCCCTGATCGGGAGGGTGTAGGTGATCGGGAGGGTGTAGGCGCGCTACGATCTTCCAAGACGCTGACATCAAGCTGAGGAGAACTATGAACATGGCCAGACGGATGCTAGTCCTTCTGCTGCTGGTCGCTACTCTGGCCACCCTGGTTGCCTGGCCGGCGCCCGGGGCGGCCCAGAGCCGGGTCGCCGACACGTTTCCTCCCTATCAGGCGCGTTTCTTCCCTGAGACCGGGCAGACCGCGGTCAACTGGTTCCTGGAGGCCTGGAAGAATACGCCCAACGCCCTCTTCGTGCTGGGTTACCCGATTTCGCAGCCCTTTATCGAAGAGAGCTTCACCAGCCCTGGCCAGTTCTACCGCGTGCAGTACTTTGAGCGGGCCGTGCTGGAGGAGCATCCGGAGAACTTCGGTCAGCAAGGCAACCGCTACTACATCCTCGGGCGCCTGATGGGTACGCAACTGGCCAGGGGCCGCGAAAATGAGGAGCCGTTCCGTCCTGTTCCTAATCCCGGCGATGGCACGTGGTTCGCTGAGACCGGGCATACCCTCCGCAACAACCCGGCCCCCTTCCGCGATTTCTGGCTCAACAATGGCGGGCTGGCCACCTTCGGCTACCCCCTGAGCGAGCAGTTCCAGGAGGTGAACTCGCAGGACGGCCAGGTATACTGGGTGCAGTATTTCGAGCGCCAGCGCATGGAATGGCACCCCGAGCAACCCGATCCGCGCTACCGCATCCTCCTCGGCCTGCTGGGCAACGAGTACCGTGACCGTTTCCACCGTGACAATCCCGCCTTTCGCCCGCGGAGCGCCGCCGAGGCTCTGCCGCGTCCGTTCATCTATGGCTTCAATGCCCATCTCTATGGCCAGGGCACGCCGTGGCAGGATCGCAACCGGGTGCTGACGCTCTCGAAGAATGCCGGGATATTCTGGATCCGCCAGCAGATCCGCTGGCGCGATCTGCACGACCGCTCCGGAGCGATCTACTGGGCCGAACTTGACGATATTGTGAATGACGCAAGCCGTCAGGGGGTCAATCTGCTGATCAGCGTCGTCTCGGCGCCGGACTGGGCCGGCGGGCCGGGTATGCCCCGCCGCGAGAACTTCCGCGATTTCGGGTCGTTCATGGGCCAGATGGCCGCGCGTTATCGGGGTCGCGTCCAGGCCTACCAGATCTGGAACGAGCAGAACCGCGCCTGTGAAAACGGCGGCGACTGCGCTCGCGATGGCGGCGTCGGCGGGCGTGTGGCGAATGCCAACTACTATGTCGATCTGCTGGAGGTGGCATACCAGGCCATCAAGGCTGCCGATCCCTATGCGATTGTGGTCAGCGGCGCGCCCACGAGCACGGACACGAACCGCCAGGATATCGCCATCAGCGACCTGGAGTATATCCGCCAGATGGCGGTTAATCCGAAGTTCCGCAACAATGTGGATGCCATTGGCCTGCATCCCGGCGGCCATTACAATCCGCCCGATAGCCGCTGGCCGGAGCGACCCGGCCCGGGGCCAGGCTGGCGCACCAGCAATGAGTTTTATTTCCGCCGCATCGAAGACACGCGCAACATCCTGGTCGCCAACGGGATGGCCGACCGGCAGATCTGGGTCACCGAGTTCGGCTGGGCCACGCGGAACAATACGCCAGGCTATGAGTACGGCAACAGCATCTCCTTCGAGACGCAGGCCGCCTGGTTGACGCGGGCGCTGGAGATCGGGCGCTACGAGTGGGCCCCGTGGGTGGGCGCGATGTTCATCTGGAACCTCAATTTCGCCATCCCCTGGCGCTACTATGGCAATGAGTTGCACGAACAGGCGTCCTTTGGCGTCCTGAACGGCGACTGGAGCCCGCGACCGGCCTTCAATGCCATTCAGGCCTTCCCCAAGCGGTAGCGTCTCGTCGGGGCGCCCAGAATAACCGGCACTCCAGGGTTTAGCATACGGCGGCAGGAGGCGGGAACCCCGCCTCCTGTCCGTGCGTCCAATCAGGAGAGTGAACGATGATCCTCAACCTCCAGCGTCATGCCCTGACCTTCGTGGCACTGACGCTCATGCTGGCGCTGGTCGCGTGTAGCGGCCCGGCCCGGCCCGGTCCCGACCAGCAAGTGAGCGCGACCACCTTGCCCGCGCCAACGGCTGCCCCTCAGCCGACAAACGTTCCGCCTGCCACTGCCGTTCCAGCTCCCACCCCCTCCGTGGTCGCCCCGGTCAATCCAGATTATCTTGAGTTCGGGGTCGTGGTGCATCTCTACTATACTGATCGGGCGCGCGTCATGCAGCTTGTGCAAAATGCCGGGTTCGACTGGGTGCGCCAGCAGATCTACTGGCGCGATATTGAAGATCCTGAGAAAGGCATCTGGGCCTGGGACGAGATTGACCAGATTGTTGAGGCGGTCAATGCCTACAATCGCAAATTGCTGGTGAACGTGGTGCGTTCTCCGACATTCTATAGCGCCACCAATGGTCTGCCCGACGATCCCGAAACCTTTGCCAACTTTATGGCCGTGCTCGCCGAGCGCTACAAAGGACGTATTCACGCCTATGAGATCTGGAACGAGCCAAACCTGGCCCACGAGACCGGCGGCGTCATTCGTTCCGAAGATGTCGGGCGCTACGTGGAGATGTTGAAACGCGCCTATGAACGCATCAAGGCGATTGACCCCGAAGCCCTGGTGCTGGCGGCGGCTTCATCTTCCACCGGGGTGACCAACGAGAGCATTGCCCTCTCCGATGAAGACTTCTACCGTACTATGTATACTTACAATGGCGGCGAAGTGCGCAACTACTTCGATATCCAGGCCGTACATCCTGGCGGCTCGGCCAATCCGCCTGATACCCTGTGGCCGGACAATCCAAGCACCGCCCAGGGTTGGACCGACCACCCCACCTTCTACTTCCGACACGTGGAGAATGTGCGCCGGTGGATGGAAGAGTACGGGATGGGCGATAAGGAGATCTGGATCACCGAGTATGGCTGGGCTACGGCCAACAATACGCCCGGTTACGAGTTTGGCAATCAGGTGAGCTTCGAGCAACAGGCCGAATACATCACCGGGGCTATTCGCCGCGCGTATGAGTTGTATCCCTGGGTCGGCAATATGTTCCTCTGGAACATGAACTTCGCTGTCACCAAGGCTGAAAACGGCCTCGATACCATGCACGAGCAGGCTTCCTTCGGCATCCTGAATCCCGATTGGAGCCCCCGTCCCTCCTATCTGGCGGTGCAGTCCCTGATTGCGGAGTTGAAGCAGAAGCAAGGACGGTAAGGCACTGACTGGAAGGATTGATCCACCGAGGACGCCGAGTCGTGTGGCTCGCTGCGTCGCGCCGCCAACATTACGGGTCAATCATTTCGAGCAACGCTACAGGGCAATTGACGGGCGCGTAGAGGCTGGCCCCGCCGGGCCAGTTCTACTCGGTGCGTACACGCAAGCCCAGACGGGCAAGCAGGGCCGTGGCCAGGGGCAACGCCGTAGCGGGCGTCAGCCATCCTTCACGGGTATGGGTGGCAAAACGCCCGAACAGACGCCGGTGTTCGGGTGGTAAGGGCACATCAGGTAGTCGCCATCCTTCCCCAGCGCGCTCGGCGATGACCGACGCGCCGCCCTGCCGCGCGACGAGGGCGTACCCCAGGCGCAGGGCCGTCGTTTCGTCGAGCGGTGTCAGCGTACCTCGATCAGCGTAGTAGTAATCAGCAGCGCCGCGCCCTCTGCGGCGGCGGATGATCCACCCCTCGCGCAAGGTTACGCGGTCGGGGGCAAGGTGAGGAACGGCATGCCAGCCGGGCGGATTGCCGGCGAAGTAGCTGATCCGTTCGCCGGGCGCAAGCTCGCGCGTGAAGGGTTCGCCCGGAGGCGCGGCGACGGGCAGCGGCGGCAGCGCTGCGATCTGATCGGCCAGGGTCAGCACGGTGAAGCCCCGGTCGCGCAGCCGCGCGAGAAGTCCCTCGCGGCGCCAGGTGGTCAGGCGGAAACGATCGCCCTCACGCTGTCCCTCGCCGCGCAACACCGGCCCGGCGGCGGGGTTATGCACCACGAAGAGATCGGGACGAACTTCTTCCAGATCGGCAGGAGCGCCAGGACGCCGTTTTGACATAATTACTGCCGGAGGCGCTGCAGGGTCGGGGCAGTATAGGCATGACAGATGGCTACGGCAAGGGCGTCGGCGGCATCATCGGGGCGGGGAACAGACTCAAGGCCAAGGGTCAGTCGCACCATCTCTTGCATTTGTTTCTTGTCGGCCCCGCCGTAGCCTGCGACGGCCTGTTTGACCGCCAGGGGTTTGTACTCGTGGATGGTGAGGCCGGCCTGCGCCAGAGCCAGCAGGGCCACGCCACGGGCCTGTCCCACTGACAACGCGGTGTTTACATTTTTGCCGAAGAACAGTTCCTCAATTGCCGCGGCGTCTGGCGCATAGCGGGCGATCAGGTCGCGCAGGCCGTCGTAGAGGAGACGTAGCCGTTCGGCTTGCGGCGTGCCGGCGGGGGTGGTGAGGGCGCCGCTGCCGATCAGGGCGAGGCGACCATTGCTGATCTCCACAATGCCCCACCCCATGATCGCCGTGCCGGGGTCGATGCCCAGGGTACGCATCGCTTCCTTCCCCCGCTCACCTGCAGGCTGGGGGAAATCCGGGTCGCTTTGTTCCGCCTCCAGGTGTCTGGTCGCGCATCAGGCGTCGGGCCTACTCGAATTTGGCGGCGATGGCGTCGGTAATCAACAGGTTGGAGTAGACCTTCTGCACATCATCAAGGTCTTCCAGTTTCTCCATCAGCCGCATGGCTGCCAGGGCGTCCTTCTCGTCAGGCTCGATCTGCGTTTTAGGGCGCATCGTCTTCTCGGCGCTGATAATGGGAATGCCCTGGTCGAGCAGCGTCTGGCGCACGGCGTTGAGTTGCGTCCACTCGCAGTAGATCTCCAGCACGTTGCCTTCGACCTCGACATCATCGGCGCCGGCGTCAATCGCCGCCAGTTGCACTTCATCGGGGTCCATCCTGGAACCCGTGAGATCCACGGTAATCAAACCCTTGAGTTCAAACATCCAACTGACCGACCCTGGTTCGCCGGGACTGCCGCCAGCCTTGTTCAGAGTGGCGCGGATATCGGAGTTGGTGCGGTTCCGATTATCGGTGGCCGTCTGGATCAGCAGGGCGATGCCGCCGGGCGCGTAGCCCTCGTAGTACACCTCTTCAAGGGCGGTCTCATTACTCTTGCCGAGACCGCGGTCAATCGCGCGCTGGATGCTCTCGCCCGGCATATTGTTCGACTTCGCCTTTTCTACGGCCAGGCGGAGGCGAAAGTTCAGATCCGGGTCGCCGCTGCCGCCCTCCTTTACTGCGAGAGTGATATCACGGGCGAGCCTGGTGAACAACTGCCCACGGCGCTGATCGGCAACGCCCTTGGAACGTCTGATCGTATGCCATTTGGAATGGCCGGACATACTCCCTCCTGAATGCGAGCTGATCTCCGGATATTATAGCATAGTGGGGGATGGTCAACACGATATGCAAACATCTGGTGCGGCCTCGTTTAGTATAGTACCCTTTGTAATGGGGGCGCGCCAGCGGGAGTCTTCGTTGGCGTGGGAGACCTTGCGCCTGTGAAAGGACGCCCGTCGATGTCCATCGCGAACACGCAGCCCGGCGACTCGGAGCGGATACGCAGGTTGCCCAACTCGATCACCGTGGTGACCACTGCGGCCGGTGACGTGCTGGTCAACTGCCCGCCCGAGACGCTCAAGTACCTCCTCGCGAACCATATCAGCCCGCCAGCGACGATCCTGATCCCTCCCGATATTCCGCCTGGAAGTGAGTTAGGCTCCGGCGGTTTTGTGCGCCGGGGTATTAACTATGCCAGCGTTGAGTTTTTGATCTACTCCAACTATTTTGTCAACGGGCGCAAGGCGCGCCTGATCACGGTGACCGAGGCTCAGGCGCGCCGACTGCGAATGTTGCTCGAGGAAACGATCAACGGTCCGACTGATGCGGCTGCGTATGGCCCTTACACCTGGCTTCAGGCCGAATGCGCGGCAGTGGCTTATTATCCGCCACTGGGCCGCGCCCCTACGCTTGAAGATATGGCCGAGGTTGTGAGCCTGGAAGCCGGTGGCGGTACGCTGGGTCCGGTGAGCATCAACCTGGAGGGTGACGCATTTGTCTTTCGTGAAGGGGCAGTAGAGCTGGCGCGCGTGAGCGCGCGCGTCAGCGAGGTGGCCCTGCCGCTGACCCTGGCGCCGCCCCGACCATTGCAACGCCAGGAGGTGACGTTGCAGTTCATCGGTGGCAGCGATGGTTTCGATCCTGATGGCATTACGACCTGTTTTCTGGCCTACCTCGGTTCTTCTGTGGAAACCCAGGCTACGCTCTTCGATGCTGCCGCTTACGCCTACGTGCGTTTGAGCCATCTCGGCCTTTCCACGAGCCATATTGCCGAGGTCGTGCTCTCACATCTGCATGAGGATCATCTGGCCGGACTACCCGAGTTGATCCTGATGGGCAGCCACCGGGTGCGATTGCTGACCTCAGATCTGATCTATCGAGGCTTGCTGCGCGTGCTGAGCGCCATGCTCGACCTGCCGATCCCCGACGTGGCGGCGCTCTTCGATTATGTGCCGTTGAATCCGGGCACGCCGCTGGAGTTAGAAGGCCGGCGCTTCGAGGCGATCTACGCTGTCCACTCGGTGCCGACGCTGGCCGTGCGGGTCAATGGGGTGTGTTATTCGGGTGATATGCGCTACGACGAGGAGTGGTTCGATGAACTGGTCGCCCGGGGCGTGCTTTCAGAGCAGCGGCGCCAGGAACTGGTACGCTTCGCCGAAGGCGCGAGCGTGCTGGTGCAGGATGTGGGCGGCGGCACGATCCACAGCACCCTGTCGCCGCGTCTGCTCAAAGCGCTGACGGCCAAGAGCCAGCGCCTGGTGCTGGCCCATACGCGCACTCATGCCCTGCCGGAGACCAGTTCCGAGATGGCCGGACGCGTCGAGTTTGCCGCCAGCGGTTCGGTGGTGGGCCTGGGTGCGCCCCTGCCCGATGATGAGCAGATCGAACTGGTCGAGACCATCGCTGCCTGTCCGCTCTTCGCGCGTCTGTCGTCCGCCGAGCGGCTCGCTCTGGCCCGGCAAGTAGAGGTTGTGAGCTTCTCTGAAGGGGAAGTGATCTTTCACGAGGGTGAACCTTCAGATGGGTGCGCCTACATTGTCCATTCGGGCATCGTAACCATTAGTATTGGCGAGGCGCCGGTGCGGGTGCTCGGGCGCGGCAGCAGTCTTGGCGAGCGAGGTGCGCTGCTCGGTGGCGCGCGCACCAGAACCCTGGTGGCCCGGGGTCAAGTAACACTGTTATGCCTGAGGCCCGAGGTCTTCTGGCCGGCGGCGGAGCGACTGGGGCTGGCGACAGCCTGCGCCCGCGCTGATTGGCTCGCCGAGACGCCGGTGTTAGGCGCGTTGCCCTGGGCCAGTCTTCTCGACCTGGCGCTTGACTTTGAGCCTCGATCGCTGAGCGTCGGAGAGCGTTTGTTTGTGAGTGGCGAGCCGGGCTATGAAGGCTACGTGCTTGTCGAGGGCGCTGTGCAATTTTCAACCGCCGAAGGTCTGGTAGTTGACGAACTCCGGCAACCAGGACGGCTTTTTGGCTACCAGGCCGCACTCTACGGCTCATCGCACCGGCTAACTGCCAGCGCTACCGCGCCGACTGTCGTCTGGGCATTAGCGGCGCCGGCGCTCGAGCGTTTCAACCTCCTGTACCCCCAGTTGCTCATGCATCTGCGAGCGCTCGGTGCGCCGAGCGCTGGCGACGCAGGTGTTTCGTTCGCGTAAACACAGGGATGCGGAGAGGCCCGGCCTCCCGCATCCCGCTCAGAACTGTTTGCCTCAGCGCGCTGCCTTGAAAACATACACGTGCACGGCCATCGCTTCCAGCGACCCCTGCAAGCGGCCCGCATTGAAGGTCATCCCTCCTGGACGCCGGTCAAAGACAGGCTTTGCCGGCCCTGACACCGGCGTGGCCAGGTTGACCGTTACCGCGGACGCCCGATCGGTCGCGTTGACGACCATCACATACACTTCATCGCCGTAGCGCCACTGCGCCGCCAGGAGATCCGGCTTGCCGGTTGGCAAGGGTGTATAGAGGCCGTCGAGCAGTATTGGCGTCAGCCGTTGCACTTCGGGCGCCAGTTCCCGCAGCGCCCCTAATACCGCCGGATGCTTCTCCAGCCGCCAGTAGCCGTCATTGTAGGTGTAGTAGATAATGCCACGCACGTTGTTGACCAGCGCCTGGTAGGTCATATTGCGGATCTCAACCGCCGTCGGCTCACGCTGCTCTGGCCAGGCAAAGGCCTGGAGATTGGCGATAATCGGGCGATTGAAGGGTCGGGCCGCGGCGATTGCGGTTGCAAGCGCGTAGTTCACGTGCCCGATACGAGCGTGCTCCCAATAGGTTTTACCAATCGGATATGACTGCATCGCGACCGTATCAGCGCTCTGCATGAATAAATGGATGCGTTGGGGGACGAAACCGCTGATGTAGGTTGGATGCTGGCGATCAACGCTTTTGACCAGTTGATTGATCCGACTTACCAGTTCCGGGGTGTAGTACTCGCCGTCGTCCACATCGTCGGCGATACTGTAGGCCAGCAGCGCCGGCCCGTCTTTGACGTGTCGAATGGCGCGCACAATGCCGGCGTCATCGAGTTCATACGGGTAGATCTCGGCGATCAGGCGCATCCCCAGCCTTGCCGCATCGGCCTGGAGGTCGGGGTAGTTGAGGCGGATCGGGGCGAGCAAAGTATTAAACCCGCTGGCGGCAATCGAGCGTAGCGTCTCTGGACGAAACTCTTCGCTGTTGTACTGGGGGTACAGCCCAAAGCCAAAGGGAAAAAAGGGCTGCCCATCCACCAGCAGGGCGCTGTCGGCGCGGATACGCACCCCCCTCTCGCTCAGCGCGCCCCCGGCGGATGGAACAGCAGTTGGCGGCGTTGTCGGCGCGGTAGGCGACGGCGCCGGTTGCTCAGCGGGGCGCGTGGGTCGCTCGGTAGCCGGGGGAACTGGGATGGACATTGGCGAAACGCTGGCGACTGGCGGGCTGGAGACAGCCGTTCCGCAGGCCAGCAACAGGATGCAGCCGAGCGGCAGTACGGCGCTCCGGCGCAGCATCCAGGCGAGTATGGAAAGTGCATGTTGCATCGTCGCTGTTCTCTGATCTCCAGAGAGCGCCACTGGAAGGTTGGGTCTGGGAGGACGCGGCCCTCCGAGACCGACTTTAGCCGGCGAGGCAGCGTTGCAGTTGCGTACAGACGTAATCCACTTGATCCTCACTCATGACACTTGAGAATGGCAAGGCCAGCGACACGTCACCCAGGTGCTCGGTTACAGGCAAATCGCCGCGCCGGTAGCCAAAGCGACTCTGGTAGAAGGGCTGCAGGTGGATGGGAGTGAAGTAGGGCCGGCTGGGGACGCCCGCCTCTGCCAACTGGCGCATCACCTGGTCGCGGCTGGCGGGCGCCACGATGCGCACTACATAGACGAACCAGCTCATCGCAGTGGTGGTTGGCGCAATGTACGGGCGTTCGACCAGTTCCAGATCGGCCAGGCGCTCGTTGTACCAGCGCGCCACCTGGGCGCGCTTCGCCAGCAGCTCGTCCAGACGCCGCACCTGCACCAGCCCCAGCGCGGCGCTCAGTTCATCCAGGCGGTAGTTATAACCCAGGCGGGTGTGGTTGAGCCAGGCGTCAAAGACATCACGCCCCTGATTGCGCAGGCTGCGGAAGAGGTCAGCCCACGCCGCGCGGTTGGTGACGATCATGCCGCCTTCGCCGGTCGTCATTTGTTTGTTAGGATAAAAGGCGAAAACCGCCGCGTCGCCGATGGCGCCTGCGGCGCGACCTTTGTAGGTTGCGCCAATTGCCTCGCAGGCGTCTTCGATCACGGCCAGGCCGTGGTCGCGGGCCACTCCCAGAATGGGATCCATGTCTGCCGGTTGCCCAAAGGCGTGGACTGGCAGCAGCGCCTTCAGCCGGCCCTTTGGCGCATGGTCGCGCAGGGCGGGCGGCAGCCAGCGCCTGGCGGCCGGCCCGCCCCGCGCCAGATCCGCAGCCGCTTCCGCCGCCAGGTTTGGATCGATATTACCGGTTGCCCGATCAACGTCTATGAAGACCGGCACCCCGCGCTCGTACAGAATGCAGTTCGCCGAGGCGATGAACGAGAACGAGGGCGTCAGCACCAGGTCGCCGTCACCGATGCCGGCGGCGATCACGCAGAGGTGCAGGCCGCTGGTTCCCGAGTTTACGCCTACCGCGTGGGCGACTCCCACCCGGTCAGCCAGGGCCTGTTCAAAGGCCTTAATCTGTGGCCCGATGCTAAGGATGGGAGTATGCAATACCTCCGTGACGGCGGCAATCTCGGCATCGGTCAGATCCGGCGAGGACATCGGAATGGATACCGTTGTGGTCATGCTAAACTCCGCGAATGCTGCTAGATGTTGAGGCCGGCCCTTTACACGCCTTGCAGGGCCTCAACCAGTTCCGCGAGACCGGCCGGGTTGTCACCGAAGTTCATGCGCCCGACGCGCCGATCAATGGCCCGCATCAGGCCGGTAAGCACCTTCCCCGGCCCCACTTCGACCACGGTGCTAATCCCCGTTTCAATCAGGCGACGCATCGAGGCGACCCAGCGCACCTCGCGGGTAAGTTGCTCGCTCAACTCCTGTCGCACCGCCTCAGCCGAGGCGAGCCAGTCGGCAGATACGTTGCCGAGCACAGGGATCGCCGGCGCCGCAATCGGCGTCGCCGCCAGCACTTCCAGAAAGCTCCCTAGCGCGGGCTGCATGAGCGGTGTATGGGGGGCCACGCTGACCTTGAGCGGAGTGGGCGGGAGGGCGCCTGGCTGCTCCTGCACCAGCGCCGCGAAGGTCTCCAGAGCGCGCCGATCACCGGCAACTACGATTTGACCGGGGCAGTTATCGTTGGCAATGGTGATCACTGCGTCGGTGATTTGCGCCGCCCTGTCGCAGAGCTGGCTCACCGTGTCCCGCGACTGGCCCAGTACGGCCATCATGCCGCCGGGAGCCAGTTCGCCTGCCGCCTTCATGGCCAGGCCACGCGCCCGTACCAACCGCAGCGCGTCGGCGAACTCGAGCGACCCTGCCGCGACCAGGGCGGCATACAGGCCCAGGCTGTGACCGGCTACTGCGGCCGGCGGCGTCGTCAGGGCCTCGCGCAGCGTTCTCCAGGCCGCGATGCTGGCCACGAAGATCGCCGGCTGAGCGTTCGCTGTATCATTCAACTCCAATTCCGGTCCATCAAAGCAGAGCGTTGACAGGGCGAAGTCAAGCACAGCGTCGGCCTCGGCAAAGACTGCCGCCGCTACAGGCGATCCCTCGACCAGCGCCTTGCCCATCCCCACAAATTGTGAGCCTTGACCGGGAAAAAGGGCCGCGTACATTGTCATGGTCTCGTTTCGCTCCTTGTGTGCGCCCCTACCGCTCCGCGGCTTCTCGCGTAAAAACCGGCCTGGCGGGATTGCCTACCACCGTCGTATCCGCCGGCACAGAACGAGTCACCACCGCGTTGGCGCCGATTGTAACGTTGTCGCCGATGGTGATGTCGCCAAGTATCGCCGCTCCGGCGCCGATGGCGACATTATTGCCAATGCGAGGGGCGCCGATGTTCGAGATGCCAATAACCGAAACTCCAATGGTCACGCTGTGCAGCAGGGTGACATTGCTGCCGAGGATCGCCCGGTAGTGAATGACCGTTGGGCCGAGGTGCAGCACCTGCAACCCCGGTCCCACCGTGGTCTGCGGCAGCAGTTCCAGCCCCGAGTACATGCGCACCAGCGGGTAGAAGGCCAGGTAGCCGAGAAACGCCAGGAAAATGAGCGGATTGCGCCGGTTCAGCCACAACCAGTGCCCGATACGGTAGTACAAAACGCCCGCCAGCGCGGGGTGCAGATACGCTGATCGAAGGAAAACCACCAGCAGCGGAGCATCGCGGGAATAGCGGCGCAGGTCTTGCCGGATGGCGTCAATGGTCCAGGCCAGGGTCTTGCGGGAGGGGAATGGTACGGTGTTCACAACAGGCTCTCCGCGATGCGCTGTGTCCTCGTACTCGAATGCGATTTCGCTCCAGCCTCCCCCCAACGGGGGGGCGCCGGGGCTCTACCCCGCTGGGGGAGGATTGGAGGGGTAAGGGTTTAGCGAAAAATGTAGTTCGCAGACTGATCAGGCTGCCTGCTGGTGCTCCTCGGCCAGGAGGCGCACAATGTAATCGGCCAGACTGCCGACGCTGCGGAAGGGGCTGCGCTGCTGCGACATGGCCCGGCTGTCGGCGATGGTGATGGCGGTGTCCAGCCGAGCATTGATCTCCTGCTCCAGGTCGAGCACCAGGCTCACCAGGCGCAGCGAGTCCAGCAGGCCCTCGGGGCCATAGAGCCGGGTGCTTTCCTCGATCGGCAGGCCGGCTCTGGCCGGGTCGCCGGCCAGCAGATCCCGCAGGGTTGTCACGATCAGGTCCATCACGTCACTGCGGTTCATTCGTGATTCCTCCTGTAGCCGCCGGTTGACGGCGCATCTTCTTAAAGCGCTGGCTGTACTGTGCGTTCTCGACGATCAGGATCTTGGCCGGGATCTTGAACGCGGCCATGCGGTCACGGCAAAAATCGCGCACCCGCTTGCGGAACTGCGCCGCATCCTCCGGCTCGAACAGGTTGAAGCGTGCAACGACAATCTGCCCGGTTATCGGATTGGATTCACCGGTCACGGCCACATCGCGCACATTAGGCATCTGGAGCAGGACGCTCTCCACCTCGGCCGGATACACCTTCTGGCCGCCGACATTGATGATCTCCGACGTGCGTCCCAGGATGCGGATGTACTCGCCGTCCACCTCGACTGCATCGCCGGTGTTGAACCAGCCGTCGGCGTCAAAGGGCGAGGGCGCGTTCAGATAGCCGAGCATCGCGGAGCGCGCCTTGATCCACAGCGTGCCGTCCTGGATCTTCGTTTCGAAATCTTCGCCGCCAACTTTGACCCAGAGGGAGTCCGAGCTGCGCGACTTGGAGCGCATGATGCCGATCTCCGACAGGCCATAGGTTTGCAGCAGTTCTGCGTGGGGCAGGATCTCGTGGATGCGTCGGAGGGTATGCTCGGGCATCGGCTCGGTGCCGTAGGTGACCCGTTTGAGCGAGGAGAGATCGTGCCGCTTGTAGGCTTCGGAGATCAGCAACAGGTTGAGAAAGGTGGGCGAGGTGGGCAACACTTCCACCCGATGCCGTTCAATGGCCGCGCAGACCTTGTCGGGGTCGCGGTCCTCCACCGTGACGACGCAGCCGGTGTTGGAGAGTACATAGAGCAGGGTGTTGATGCCCCCGATGTGATCAAGCAGGAGGAAGGTCAGGGTGACCATCGAGTGGCGGGGCGTTTTGAACTTCTCCAGCAGATTGGTGAAGTTGTGCAGCGCGGCTTTGCTCTTGCCGGTCGAGCCAGAGGAGAAGAGCACCAGGCCCGGATCGCCACTGGCAATCAGTTTACGGGTCAGTTCGTTCGTCACTTCGGTGGGGCGGCGACTGATGCTGCTCTGCTCATTGCGGTCAATTGCAATCACCACCTGCACCTCGGCGATCTGCTTGAACTCCTCTTTGTGGACCTCGACGCTGGCGGTCAGCGGAACAAGGATCGTTCCCCGCTCGATAAGCGCCAGCATCAGGGCAACGACGTGGGGCGAATAATCGCCCTCAATCGCCACGACCGTTCCCGGTGCTACATCGGCGGCATCAAGGCGCGTTTCCCACTCGCGGATATGTTCCGTGAGCCACGCATAGGTGTAGGGTTGATCGCGCCAGATGATGAAGTTTCGCTCAGGTTCTCTGGCGAAACGCTCGAACAACCACGTCAGGCAACCCATATCAGGCTCCTCCCAGATAGATGATCTGGCCGGTAATGTAGTCGCTCTCTGGCCGGATAAAAAACTCCACCACATTGAACACATCGGCTGGCTGACCAAGCCGTTTGATCGCCAGCCGGTTCACAATTTCCTCAATTTTGTCGCGAGGAACGTTGCGGATCAGATCGGTCTCCACCGGCGTGGGACCGACGGCGTTCACCGTAATGCCAAACGGCGCCAGTTCGCGGCTCAGGACCCGCGTCAGCGCCTCAACGGCGCTCTTTGAAGCCACGTAAATCGACTCGCCCTCCAGCGACAGCGGAACGGCCACGGTGGTCAGATTAACGATCCGCCCGTACTGGCGCTTGCGCATCAAGCGGGCGCTCTCACGCGACACCAGGAAGGCGCCGCGCACGTTGATCTCCATGACCTGGTTGACCGTTGCGGCGGGGATCAGCAGAGCATGGTTCATCGAAGCGACGCCGGCATTGTTGATCGTAACGTCGAGCCGGCCAAAGCGCTGGCGGATCTGGCTCAGTAACCGTTGCACCTGCTGCTCATCACTGACATCGGCGCAGAGATGCCAGTAGCCCGCGCGTTCCCAGTCGGCAGGCTCGCGGCTGCATCCCACCACCTGGTAGCCGCGGTCGAGCAACTGTTCAGCAATAAACTTGCCCAGCCCCTTGCGACTTCCGGTTACCAGCGCGACACGTTGCGGTTCCATCTGGTTCGTTGTCCCTTCTGCTGTTAGAGCGCTGACCGATTGATTCACCGAGGACCCCGAGCCGTGTGGCTCGCTGCGCTCGCGCTGCTATCATGACGGGTCAAACTTTCGAGAAACGCTATAGCGCTCTACGGTCTGCGATCAGGAAGAAGAATGGGTTCGCAGGAAGCCAACGCGTCTTCCTCGCTTTCAGCTCTGTGACTAGAGAGGGGTCAAAGGTTATTCTGCGAGTTTTGCGACCTCCTGAAGCCTCCTGCTCCCGGCCAGGCGATGACCATGGCCAGCGCATAGGTGCGCGAGTGGGCGAAACTTACCGACCACTCGTGTAACGCCAGTTCAGCGGCGCGGATCCGCGCTGCGCCATGCAACCACACTTGAGACGGCCCGCGCGGGCCTGCAGCGATAATTTCCATCTCGCGAAGATCGACTCCGGTGGCGGCCAGGTAGTTCAACCCGGTTCCGAGCACCTTGGCGACCGCCTCTTTTGCGGCGAAGAGGCAGGCCAGCAGCGCCGCCTCCCGACCGCACTGCTTCTGCTCGCGGGGGGTGTAGATGCGGTCGAGGAACCGCGCGCCGTGCCGGTCGAGCAAGCGGGCAAAGGGGGCGATATCGGTCAGGTCGATCCCCATCGTAATAGACATAGGTTACTCGTCCGCTACACCCGGCTCGATTGGCGCCTGGACGACTGCAGCGCGTTCGTTCCACTCAAACGCCGTCACACCCCACGACAGCCCGTTGCCAAAAGCCGCGAGCAGCACGCGCATTCCCGGCTGGAGCCTGCCCTGGCGCGCCGCCTCGGCCAGAAGAATGGCCGTTGATGCGCCCGAGGTGTTGCCGAGTTCCTCCATCCAGTAAAAACGCTTCTCCGGCGGCACCTTGAGCGCCCGATAGATCTGATCAACCATCGTCTTGTTGGCCTGGTGCAGCAACACCAGATCAACATCATCGAGGGTACACTGGAAACGCTCCAGTGCCAGCCGGATCATCTTCGGAACATGCTGAACCGAAAAGAAGAAGACCGCCGGGCCGTCCATATGCAGGTGCTCCTGCGTGCGCACAATGCCCGTCTCATCGGTCTGCTCGCGGCGCGTCTCGGCCGTGCGGGGCATGCGTGCGCCCGAAGCGGGCATAATAATACTGCGGTAACCGCTGCCGTCTGTCCCCAGCAGGAAGCCCAGAAAGCCGCCTGACCCATTGATCGGTTCAAGCAAGGTTGCCGCGGCCCCATCGCCGAAGAGGGGCGCCAGCGCCCGATCCTGAGGGTGAATGTAGGGTGTGAGGGCTTCGGCGACCAGCACCAGGGCCTTGCGCGCCAGGCCGGCCGCCAGCATGCTGTGGGCCACGCTCAGGCTGTAAGGGTAGCTGGAGCAGCCCATCCCGATGTCGAAGGCGGCGCAGTTCTGGCTCAGGCCCAGGCGTTCGTGGAGCACGCACGCAGTTGCCGGCACCTGATAGTCGCCGGTCTGGGAGGCGAAGATCAGCAGATCAATGCTCGCCGGGTCAATCTGCCGGTCATCGAGCAGGCGCCGCGCGGCCCAGTAGGCCAGGTCGGCGGCCGTCTCACCCGGCGCGACGACGCGCCGCTCACGGATTCCCGACATTTTCACAATCGCTTCCATGTGCTGCGCGCCGAAGCGCTCAACCAGTTCAGCGTGCGTCAGACGCTGGCGCGGCACACAGTAGTGAACAGCCGTAATCGCGGAGTTCATCGGGCTATTCCACTTTCATTAGTGCAAGGCGTTTCCATCTCCGTCACGCTGCCGATCTTTGCTCAATCGCTTAGCGTGACGCCGTGCCGTTCGACCGCCGCCTCGATATCGCCGTACCGGCGGAGCTTGCTCGCCTCTTCAGGCAGAATCTTCACGCCCGCCTGCATGTCCAGTTCGATCATTAACGTCAGAACAGCCACCGACGTGAAGGTCTCGATCTGCGTCAATTCCGTGTCGCTCTGCAACAACTCTGGATCAACTTCGAGCACATCGGCCACAATGCGTCGTAGCTCTGCGCGGGTCATACAAAACTCCTTTCAGTCGCGACGAGTTGATTTTTTTCGGGAAGGGCTTCGCCCTTCCACGCCCTTTGCCGTTTGTATGTACTATCTTCCGGCTATCAGACCGGTAGTGCTGCATCCGAGTTGGGCCGAACGATTAGCGCGGCCAGTGCTATGGACTGACTATACCTGGCGATGAAACGCTACCCGTGCGGGAACACCAATGGCTGTCGCGCCATCAGGGATGTTTGTCATAGCGAAGGAACTGGCGCCCAGGGTGGCAAAGCGCCCCAGGGTGCGCCCCTGGGCAATGACCGCATTGGCCCCCAGCAACGCCCCTTCCTTGAGCACGCTGAAGCCGGACACGCGCCCGCCCGGCGCGACCTGGGCGAAGTCTTCGATAACGCAGTCATGCCCAATGGTCGTGTGGTTGTTGATCAGCACATAGTTGCCGATGCGCGCTCTGGGCGAGAGGATGGCCCGCGCGCCGATGTAGGTTCCCTGGCCGATCTCGACCTCCTCGGCGATCATCACCGAGGGATCAATGATGGTTGACGGGATCCAACCCAGGTCGAGCACGCGGGCTACAACTTTCTGTCTGGCCGTGTTGTCGCCAATCGAGCAGATGAAGCAGGCGGGTTCGCCGAGGGTTGCCGCCACCGCTTCCGGGGCGCCGAGCACCGGGTAACCCATGATTGTCTGCCCGTGTTTCGCGGGGTCGTCGTCGCAGAAGCCCAGCAGGGTGTAGGCCGCGCGCGCCGCATTGGCGTTCTGAAAGGCCCAGACGACATCTTTGCTGAAACCGCCGCTGCCAACCACGATAAGCGGGCGCTGAGGCATGAGCTGACCTCCACACTGGTAACCCTGGCCGGTTACAGGCATCGAACCCGGACGCTCCCGCCGGCCTGTCCGGCCGGGGCGTCCTAGCTGATCTCGCGAACCAGCATAAAGGCCTCGGCGGCCGGCATGCTGACAGTGCCGCCGCGCAGACGGGCCAGCGCCTCCAGCGATTGAAGCGAACGGGAGTGCGGTGGCGCCTTGAGCTGGGTGCGATAGCATTGCATCGCCTGTAGCTTCCGGTCCAGATAATCGGAAATATCCACGAACACTGTCGGCGTAAAGGTGCTGTGCCCGAAGGGAGAGGCCCAGTCGGTCTCTGACAGTGTCTCATAGCAGAGCAGACGCCGCACAGGGCAGCCATTAATGGGACGCGAAGCCACCAGGGCCGCCTGATACACTGCCTGGTGGTCAACGTGCAGATCGGCCTGATAGGGCGCGTACACCACCTCGGCCTGCAGGTCGAAGATCAGCTTGCGGAGCGCGTCAGCCAGGGCGTACCCCGGTACTGTGTCCAGCCGCGGCGAGGGGAAGTCCAGGAAATGGATCCCGGCGCCGCCCAGAAGCCGGTGCGCGGCTCGGAGTTCGCTGAAAATCTCTTCGACATAGGCCGGCGGAAAGACCGCGGGATCGCCCCGGGTGACCACGGCTACGTGCACCTTGTCGCCCCTGTCGGCGTGGCGAGCCATCACTCCGCCACAGCCGAGCACTTCATCATCCGCGTGCGTTGCGATCACCAATACATTCATTAGATTGCCCCCTTTCTTATGGTTTCGCTGCGCGGACGGTCGCTTAACGGTTGGGGGGGCCGCAGGAGGTGGAGTTTCTCTTCAATACCTTCGCTGCGGAGGAGAGCCTGAGGGGGTGAAGCCCTCCCAGGAAACCTCACAATTCTAGTTGTACAAATCGTCAACACTTCTGGTCACAATTGCCAGTGAATGGATTCAACTACGCATTCATTACATTGCGATGAACGCTAGAACACATCAGAGAGCAATAAACTAAAGCGCATCGTAGGCGGCTGAGCGCTGAGGGGGGCGTAGCACAACCGCAGCCGGTAGTCTCCATGCAGCCTCAGAGTGGCGAGATCGAAGCCCAGCGCCTGCGCATGCACTCCGCTCATCCGCGCCCTGGTCGCCCCGCTATGGGCAAGCAGCGCGCCGAGGTCGTGGGCGGCGCTTTCGGGATAATCGGTCTGGGCGTCAAGCACGGTGAGAATTCTGTCATCCGTTAGCTTGTAAATGAGCGCGAGTCGGTCGTTGACCAGTTCCGCCCGGTAAGGACAGTCGTAGCTGCGCCACTGGCGGTAAGTGGCGTCGAAGGGGTGGCCGATTTCGTCTCCCAGGCGAAAACGTTCCAGAGGAGTCACCATGACGGAAGAAGGCGCGGATGGGTGTGGATGCCAGTCGTACAGCCGACTCTCGACCAGGTCGCGCCAGCCGAAGCCGTGCTTGATCAACAGATAGGAGTTGGCATTCGGGAACGCCAGCAGGAATGGAACGCCCCGTTCGCGCGCTGCAGCGGTTGCCGCGCTGAAGAGGCTGTAAAACGTGGCGAAGCCCTCCCGATGTCGCGGATCGACCATCAGACTGATTGACAGGCTGTAGTCGTATTCTCGGCCACCGGCGTCTACCAGTTTCTGCGGAATCATTCCGCTGTGTCCGATCAATTCACCTGCCTCGTTGTACGCAAGTGTGACCAGTGGCGGACCATATGGGTTGAGGAAGTAGAGCTGCGACCAGCGGCGGCGGTCGAGTTCACGGTTGAAGCAGACACGGAACAGCGCCGCCGCTTCATCGAGGATCGCGCGCGCCGCTTCAACTGAATGCAAAACTTCGATGCGCATAGGTGACCCCCTGAAAATCAATGATTCCTCACCCTTCCCCTGCTGACTGCAGCGAGGCGGTGAAGGGTGAGGAGCGGCGCCCCGATGGCAGGCAAATTACGGAGAGTTACACGTGCGGGGAAACGCCAGTCTCCCCGGCCCCCCGCTCGCCGGGCAAGCGGTCGGAGCAGCATAGAGACAGCTCGTTTCCCGTCTGCGGTTGGCAGAGAGATGTACAGAACAAGGTTATGCCGCGACCGTCTGGTCGTGTTCCGGCAACCGGCTCATATCCAGCGGCGCGGCTGGCGGCGCAGGCGTGGCTGCCGTGCCCATGAACTCGGGCACTATGCCTTCTGAACTCCGGCTTACGCCTTTCCGTCTGATCACGACAATCAGTGTACCGAAGATGATTTTCAGATCCAGCCAGAAGCTCAAATGGTCAACATACCAGACATCCTGGGCCAGAATATCCTCCCAACTCTGATCATTACGCCCGAACAGCGCCGGGAGGCCGGTCAACCCCGGCATCACCTCGTGGCGCCGGTTCTGTTCAGGCGTGTAGCGATCGAGATACCTTACCAGCAATGGTCGCGGCCCGATCAGGCTCATCTCCCCGCGGAGCACGTTCCAGAGCTGGGGCAGTTCGTCGAGGCTGGTGCTGCGCAGGAAGCGACCGAGGGGCGTGATGCGCTGACAATCGGGCAGGAGCCGCCCCTCGGCGTCGCGCTCGTTGGTCATGGTGCGAAACTTGAAGATGCGAAAGGGTTTCCCGTGCAACCCGGCCCGTTCCTGAGTAAAAATGATCGGCCGGCCCATTTGTTTCCATATCAGCAAGCTGATCACCAGCATGATCGGCGCAAGCAGGATCAAAGCCGGAACAACCAGGACGAGGTCGAACAGGCGTTTGCCAAAGCTGCGGTACATGACCCATTCCCCCCCAGGGTGCGATGTAAGACAACAGACGCGCCAACGAACGATGGTGACCGACGTGCAGATGTCAGGCAACTACGCTACGCTCTACCGGGTCGCATTCCTCCCAACGATCAACTCAACTGTCTTTCAGGCACATCGTTATGCAGGCGATACAGCGCCTGACCAAGATCGTGGTACAGGCGCAGCGGGATAGCGCGCTTCACCAGTTCCAACGTGCCAGCGCGCAGTCGTCGCTGGCGCAGGTAATGCGCGTCGTGTTGAACGATGCGGGCGAAGAGGCTGAGCGGCATCCCTTGCCAGATCGCCACGCGTTTGACCAGCCGTTCGGCGTTCACAGTGACAGGTTCGTTCCACCATTCCACCGAGTTGCCCACGAGGGTGTAGCCCAGGTCACGGGCCTGTCGCAGAACGGCGCGGTTGATGAAGCCGCCAGGTGCGCTCATCGTCGTAACGGGCTTGCCGGTTACGTCTTCAAGCCAGGCTTTACTTTCAGCCAGTTCCGCGCGCGCCCGCGCGGCGTCGAGGCGCGAGAGAGGCACGTGGGCAACCCCGTGACCGCCGACGGAGCAGAGGCTGGCCAGTTCGCGGATCTCGCCGTCGCGCAGGAAGGCCGGGTTGTGGCGGCAGAGGTCGCGGGTCAGGAAGAACGTCGCCTGGGCGCCGGCCCGCGACAGGATCTCGGCGGCGCGCAGGTTGCTGCGATGCCCGTCATCGAAGGTCATCACAACGTAGCGCTGAGGGAGGGCGCCGCGCGCCAGGCGCGCTTCTAATTCAGGGAATCCCTCGATGACATAACCCTCGGCCCTGAGCCAGGCCACCTGCTGCTCGAATACTTCGATGGGCAGCGAGTAGCGGTTCGCCGGGTCGCGCTCCAGGTTGTGGTACATCAAGGCCACGAAGCGGCTCATTGCGCCACCTCCTCCAGCGGCGCGCGAGAAGCGCAGATGCGCTCCAGATCATCCACGTAGGCGGGATAAACGCTCTGCGCCGAAAAGCGCTCGGCGAAGACCTGCCGCACACGCTGGCGACAAAGCGCGGCAAAATCAGGGTCTTCGATCAGGCGCCGCAGCGCGCGCACGAGCGAGGGGACATTCTGCGCTTCGTAGGAGACGCCAAGGGGCTCGTTGTCAATCAGGCGCTGGAGTTCGCCTTTCAACGAGCTGATCAGCGGCAGGCCGAAGGCCATATACTCGTTGGGTTTATTAGGGATGGAGTACAGATTGCTGCGAAACGCGACCAGACCGGCAAATGAGCGCGTAAGCAGGGCGCGCAACTGGGTGATGTTCAAAAATCCAAGGAAGGTGATGTTCTGGAGGCCAAGTGTTTGCGCCCTTGTCTCCCAGGTTTCGCGCAGCGGCCCCTCGCCGGCGAGGAAGAAGCGCACCCGGGGCGCCTCGGAGGCGATAACGCCAGCGGCCTCGATCAGGGTGTCAATATCGTAGGAGGTTCCCAGGGTGCCAACGAACACAATGTTGGTGGTTTCGGGCGTGAAGCCGCGGGCCAGCAGATCGGGCAACCCCTCGTTGTCATTACCGTCCACGATGGAGGGGTCATAGCCCAGGTAGTAGACCTGGCCGTAGGCAAATGGCGCGCCGCGACGCTCGGTGACGACGCGCAGATAGTGCTGGCTCACGGCGACGCAGTGCTCTGCGAGCGTAAACACCTGGCGCGACCGGCGGAACATCGGGGTGAGCGCCAGCCGGGCCGCCCAGCGGAGTTGCTGTGGCGCCAGGGAGAGAAACTCGTCGGGCCAGATATCCTGCACATCAACCACCACCGGCACGCCGTGGGCGCGCCCGTAGCGCAGGCAATCCAGGGCGGCTTCGGGCAGCGGATAGCTCACGATGATGCCGTCGGGCGGAGCATTGCGCGCCATCCACCGGCGAACGGCAACGACATAGTCCCGGTGGTTGAGCAGCCGGGTGAGGGACACGTTCTTGCGGTACGGCCGGGTGTGGATCAATACGGCGCGCAGCCCGCGGGGCAGGTCGTTCAGGGTATCGGTGCGGCGATAGACCTTCGGGATATGGAGAAAATCTGAACAGAGCCACGTTACGGTATGACCCCGCCGCAGCAACTCGGCCACCAGCATCTGGTAGCGCATGGGCCTGACGCCCTGGTCGCTGGGCAGCGGGTCGAAGGGGTTGACCAGCCAGAAATGCATGGGACCGCTCCTTGCCGGTGTCAGCCGTTGCCGCCGATGCGCGCTGCGTGCTCGGCGGTTGCACGGGCGCGGGTCGGAAGGCTGCGAATATTCGGCTGCAGCGCGGGCGTCGTTTCGGGATGCCGCGCGTCGAGGCGTCGCAGCACCATTAGCAGCGCCAGGATGGACCAGAAGGTGGGATCGAGGTAGAACCCCGAAGCAAAATGCAGGGCGAAGACCATCACGAACATCGGCAGATAAAACTCGCGATTGCGACGCACGTCAGGACGCAGGACCGCAAACAGCAAGATGAGGTGCAACGCTATGCCGACCCAGCCCTGGGTGACGCGCACCACCGTAAAAATGTTGTGGATAAATGGTTCGGTAATCCCAAAGCGTCGCAAATACACTTCATCCATCACGGCGGCAAAGTCGGGGTTCTGTCCGAGACCGGTGCCGGTGAAAAAGTGGGGCAGATCCTGCGGTGGATGGACGAGTAGCGTGAGCGCGGCAAGCACGCGCACGTTAGCCGACTCATCTTCGCCAGCGGCTATCGTATTCAGCCGGTCGGTGACGACCGGTGCAACTCCGGCATACAAGGCCCAGATGACAACAGCAGTGACGATGATGATGAGCGGGATGGCAAAGCGCCGAAAACGGGCGTTGAGCACGCTGACGGCCAGCGCCGGAACCGCGATTGCCCATCCCGACAGGGAGAGGGTGAGCAAACTGGCCGTCAGCAACACGAGCACGCTGACCAGCAAAAGCTTGCGGTTCTTGAAGGAATACACGCTGGTCAGCATCATCAGCAACACGAGGGCGAATGAGAGGGCAATCGAGAAGGTGGAAGGTTCGTATGACAATCCGGCCGGTCGCAGCACGCCTCCCGTCCGGTAAATATCAATAAGGGGATTCCAGACCACGGCGGAGAACGCTTCTGGCAGCGCCAGCACCACACCGAAGAAGTTGAGCAATACGAACTGGATGATCCCGAACGAGCCGAACATGATGATCATCACGGCAGCGGTTGCTACCGCCCAGCCAATATCATCGGCGGTGATCATCAATCGCGCCGCGCTTGCGAAGCACAGCGCATAGATGAGCAGCAGCCCGAATGGCTGGATCCACTCACGATTGGTTGTCAGGCCCAGGACCAGACCAACGAAGATCTGCCAGCCGATCAACACGACCGCGAGGATCACTGGCGTGTCATCGGCCGGTCGGGGGACGGGAGTAAAGAAGGCCAGGGCCGCCGCTGCGCCAAGGATCAACAGCGGAACAGTAATGGCGAAGGACTCGCTGATACGCACCAGCGCAATGTTGTTGAAGAGCTGGCCGAGCGCGCCAGCGACCAGCAGCGACAACACGAGGCGCCGCCGGAGGGTCGTTGGTGATGAGGCCATCTGGGCAAGCGAAGGGTTCATACCGTTACCTCGCCTCACTTCTCCTGCGGGCCGGCAGCGCACCGATGGCGTGGGCCAGGATCAGCACCGTTCCGATCAGATGCACCGCCGACGCTGCGATCATCACGATGGCGACCCCGGTCATACCCATCGAGGGGATGAGCCAGACGCTCAGCGCGGTCAGCACCACAACCTGAACCCCAAACAGCACCACCTGCACGCGTAGGTAGCGCGCGGCCTTCATCCCTTCGCCAATCAGCCAGGAGACGTAACCGATGGCGGCGGAGACCATGACCCATACGAAGAACCAGGTGTAGGTTGCATACTCGGGCTGATAGATCAGCGTGAGCAGCGGGCGACCGGCGACGAGAGCCACGACGACTCCGCCCGCGCCAAGCGCCAGGCCAATGGCCCCCATCTGCAACAGCAGGCGCGAGAAGGCCTGACGGTCGCCCGTGGCGTAGTGCCGCGACAGGCGTGGCAGGGCCGACTGCCCCAGGGCGCTCACGACGGTCATCCCGGCCACCTGCAAATAGGTGAGGGCGGCGAAGATACCGAGGGTGTATTCGCCCAGGTAGTGCCCGACGAAGAAGCGCGGCAGGCTGGTGACGAGAGAGATCAGCAACATGGAGATGCCCAGCGGCAGGGCCAGCCATGTCAGTGCCAGCAGGGTGCGCGGGCGCCAGCGGGGGCGCAGGCTGCGCGCCAGTTGCACGGGACTGGAGGCGCCGGGTGTCGGGCCCTGAATGAGCATGACGCTGCGGAGGTCGTACAGCAGCACCACCCCGATCCCGGCGAAGGCCAGGCCCATTACTCCCCAGAAGACGCTGCCGGTGAGGTAAACCAGGAGGCCCAGGGCTGCCAGGGAGAGCAGGCCCCTGAGGATCATTGACCGGGCGACGCGATCCATGCGTTCGTGATGCTGGAGCATGCCGAAAATGACGTCGCTGATGGCCTCAACCGCCTTGAACAGGCCAAAGGCCACGACGACCAGGGCGGTTTCCACCGGGTAGCGCAGGGCCAGAACGATCCCGCCGATGATGAGCATCGCCAGAGCGACGGTGATGAGGCGCAGGCCGAAGTAGTCGGCGAATGCGTATTCCTCCCGCGCGTCGGTCGCCTGGACATCACGCAGTTGAAGGTTGGTCAGCATCAGCACCGGTACGGCGATGGCGGAACCGAGCGCGAACTGGCCAACCATCTCCGGGGTGCCGAGCTTTGCCAGCACGATCAGCATGCCCCATTGGCACGCGGCAAAGATGACGTTGCCCAGGAAGGTCCACGAGAAATTGGCGCGCAGCGAGAGGCGCGATGGGGTGCCTGCCACGGATGGTTTCAAGCTTTCTGCCATGTTCCTGCCGCTGATATCGTGTTTTCTAGTCTCTTCTGGGCGGCGTCATCCAGGCCGGGATGAAACTGCTGCGTCCAGGCTGGCGCGGACTGCGACAATCGAAGTGAACGCGTCTTGATCTCAGGGGCGCCGGCCGGCCTTCCGAACGACCCGCGGCGCCCGTTGATCACTCGGCGATAGCGGGATAGCCGGAAGTAGATGTCGTGCCGCCGGGCTCATCACGGCTAGCGGTGACGGTCTGGGGAGAACGGGCCGGGACGGCGGAGGGGCGGGACGACCTGGTCTGGTAGTAGCGCCTGTGCTCCCCTTTATGCGCGTTCAACACCACACCGAGAGGTTCGATCTCGAACTGGGCAAGTTGATCGAGGGCGCTGACGAGCGCGTCGCTACGCAGGCGCCCGGAACGCACCACCAGCACGGTGGCGTCGCAGAGACGGGCCAGGGTAATAGGATCGGCCACTGCCAGGAGGGCAGGGCTGTCGAAGAGCACAATATCGGCGTGTCGCTTCAGTCGCTCGACAAGGCTGGCCATCTGGGACGAGCCGATCACCTCGGCCGGATTTGCCGGCAGTGGACCACTGGGCAGCAGATCGAGGTTGGTGACGCCAGTGGGCGTGAGATGGCTGGCCAGGCTGGCGGCGTCACTATAAAGCGCTGTGGTGACGCCGCGTGTATTCGGCTGCTGAAAGATCGTGTGCAGGGTAGGCTTGCGCAGGTCCGTATCCACCAGGATCACGCGCTTGCCAGACTCGGCCAGCACGACAGCCAGGTTGGCCAGGGTGGTGCTCTTGCCTTCGCCGTCGGCGGCGCTGGTCACCAGCAGGGTGTGGATGGGTCGCTGTTTCGCCGCATGCTCGATGTGCACGCGCAGACGGCGATAGGTCTCGGCGACCGGCGAAAGAGCGTCGCGCAGCACCACCGGCTTGTCTGGACCGGCGGCCTGGGGCGGGACGGTGACCAGGGTTCTGGCGCCAGTGAGGCGGGTGATTTGATTGGCGGAGCGCACGCGGTCGTCAAAATACTCGCGCAGCAGGATGCCGCCAGCGGCGAGCATCGCGCCGACAACCATAAACACGGCGACGTTGAGGGGGATGCGCGGGCTGGCCGGGCGCGTTGCTGGCAGGGCGGGTTCAACGACATACAGGTTATAGCGGCTGAAGGTTACATCGTTGCCAAGCAGCTCGCGCCCTTGTTGAGCCACCAGATTGACGATTTCGTTGGCGATAGCGGCTGCCCGTTCGGGATCGGAGTCGCGAACAGTCAACACAATCAACGGAGTATTGCGGGTGAGCGAAACGCGCACGCGCCGTTCAAGCGCTTCGGGCGTCGTATTGAGCTGCAATCTGGCGATAACGCTCTCCAGGACGGGGCGCTTGCGCAACAGTTCCATGTAGGTGGCGATGGGGCGTTCGTTCACACCCCAGATCTCGCTGTCGGGTGCGCTTCGACGAGTAACCGTAACGGTCGTCCGTGACTCGTAGGTCGGAGTGATTTGCAGGCTCACTACATAGGCCAGCGCGCCGCTGAGCAGTGAAATCAGGGCAATCAGCCACGCCCAGCGCCAGAGCAGATTTGCAAACGCCTTGAATTCCATGTGCTTTCCTCCATTGAGGTGGTTGCGGCTCTTCCATCCTGGCCTATGTGATCCGTTGACGTTGCCCAGGGAAGTACAGGCCTCAGAAGTTCAGCGAATGAACGGTTTTCACAGTAGCGGCGTTGGATGCTTTCCTGCGCAATAATCGCTCTGCATTTCAATAATATTAGAGATTTAATGGCGAATGTCTTTTTGGCAAGCGAATTGCAACGCTGCCAGACGGTGGCGAAGACGCCGCGGGATTGTCTGGAGCGCGTGCAGCCTCTGGCATGTGTAGATCGCATCAGCGCATTTCGAGTGCGGCGTTTCTTTTTGTCTTTCTAAAGAGGAGCGCTGTCACTCGCGAGGCGCTGAAGCCCGGCTGGATGTTATTCGAGAATGTGAGCTGCAACCTGCTTGCGCGCTAGCAAGTATAGCAATTTGAGCGTACTACATCAAGAAATAGGGATTTGAAAACATTCATATTGACATGATTGTTAGGTTTCGGTTGTCTTTTTGTTTATTTTCGGCCTGACTACGGCGCTGCTATGCCTGGCGATATGACGGTTTATTCATCAATTGTCTGTGTTGTGCGAAACCTCCAGGAGGACGCACAGGTTTCTCGGAGGTGCAGCCCTCTCAAACCAGCGCAGGCGCGGGTGTGTCCCGGAGAGTTCCAGGAACCTTCCAGGCGTTCTCCACCGAAATCTCCATACCTGGTTGCTACAGTGAAGGTGTGATAAGCGCCGCGCAGGAGCGGAAAGCAAGCACAGGAGGATAACGATGCAACGCCTGATAATGTTCATGACGATGGGCATTCTGGCGGCCGCGCTGGCGCTCGGCGCGCCGGCGGGGGCCTTCGCCCAGGGGCCTGCTGGCCGCGCGCAGTGGATCCGCGCCCGTCTGGGCGGCCCGGAGCAGTCGCTGGTCGGGACGGCGGCGGCACAGCCTGGGGTGAGCCGGGTGGAGTTGCTGGCGCAGTTGCGGAGCGCGATGACGCTCGCCGAGGCGCTCAGGGCCGGGGGTGTTGATGTCGCCTCGTTCGCAGACAGCTTTATCGCTTCGCGCGCCGAGCGTCTCAGCGCGGCGGTTGCTGCCGGCGCCCTGACCCGCGCCGAAGCCGACGCGCGTCTGGACGCGCTGCGGGCCAATGTGACCGCACGGCTCGAACGGCCCGTTCAGCGTGGTTGGTCCCGCCGGTCAGGGCGCGCGCACCGCGAGGGACTTCGTGGACGCCGACGGGGACGGGGTCTGCGACAATATGCCCGCGGGCGGCCGTCAGGCCCGCGGGGGGCCCGGCGCGGCCCGCGCCGGTAGCCCGATGTTCACAACGGCGGGCGAGGTGTTTACCCTCGCTCGCCGTCTGATTGTTTACGATAAGACAAGGGTTTTAGAGCGCCGACGATCAGTGAGGAGACTGAGCCACTGAGGACACGGAGGGGGGCCGGCGTTTCGAGAAACGCTCTAGGAGGTGTACTCTCTGATCCGGGACGAAGTGGCGCGGATCTACGAGGCCAGTCTGGGCCTGAGCCGATTGGTGGACGATCTGCGGATGCTCTCGCTGGCCGAGGCGGGGCGGCTGGATCTGCAGTGCAGCCTGTGGCGGTGGGGCCGCTGCTGGCGCGCGAGGCGGCGCTCTTCGCCGACCTGGCCGCCGGGCAGGGAGTGCATCTGCACGTCGAAACCCCCGGCGACCTCCTCGAAGCCCTGGCCGACCCGGAGCGCCTGGCGCAGGTGCTGCACAATCTGTTGAGCAACGCTCTGCGCCATATCCCTGCCGGCGGCCGGATCATCCTGCGGGCGCGGGCGGCAACAGCAATGAATGGATCGTTACAGGTGGAGGTGGAAGACACTGGCGCGGGCATCGCTCCCGATGATCTGCCTCATGTGTTTGAGCGTTTTTACGGCCGACCGGGGCCGTTCGCGGGAGCGCGGCGGCAGCGGGCTGGGGTTGACGATCGCCCGTGAGTTAGTACGTCTCCGGGGGGCGCGATGGGGGTTGAGAGCGCGTCGGGCCAGAGCGCCCGCTTCTGATTCACCTTGCCGAGGGCGCGGAATGCCGAAGCGGGTTGTAATACGCCAGGGGCGACAGGCATCTAAAAGATGTTTTATGAGGGCGCTGACCGGAATGCTTGATCCACGCACGTTGCAGAGAAAGGTGCTGCTATGCGCGCAATATTTCGTCTGGTTCTGCTGGCGCTGGCGGCGCTGACGCTGGCCGCCTGCGGTATGGCGACGCGCCCGGCGGGGCCCGTAATGGCGCCGGCAGGCTACGCCAACATCTCCGTCGCCGAACTAAAGGCCCGTCTCGACGCCCGCGAGCCGCTCATCCTGCTGGACGTGCGCTCGCCGGAGGAGTACGCTCAGGACGGGCATGTGGCCGGAGCGGTGCTCATTCCCCTCCCTGAACTGGCGCGGCGCATAGGGGAGCTTGATCGCCAGCGCCCGATTGTCTGCATCTGCCGATCAGGTAACCGCAGCCGTACCGCCTGTGAGCAACTGGCGCTGGCTGGCTTTACCCGACTAGCGAATGTCGAAGGCGGAATGCGCGCCTGGGCTGCGGCCGGGTACGCGATTGAGCGACCGTGAGGGATGCATATGGCAAAACGAGTAATCATTGTCGGGGGAGTGGCGGCGGGGATGAGTGCGGCGGCGAAGGCGCGACGCAGCGATCCCGGTCTGGAAATCGTGGCCTATGAGCGTTCGGGGTACGTGAGCTATGGCTCTTGCGGCTTCCCCTACGCGATCAAGGGCGAGATCCCCCGGGTCGAGGACGTGGTGGTGCGCACGCCGGAACGCTTTGCGCAGCAGGGCATCACCGCCCTGGTGCGCCACGAGGTGCTGGAGATCGATCCAGCGGGCGGGACGGTGCTGGTACGCAATCTGAACAACGGGACAGAGTTCCGGGATCGCTGGGACGCCCTGGTGCTGACGACTGGCGGCGTGGCGAGCCGTCCGCCTTTTCCGGGTGTGAACCTGCCAGGCATTTTCACCCTGCGCACGGTCGAAGACGCGCTGGCGATCCAGCAGTGGATCCGCGAGCATCGTCCCGCGCGCGGGGTGATTATCGGCGGGGGGTACATCGGGCTGGAGATGGCCGAGGCCCTCGCGGCCCATGGCATTCGGCTTGCGCTGGTGGAACGGTTGCCGCAGGTGTTGCCGAACCTGGATCCTGAGATGGCCGGCCATGTGCAGGCCGAGCTGGCGCGGCAGGGCGTGGAGGTGCGCCTGGATCAGCCGGTTGAAGGTTTCGGCGGCGATGAACGGATACGCGAGGTGGTAGCCGGAGGACAGCGCATCCCCGCCGATATCGTGATCCTGGCCGTGGGAGTCAGGCCGAATGTAGAACTGGCCCGCGCCGCGGGCATCGCCCTGGGGCCGACCGGGGCAGTGGCGGTGGACGATCACCAGCGGACGAACCTGCCCGGCATCTGGGCGGCGGGCGACGTGGCCGAGGCCCTGCACCGCGTCACGGGCAAGCCGGCCTGGGTGCCGCTGGGCACCACAGCCAACAAGCAGGGCCGCGTGGCCGGTGAAAACGTCGCCGGTGGCGACGCGCGCTTCCCAGGGATTGTTGGCACCGCGGTGGTGAAGGTTTTTGACCTGGAAGCGGCGAGCAGCGGCCTGTCCGAAGCCAGGGCGCGGGTTGGCGGTTACGAGGTCGAGACGGTCAGCGCCACGGCGAACTCGCGGGCGCACTACATGCCGGGACACCAGCCCATCCACGTGAAGCTGGTCTACGAGAGCGGTTCGCGCCGGCTGCTTGGCGGCCAACTGGTAGGCGCCGAGGGGGTCGCAAAGCGGATTGACATTATCGCCGCGGCGCTGCACCAGGGCTGGACGGTGGACGAACTGGCCGAGTTGGATTTGAGCTACGCCCCGCCCTTCGCGCCGGTGTGGGACCCGATCCTGGTGGCGGCCAATCTGGCGCGTCGCGAGGGGTGAGACCTGGGATTTGGGATTTGGGATTTGGGATTTGGGATTTGGGATTTGGGATTTGGCGCCGACCGCGTCAGGACGCGGCGTGTCAGATCCAAAATCCAAAATCCCAAATCCAAAATGGCATTACATCCGCCCGCGCAGCATGCCGTTCCAGTACATCGCCGGGAGGCCGTAGGCTTTCAGGGCGTACATGCTGTAGCGCTCCTGGGCCTGGTCGAAGGGGAAGGTCTCCTTCGGCTCGAGGGCGTAGTCGAACTCCGCCAGAATCAGGCGCCCGTAGCCGGTCACCAATGGGCAGGAGGTGTAGCCGTCGTAGACGGCGGTCATCGGCTGCCCGGCGATCAGGGCGCGCAGGTTCTCGACCACCACCGGGGCCTGTTTGCGAATCGCTGCGCCGGTCTTTGAGGTGGGCAGGTTGGCGCAGTCGCCGAGGCTGAAGACGTTGGCGTAGCGCTGGTGCTGCAGGGTGTACTGGTTCACGTCCACCCAGCCGGTTTCGTGGGCCAGGGGGCTGGCCTTAATCACATCGGGCGCGCTCATCGGCGGCGTGACGTGCAGCATGTCGAAGTGAACGGTGACGGGTTCGCCGGTGGCCAGGTTGTGGAAAATCGCCTCGCGGGCCTCGCCGCGCACCTCGACGAGTTCGTGCTGAAAGTGCAATGCGATGTCTTTGCGAGCGACCACCTGTAGCAGGGCATCGGCATACTTCTTGACGCTGAAGATCGAGGTCCCGGCGTGGTAGAACTGCACCGTGCTGCGCTCGCGCACCCCGGAGCGGCGGAAGTAGTCGTCAGCCAGGTAGGCGATCTTCTGCGGCGCGCCGCCGCATTTCACCGGCGTGCCGGGCTGGGTGAAGACCGCGTTGCCGCCGCGGAAGGTGCGGATGCTCTGCCAGGTGCACTCCACGGTGTCGTATGAGTAGTTGGAGCAGACGTTGTGCTTGCCCAGGCTCTCCTTCAGGCCCTTGATCTTGTCCCAATCAATTTGAATGCCGAGCGCCACTACGAGGTAATCGTAGGTGATGCTGGCGCCGTTGCTCAGGGTCAGCCGGTTGGCGTCGGGATCGAAGCTGGCGACGCTGGTCTGGAGCCAGGTCACACCGCGCGGGATGTAGTCGGCCTGGTCGCGCACTGACTGCTCGCGGGGGAACACCCCGCCGCCGACGAGGGTCCAGAGGGGCTGGTAGTAGTGGCGCGTGGAAGGCTCAATCAGGGCCACCTGGGGCGGCGAGGGCAATTCCATCAACTGGGCGGCCACCATGATGCCGGCGGTGCCGCCGCCAGCAATGACGACCTGGTAGTGGGTAGTGGACATGGCGGGTTCTCCTCCTGATTAGTACTCTGTGAACGAAGTTTTTCGGTAACTCCGCCCCCTCCCCAACCCTCCTCTGCTGGGGGAGGGAGTCCGGCTCCTCCCCCCGTTGGGGGGAGGCTGGGAGGGGGGCGGGAATGCCAGGAAACTTTTCACAGACTCATTAGCTATCTGTGGGGCTGCGTCGCGCGCCACAGGGTTAAGCAAGGTTTTTTTTCAGAAGGGCTTTTCGCCCTCCCGGCTCCTCCCTTTTTCAGCCGTTTGTCGTTTCGGCAGGCGCGGCGGGCAGATTCTGACCGAAGCGGGCGGCGAAGCCCAGGGCGAACCCCAGGGAACGCTGGATGTCACGGTCGAACAGCGACCGCAGCAGGGTGAACGGCCCGGCGCGGCGCGGTTCGCGCTGCGTCTTGACGAGGGCGTCGGCGGCGGCGCCGATGACCTGCAGCGTTCGGGGGTCAATGACGCCGGAGTCGAGCAGGGCGCGCACCTCATCGGAGTGCAGCAGGGTAACGAAGTTGCGAAAGGCGACCAGACCCTCCTTCGCGGTCTCCTCCAGATTGACGCCCTGGCGGCCAATGGCGGCGTAGAGTTCGTCAATCATATCGACGGTCATGGCCATAAATCCGGGCGCCTGGCGGGTCACCTGGTCGAGGACGCGGAGTTGCTCGGCCAGCCCGGCGATTGCGCGCAGGTTTTCGGGGGTGGTGAGCCGCTCCAGGGCGATCAGGCCCAGCTTCAGGCGCTCGTCAACGTCCACGCCGGCCCGGGCCCCGTCGCGGTAAAGGCTATCGAGGGTATCGGTCGCCACCGCCAGGGCCATCGGGGCCTGGTCGGCGAGGGCCTCGACGCGGGCCAGTTTCTGTTCGATGCGCTCCAGGCGCTCGAGGAGGGCGTTCATTACACTGGCGAGTTCGGCGGGCGCCGGTTCGACGACGGTTGCCCCATTCGAATATATGTGTGTCATAGCATGCCCCAATACCTTATTCAAGGAGAGCGACCCGCAGCAGTGGAGCGGGCCGGGCCGCGGGCCACTGCTCCACCCTTTACGCCACAGCCGCGGTAGCGACCAGTTCCTGCCAGCGGCCCGCAGGGTCAACCAGGGTGGCGACGCGGGTCACCCCCAGGCGACGGAGCAGGCTGGCGGCCACGTGCGAGCGGTAGCCTGAGGCGCAGTGGACGATCACCTGCCGATCGCGCGGAATGGCGTCGAGGCGGCGAGGCAGGAAGCCGAGGGGGATATGCAGCGCGCCGGTGAGGTGGATCGCGTCGTACTCGGTCTGGCCGCGGACGTCGAGGATCTGGACGTCGTCGCGGTTGAGGGCCTCGGCCAGGTCGTCGAGGGTGACAGTCGGCAGCGACTCCAGGGGCTGGCCGAGGCTGGCGGCGGGGAGGTAGCCGGGGATGTCGTCCACGCCAATGGCGCGCAGGGCGGTGAGGACGCTCGCCAGGTCGGCGCCTTCGGGCAGCACCAGGTAGGTCGGCCGGGAATAGTCAACGAACCAACCCACGTAGGTGCTGTACATCGCGGTGGTAGCCGGAACGCTGAGACTGCCAGGGATGTGACCGGCGACGAACTCCTCCTGGCTGCGAAGGTCCACCACCAGCGCGCCTTCGCTCAGGGCGAGGTCAATGGCGGCGCGGTCAACGACGACGGGGGCGGCAAGCTCGCTGAGCAGGGCCGGGCCGACCTTGTTGACGTATTTCATGCGGGCGAAGTAGCGGGGCGGCTCGGGCTGCCCGCTGAGCAGCCAGCGGACGAAGGCGTCTTCATCGCTGAACTGGAAGGCGGGATTGAAGCGCTTCTCGTAGCCCAGGGTGGTGGATGGGACGGCCCCCAGGGCCTTGCCGCAGGCGCTGCCGGCGCCGTGGGCCGGCCAGATCTGCAGATAGTCGGGCAGGGCCTTGAAGCGTTCGACGGAGTGAAACTGCATGCGCGCGCCGGGCTCCTTGGTGCCGACGAAGCCGGCGGCCTCTTCGAGCAGATCGGGGCGCCCGATGTCGCCAACGAAGAGGAAATCGCCGGTAAACACGCCCATCGGAGCATTGGCGGCGGCGGTGTCGGTAATCATGAAGGCGATATGTTCGAGGGTGTGGCCGGGGGTGGCGATGACCTCCACCTTGATGTTGCCGACCATCCAGCTATCCCCGTCGCGCACCAGAATGGCGCGATCCACTTCGGGATAGGCATATTTCCAGGCTGCGTCACCCATATCGCTGAGGTACATTTGCGCCCCGGTGCGAGCGGCCAGTTCGCGCACGCCGCTGACAAAATCGGCGTGGATGTGGGTTTCGGTCACGTGGGTGATGCGCAGCCCCTCCTTCGCAGCCACCTGGAGGTAGGGCTCGACGTTGCGCATTGGATCAATGACCATGGCCTCGCCAGTTCTGGCGCAGCCGATGAGGTAGGAGGCCTGGGCCAGGGTTTCGTCGTAGAAGTACTTCAACAGCATCGTCGTTTTCCTTTCCGTAAGACACGGTTGCGCTACGTGGCCGCCCGGGTTGCCGTTCGGGGGAGGCGCAGAGGCCGCGCCCTCGGCGGTCCGCTGGTTCCGCCCGCGGCGGGCGTTCTGGCGAAACCAGGGCGCCTCTGCCGCCCCGGGCGGCACTGGGGTTGCGGAGAGGCTACGCCGCTCCACGCCGAGTACGACGAAACGTTCTGTACGTGCCGCGGCCCACCGGCCCGCCGGGCGTCTGATGAAGATAAAGTATACAAACCGGGTATTTGCCCTGTAGCCCGGCGGCTGAAGCCGCGGGCTACCGATGCGAAGCCCGCCTGCGCGGGCTATACCAGATTTATTTCTTAATGATCATCAGCCGCCGGGCGTAAGGGGAGCGTGCAAGACTTTTCGTCACACCCCTCCACACCTCTCCCATCGGAGGGCAAAGCTCTCCCGGACCCTGCGGGCAGCGCGAACCAGCGCCGGGCGCGGCTGGCGCCTGACGATCCGCATTAACGAGGCGGAACTTGCGCGATGTGCGCAACGCTTGCTTGTCCGGGCAATGGCTGGTGGGGTTCGCGCTTCGGAGGAAACAATATCAGATCCGGGAGCTATGCACAAGCTACGAATCGCTTATGCTATCTCTAAGCTGTGACTTATACCAGGGGATTGCCTGCTGTGAGCCGGGGCAAGCCGGGCGCCCGGCCCCTCCTGACCCGGCCAGTTTCACCCCGGACCCGGCGCAGCGAAGCGCGGGGAACTACGCGGCCGCCCGGCCGCTCTACGAACGGGCCCTGGCCATTCGCGAGCGCGCGCTCGGCCCCGACCACCCGGATACCGCCCAAAGCCTCCACAACCTCGCCGAGCTCTTCCGAGTCCAGGGGAACTACGCGGCGGCTGAGCAACTCATGATCCGCGCCCTGCGGATCTACGAGGCCCGGCTAGGCCCGGACCACCCGGACACGCAGCGAGCACGTCGGAACCTCGCTGCCATCCAGCAGCGCCTCGGTGGAACGGCGCCGCCGCTCTGGCGGCGTATCCTGGGCCGCTGGCGGAGCGGGCGCTGATGCGCGCCGGGCCGGGGGGTGGCTGCGCCGAGCGGGGGCGCTCGGCGGGTCGGCGAGGAACGCGAAGGGGGCAGGGGGGTGAGGATCGCATTGGAATGCCGAAAACCCCTTCTCGCTCGAAAAACCCTACACCTGAGAGCTTCATCACACCCCCCCTTGCGGCGCTTGCGCCAGGCCCCCTTGGGGCGATAGCAGCCGGCGGCCGGCATCGCCGGCGCGACCAGGCGCTCAGCGTCCGCGCCCCGCCAAGCCGTGCACCAGCACCACACCGCCGTGGCCGGCTTCGTCGGGCGCGAGGCGGAGATCGCCGCTCCGGCCACCAACTCGGCACCCTGCTCCCGCGGACAGGATGATCGTGGTACCATGGGACTGCTATGAGGGTTCCATAGTCGTCCCGCCATCCACCATGCAACTCCCGCACGGGCGCGTGCATCAATCCAGTGCAACGACGAACCTGCCAACCATCCATCGCACACGGGGGGCGGGTCGCCGGGCGTCGATGCAGGTGAATGCCGCCGTCCGCACGGACGGCCGGCTTCAGCCCGCGCTGGCGCGATGTCAATCGCCGGATGCGTGTTGTAGGTCACGGATCGCCCGCCCGTGAGAGAGGAGCGATCCGGGCTTCCCAATGCCCCGGATCGGGATGGGATGCGAGGAGGCTGGAGAACCTGTAAGGTGAGCGCCGCCCCGGGCCTGCCGTTTTGTCCGTTGTGGAACAACGATGTTCACTCTGGATCTGTACAAGCTGGAGATCTTCGCCCGGGTGGCCGAGGCGGGGAGCCTGAGCCAGGCGGCGGCGCAGTTGCGCATGACCCAGTCGGGGGTGAGCCAGCACATCAAGGCGCTGGAGGATGGGCTGGGGACGCCGCTCTTCGAGCGGGGGCGGCGGGGGGTGCGGCTCACGCCCGCGGGGCGGCGGCTCTACGACTATAGCGAGGCGATCTTTCGCCTGGTGGCCGAGGCCGAACTGGCGGTGACGAATGTGCGCGGGTTGCGCGAGGGCCGCCTGACGATCGGCGCGACGCCCGGGGTGAGCGCCTACCTGCTCCCGGAATGGGTGCAGGCCTTCGGGGAACGCTACCCTAACCTCACCGTGATCGCCCAGACAGCCACGACCCCGGTGATCACCAGCGAACTGCGCGGCGGTCAGATGGACCTGGCGGTGATCGAAGGCGAGCTTGATGGCGAGACGCTCTTCGATCTGCGCGCGCGGGAACTCCAGGAGTTCGACCAGTACGTGGTGCTGGGGCGGCAACATCCCTGGTGGGACCGTCCGGCCGTCGCCCTGGAGGAACTGGCCGGCCAGCCGATGGTGACGCGACAGGCGGGCAGCCAGACCCGCATCTGGCTCGACCAGACCCTGCGCGAGCATGCGCTCACGCCGCGGGTGGTGGCCGAGCTGGATAATCTTGAATCGATGAAGCGCATGGTGATGTTGAGCGCGAGCCTGACCATCCTGCCGCTGTACACGGTGCGAGCCGAGGTGGAGTTGGGTCTGCTGCGGGCCATCCCCATCCACGGGCGTCCGCTGCGGCGCACGCTCCGCCTGCTCTGGCACGCCGCCCGCCCGCTCGGACCGGTGGCGCATACGTTTTTGCAGTTTCTCGGTGAACGGTTCCAGGCGAGCGATGCCCCGGCGAACCGTTAGAGCGCTGGCCGGAATGCCTGGTTCACCCCCGCGTTTTCCCGGAGGGGCGCGGGGAGGCGGAGCCTTCCCACATCCCCGTTCCGCCCGCGGCGGGCGCGCGCCTGCCGCACCTCCCCCGAGCGGTCGCCCACAAGGCCGCGCCGCGAAACCGCGTGTGATAAAACCCATAGCGCGAGTCAAAACAGGAGAGCATAATGTTGAGCCAGCAGGAGTGGCGCGAAGCGGCGGAGATGCTGCCGTTCCTGGCCGATCCCAACACCGAGATCAGCCGGGCCTTCGTGGCGCAAGCGATGTCAATCCACCTGCCCACGGGGGCAACGGTGTTTGAAGAGGGCGATCTCTGCGACAACTTCGCCATCCTGGCCCGCGGGCAGGTGCGGGTGTTCAAGATCGGCGAGACGGGGCGCGAAATTACCCTCTACCGCTTCGCCCGCGGCGAGAGTTGCATTCTCACCGCGAGTTGCATTCTCGGTGACCGGCACTTCCCGGCCATTGCCACGGTCGAAGAGCCGGCAACGGCCTTCGTGGTTCCGTACCAGGTCTTTCAGGAATGGATGGAGGTCTTCGCACCGTGGCGCGCCTATGTGTTTCAGTTGCTCGCGCGGCGCCTGGCGACGGTGATGGCCGTGGTTGATGAGGTGGCCTTCCGGCGCATGGATACGCGGCTGGCCGAGTTTCTGCTCCGCCGGGCCCCATCCGGCGGCCCATTGCACCTCACCCACCAGCAGATTGCGGCTGAGCTGGGCACCTCGCGCGAGGTGGTGAGCCGCATCCTGGCCGATTTTGCCGCCGCGGGGCTGGTGCACCTGGGACGGGGCAGCATCAGCGTGGCGGATCGCGCCGGCCTGGAACGCCGCGCGGCTGTGTGACTTTGTCACGGATCGGTGAGTCGAGATTGATTATACTTCGAGCTGCAACCCGGAGGACTGCGGCGCAACCCGGAGGGATGCGGCACAACCCGGAGGGTTGCGCCACCCAGGTCCTGTCGGGCAGGGGGACGGGGAAACCTGGTTTCTCCAAGTTCTCCTGAGATAGCAGAAAGCTATGAACAGGAGCAAAGAGATGCAAACCAATATGGGAACCATCGATCGTGGGGTGCGGGTGGCGCTGGCGGCGCTGTTCGCCATCCTGATCTTCACCGGCGTGATCAGCGGCTGGCTGGCGATCGTGCTGGGGGTGCTGGCGCTGGTCTTTGTGGGCACGAGCCTGATCGGCTTCTGCCCGCTGTACCTGCCGTTCGGGATCAATACCTGCGGGCGGCCGGCGGGGAAGGGGCGCGTGTAGTAAGCGCGCAGGTCGTCTCTGCTGTGACGCAAGGGCGCGAAGACGCAAAGCACCGGTGATATTCATGTCGCCGCTTTGCGTCTTCGCGTCTTTGCGTTAACACTTCTGAGCGATGCTCTCCGAAATCAGTCCATTTCCGCCAGCAGTTCCAGCACCACGACGCGGCACTGGAGGCATTCGAGCCGTTCCAGCAGCGCCCGCAGCCCCGCCCGGTCGAAGCTGAGCGTCTCGTGGGGCAGGGTTGGCGCCCGGGCGGGATCAATCGAGGCCACGACGCCGTAGAGCAACTGGTCGGAGAACGAGCTATTGATCGCCCAGCCCTGCCGGTTCAGCGGGCGCATGGTGGTGATAGCCCCCGCAGGGAGGCCCAGTTCGCGGACCAGGATGGCGGTCGCCGCCGTGAGGGGCGTCTGGCCGGCGGGGAGCCGCCCCCCCGGCAGGTCGAGGGTGGGGCGCCCGAGGCCGGGCCGGAACTGGGGACGGGGCAGCAGCAGCCGCCCCGTCTGGATCGGCGCGACAATGACCGAATGGGCGCGTTCGACGCGCCAGTAGTCGAGCAGGCGTCCCTGGTCATCGCGCCAGCGTTCGGCGATCAGGCGCACCCAGGGCGACTCGATGGTGACGATGGTCTCGCCGCGTTCCCAGGCGGGCGCGTCGGGGGAAGGGTTGTGGGCGTTCACGGATGATCCTTATTAGTCTGTGAACGAAGTTTTTCGGTAACTCCGCCCCCTCCCCAACCCTCCCCCGCTGGGGGAGGGAGTCCGGCTCCTCCCCCCAACGGGGGGAGGTTGGGAGGGGGGCGAAAATGCAAGGAAACTTACTTTACAGACTACTGCGTCACATATGCCTTGCCAGGGCCTGGCGCAGCACCGACTCGGGCTGGGCGCCAACCAGACGCTCAACGACCCGCCCGCGCTTGAAGATGTAGAGGGCCGGGATGCCGCTGATGCCGAAGCGCTGCGCAGTGTAGGGGTTCTCGTCCACGTTGAGTTTGGCCACCACGGCGCGCCCGGCGAACTCACGGGCCAGCCGTTCGACCGCCGGGGCGACCATGCGGCACGGCCCGCACCAGGGCGCCCAGAAGTCAACCAGGACCGGCTGCTCGCTGGCGCCAACGATCCGGTCAAAGGTAGCGTCGGTGAGCACGACGGGGCTGTCCGCGCCCCGGGGCGGAGGCGCGCTGGCGGCAGGTCCGGAGCGCGCTCCGGCGGCGGGTGGCGGGGGCGCCTGGCCCTCGATGGGCACGCTCGGCCCCTCGGGCAGCGGCGGGCGCGCGCCGCCGGCGGTAAGATGCTCGAACCAGGCGCGCAACGCCGCCTCGGCGGCCACGCCAGCGGAGCGGGCAACCGGCTGGCCGCGCTGTACGAAGACCAGCCCCGGCAGGCGCGTCACCTCGAAGCGCCGGGCCAGATCGGGGTACTCCTGCACATCCACCTGGGCGATCAGGGCGCGCCCGGCGTAGTCGGCGGCCAGGCGGTTCAGGGCCGGAGCGAGGTGCGCGCAGGTCTGACAATCGCGCCGGGTAAAGACGAGCAGCACCGGCACGCCCGCGTTGAGCACGCGGTCAATGCTCTGCGGGTTGGTGTGGATCGGGGCGGAGATCGTCATAGATTTCCTATTCCTTACCAAACTCTTACGAAACACTCGCGCGGGCCTTACATTCGAACGGTAACATTCTACCCGGAAATTATTCGTTCCGTATTGCACAAGAAATCAGGAGTTGCTACCATGACTATCGCCGAAGGCCAGACCGCTGTAGCCGCGTTTACTCCGGCCGAGCTGTACGCTCGCATGCTGCGCGACGAACCGCTGTTCATTCTCGACGTGCGCAACGAGGAGGAGTTCCGGCGCAGCCCCATCGAGGGCCGCGCGAACCTGACCGCGGTTAATGTTCCCTACTTCGAGTTCATCGAAGATGAGGACAGCGCCGTGGCGCGCGTTCCGGCGGGTCGCGAGATCCTCGTGGTGTGCGCCAGGGAGGGTTCCTCGCAGTACGTTGCCGGGGTGTTGCAGGAACGCGGCTACCAGGCGCGCTATCTGGAGGGCGGCTACGTGAGCTGGGGGAACTTCTACGACGTGCGTGATGTGGTAACGGCGGACTGGGGGCGCATCGTGCAGATCGCCCGCCCGGCTCGCGGCGACCTGAGCTTCGCCGTGATCAGCGGCGGCAAAGCAGCCCTGATTGACCCGATGCGCCACACTCAGGTTTACCGCGATGTGGTCGTTGAGGCCGGGGCCACCCTGACCCACATTTTTGACACTCACGTTCACGCTGACCACATCAGTGGCGGTCCGGCCCTGGCGCAGGAGACGGGCGCGTCTTACTACGTGCATGCCTACGACGCCATCCATCCGATTGACATGCTGCCCGCGGTAATCGCCTATACGCATGTTCAGGAGGGCGACCGCTTCGAGATCGGCGCAGTGACCATTACAGCCCGCTGGTTCCCCGGCCACACCCTGGGCCAGGTCAACTACCGTCTCGACGCGCCCGACGGCCGCAGCGCGCTCTTCACCGGCGACGGCATCTTCCTGCGCTCCTTCGGTCGCCCTGACCTGGGCGGCAAGGGGGAGGCCTGGACGCCGATCCTCTACCGTAGCATCACCGAGCGGCTGCCGCGCATGGCCGACGACGACACGCTGATCCTGCCGGCCCACTTCAGCACCCTCGACGAAGGCGATGCCAACGGCGTCTTTGCTGCCCCCTTCGCCGAGGTGCGCGCTGCCAACGACGCCCTGCGCCCGCGCGACGAGGCCGAGTTCACCAGCTACGTCCTGAGCCGCCTGCCGGTCTTTCCACCGGAATACGTGGAAATCAAGCGCGTCAACATTGGGCTGGTGACGCCCTGCGATGCCAGGGCCAACGAACTGGAGCTGGGCAAGAACATCTGCGCGTTGAGTGATGTCTGAGCCTTTCAGCGGGACTTCCGCTGTCCTGTTAACCAGAAACCGCACATCTATCGCGGCGCAGAGCCGCTGATCATGGAGGAAACTAGAGATGTCCATCGCATACGATCAGACCCTTGACGTGAAGGGCGCCAGGTGCCCGATGCCGCTGGTCAAGAGCCGCAAGGCGGTCAACGAACTGCCGGTGGGCCAGGTGCTCAGAGTGATCGCCACCGACCGCGGCTCCGTGGCCGATTTCCAGGGCTGGGTGAAGACGGCCCGGAACGTCGAACTCCTGGCCCAGGAGACCGTCACCGAAGGCGGCCAGGAACTGTTTGTGCACTACCTGAAGCGCACGGCGTAGGTGGCCGAGAAGGTCAGGGCGCCCGCTGTCCTTCCGTCAGGCAGGGGCGCGGGGAAACCCGGTTGCCGCTGCCGCAGCCCGGAGGGTTGCGCTACCGCCGGTCCGATTGGGCAGGGGCGCGGGGAAACCTGGTTTCCCCGCGCCTGTTCACATCAGTGTTGTGCAGCGAAATCGCGTTGAAACGAGGAACCAGACCAATGACCATAGAGACGATTGATCAAAAGGATACGCAGGGCCTGCTAGACCGCATTGCCGCCCTGGAGGCCCGCGTGGCCGCGCTGGAGGCGCACCCCTCGCAGGGGATCGAGGACCGTCTGGCGATAGTGGTCTTCTCCGGCGACCTCGACAAGGCCATTGCTGCCTTCATCATCGCCACCGGCGCGGCTTCGATGGGCCTGGAGGTGAGCATGTTCTTCACCTTCTGGGGGCTGAGCGCGGTGAAGAAGCAGAAGGTCTTCAGCGGCAAGGGCCTGCTGGAGCAGGGCTTCACGGCCATGCTGCCGGGCAAGCTGGGCGAGATGGGCCTCTCGCAGATGAACTTCTTCGGCGCGGGCGCGCAGATCATCCGCAGCCTGATGCGGAAGCACGAGGTCTCTTCGCCGGAGGAGCTCTTTAGCCTGGCCCGTGAACTGGGGGTGCGCATGGTCGTCTGCGACATGTCGCGCGAGTTGCTGGGAATCAAGGACGAAGAACTGGTGGACGGGCTGGAGACCGGCGGTGTGGCGACCTTCCTTGGCGACGCGGCGCGGGCCAAAGTGACGCTGTTTATCTGAGAGGAGGGCCCCCGACGTGACCAACGAACTTCCCTGTGCGGCGTTACAGCAGCGTATCGCCAGCGCCGCGCTACTGAGTTACGCCGTCACTCCCAGGGTGCTGCTGGCGGCGCAGCCGCAGCCTGAAGACTGGGAGAGGCTGGCCGAGGCCGGCTACACGACGGTCATCAACCTGCGGAGCGATCCCGAACGCTCGGCCATAGAGCAGCGCAATGCCGAAGCGGCGGGGCTGCGCTACTTTCACCGGCCCTGGCCGGCGTATGAACTGGAACGCGAGCACGTGGACGAACTGGCCGAACTCCTCGAGGACCCCGACGCGGGCCGGGTGATCTTCCATTGCCGCAGCGCCACCCGTGTAGGGCTGATGTGGCTGCTCTACCGGCAGATCCGCCATGGCTGGAGCCGCGAGCAGGCCGAGGCCGAACTGCGCGCCGCGGGCTACGACGATGAGGCTCTCGAGACCTTTGGCTTCTGCGCCGATGACTATTTCGAACGCACGGGGGAACAGGTGACCTGAGGCGGCGTAACCTGGAAGGTTGCGCCTACCAGGCCAACATAAGCCTTTTTCCCACTGGCGCGGACGTGCAGGCCCGGCGCCGCGCCGGTCTACACAGGCATAAGGACGTCCGAATGGCAACCTCTCAACCCATACCTTCCTCGACCCAGACCAGGGTCGCGACGCGGGCCGCCGGCTTGAGCCGCTACCTGCCGTTTACCCGCTGGCTGCTGCACTACCGCCGGGCGGACCTGCCAAGCGATCTGGTGGCCGGCGTGGTCACAGCAATCATGCTTATTCCGCAGAGCATGGCCTACGCTCAACTGGCGGGATTACCCCCACAGATGGGCCTCTACGCCTCGGTGGTCCCGCTGATCATCTATGCGCTGCTGGGCACCTCCGGGCAACTCTCGGTGGGGCCGGTGGCGATCACCTCGTTGCTGGTCTTCAGCGGTGTCAGCGCTCTGGCCGAACCGGGCAGCGCGCGCTACCTGCAACTGGTGCTGATCCTGGCCCTGATCGTCGGGGCGATCAAACTCTTGCTGGGGATGTTCCGGCTAGGGGTGATCCTCAACTTCATTTCACACCCGGTGCTGGCCGCCTTCACCTCGGCCTCGGCGCTGATCATCGCCGCCGGGCAACTCAAGCACCTCCTGGGCTTCAACGTTGCCGGCGACCGCTTCTACGAGGTGCTCTACCACGCCGTGCGGGACCTGGGGAAGACCAACCTGGTCACGTTGAGCATCGGCCTCGCCAGCATCGCGCTGCTGCTCTTTTTTCGCAAGGGCCTGCGGCCAATTCTGCAACGTCTGGGTCTGCGCCCGCTGGCGGTCACCCTGGTTGTGAGCGGGGCGCCGCTGGTGACGGTGCTGCTGGGCACGCTGGTTGCCTGGCTGTGGCGTCTCGACCAGCGCGCCGGGGTAACAGTTGTAGGGGCCATTCCATCCGGTCTCTCGCCGTTCCGTTGGCCCGCGCCGACCATCGGCGACGTGCAGGCGCTGTTGCCGGCGGCAGCGGCGATCGTGCTGGTCAGCGTGGTCGAATCGATCGCCGTAGCCAGGGCCCTGGCCAGCAAGCGCCGGCAGGCGATTGACCCGGACCAGGAACTGATCGCCCTTGGCGCGGCCAACATCGGGGCCGGGCTGTTCAGCGGCTACCCGGTGACCGGCGGCTTCGCCCGTTCGGTGGTCAACTTCCAGGCCGGCGCGGTCACCGGCGTGGCTTCGCTGGTGACCGCGGGGGGCATCGCGTTGATCCTGCTCTTTTTCACGCCCCTGTTCTACTACCTGCCCCAGGCGGTGCTGGCGGCAACGGTCGTCGTGGCCGTGTTTGGCCTGGTGGATCTGAAGGAAGCCCGACACATCTGGCAGGCCAACCAGAGCGACGCTATCACCTGGGGCGTCACCTTCGCCGCAGTGCTGCTGCTGGGCATTGAAACGGGCATCTTCCTTGGCGTAGGCGTCTCGTTGCTGCTCTACCTCTGGCGCACCAGCCGGCCGCACATCGCGGTGGTGGGCCGCCTGGGGGAGAGCGAGGTGTACCGCAACATTCTGCGCTATGACGTGCAGACCTGGCCCCACGTGGTGGCGGTGCGGGTAGACGAGAGCCTGTACTTCGCCAACACGCGCTACCTGGAGAACGCCCTGCTGCAAATTGTGGCCGAGCGGCCCGAGGTGAAGCATCTGGTGCTTATCGGCTCGGCGATCAACTTCATCGACTCGAGCGCGCTGCACACGCTTGAGTCGCTCATCGCAGAGTTAGGCGACGCGGGAGTGGAACTGCACCTGGCCGAAATCAAGGGGCCGGTGATGGACGGGCTGAAGCGGGCCCATTTTGTGGAGAAGATCGGCCCCGAGCGCATTCATCTGACGACCCATGCGGCGATGCAGCGCCTGGGGTGCCTGTAGGGCAACCTGGAAAGTTGCCCTACAGGCCTTACCCCGCCCGCAGCCGGGCGAGGCAACCTGGAAGGTTGCCCTACAGGGCTTACCCCGCCCGTAGACGGGCGAGAAGGCGCGCCTCCAGCTCAGGGGGCAGCGGCGGCGGGGGATTGGCGTCCAGATGGTGAAGGATGCGCACCGTCTGGCCTAGGGTATCGAGCACCACACGGCAGTCGGGGCAATCGGCCAGGTGCAACTCCAGCTCGGCGCAGAGATCGGCGGGGAGTTCACCGTCAAGGTAATCGTTCAGTTGCGCTACCAGTTCGCGACAGCGATCCAGATCGTGCGAATGGCCCGCATGGCTCATGCCTGATCCTCCGATCGGGCGGCGAGGTAATCGGCAAGGGCCTCGCGCAGGCGCAGGCGCGCCCGGTGAAGGCGCACCTTGACTGCACCCGGACTGATGCCGAGCTGCGCCGCAGTTTCCTCGGTGCTTAACCCCTCAACATCACGCAATACCACCACGACACGCAACTGCTCGGGCAACGCGGCGATAGCCCGCTCGATCTGGGCGCGCAGTTCACCGTCGAGCGCCACACGCTGCGGGTCGGGCGACCACGCCTGGAACTGGTGGGGCACCTCCTCGGGTTGAAGGTTTTCGGCAACATCTTCGAGAGCGATGTGCGGCTTGCGCCGCCGCAGCACCATCAGCCCCTCGTTGGTGGCAATGCGGTAGATCCAGGTTCCCAGACTGCTGGCGCCATCGAAGTTCGTCAGCGCGTCGCAGACCTTGATGAACGTGGATTGCAACACGCTCTCAGCCTCGTCAGGGTCGCCGGTGAGGCGCAGGGCGCGGGCGTAGACCAGCGGCGCGAAGCGTTTGACCAGGCAGGTGCAGGCATCGGGATCGTGGCGGCGAAGGGCGGCCAGCAGGGCGGCTTCATCGGCGTAGAGAGAAAGATCGATCGTCGGTCCGGGCATGGATTATCCCTCCACAGGCAGTATGCTTTCAGTATAACACGCCGCCTGTGGGCGGCTACAATGATGGACCGAAGCACCGGCAGCGCCGGTGCTTCGGCGTTACAGGGCACATGCTCGGACACTACGCGGCGACGGCCTCGCGCAGCTTCTGCAGCATCATTGACTCGGGGGCGGCCCCCTCGATGGAGACGAGATCGCCGATCACGGTCTTGGGCACGCCCATCACGGCGTAGCGGTCGCCAAGCTCGGGGAACTCGCTGACCTCGATGCCCTCGGCGCTGACGTGGGGGCTGGCGATGGCCAGGCGATAGGCCAGCACCACCGCGCGGGGGCAGTAGGGGCAGGTCGGCGTCACGAAGACCTGGAGGCGCAGAGGAGCGTTGAGACCCTCCAGAAACGCCGTGGTCGCGGGCATAAGTGAGGTGTCCGCCGCGCCGCCCATCATACGGATGGTCTCGATCAGGGTAGCGAACTCATAGCCGCTGGGCAGGCCGGCGAAGCGCACGCCGTGATCGACACGCTCGGCGCCGGCGAAGAACGCCACCGTCGGGGCCTTATCCACTCCCAGGGCTCCGGCCCGCTCCGCGTCAGTCTCGATGTCAAGCACTTCGAGGCTGATCTGGTCGTGCAGCGCGGCGACCTCCTCGAGCAACTCGCGCGCCACCTCGCTATACTCGCCGCTCTCCTCCGAGGTCACCAGCACCAGGTGTACCGGCTGCACCAGTCCCTCAAAGGCCTCCCGCACCGCGGCCCGGTCCTTGTCCTGTAAGAGGCTCATACTCGCAATCCTTCTCGGTTAGCCTGTTCCACTACCCGTTCGATGCCGCAGCCGCGAACGTGGTTACAGCTTACCATATATCGGCCGGTTCATGGGCGGTGGAAATGGTCGCGGGCGGCTGGCCCGAGTTGCCCGGTAAACGGGTTGTCTGACGCCATCGCACTCTGAACGGGTCATGGCGCGCCCCGGTCAGGCCAATGCTCCCTTCGGCGCCAGTTCAGGTTCGCGGCGGATGAGCTTGTAGAATTCCATCACTACCAGGATGGCGCCGGCGAGGGCCGCAAGGATCAGGAACTGCTCCAGGGTTGCCGGGGCGATGCGCAACAGCGATTGCATGAAGGGCACGTGCATCACCAGCGTATGCAAACCCAGGGCCGCGATCACCGCCACAAAGGCGAAGGGGTTGTTGCGGAGGGGCATGCGAAACGCCGAGACGTACTCCGAGCGGCAGTTGAAGACGTGGTAGTTCTGAAACAGGACGATCAGCAGCAGGAGCAGATTGCGCGCCGCTTCTACTTCCCAACCCGCGTTGAGCAGATAGATCCAGACTCCGAAGCCGATCAGCCCGATGGTCAACCCGGAGAGCGCCACCTGCTCGACCATGCGCCGGTTGAAGATGCCCTCGTCGGGCCGTCTGGGGGGCCGGCGCATCAGCCCTTTTTCCCCCGCTTCGAAGGAGAGGGCGATGTGTTGGATGCCGTTGGTGACCAGGTTGAGCCAGAGGATCTGCACGGCGATGAGGGGCAGGGGGAAATCGAGGGCCACCGCCAGCAGGAAGAGCAGCACCTCTGCCGCGCCGGTAGATACCAGCAGCAGAATGACCTTGCGCACGTTGGCGTAGGCGTAGCGCCCCTCCTCCACGCCATGGACGATCGAGGCGAAATTGTCGTCGGTGACGATGATGTCGGCGGTGTCTTTGGCAATGTCGGTGCCCGATCCCATGGCCACGCCGATGTTGGCGGCCCGCAGCGCCGGCGCGTCGTTCACCCCGTCGCCGGTGACGGCCACGAAGTGCCCCTGCGCCCGCAGGGCCTCGACGATGTGCAACTTCTGCAACGGCGTAACCCGCGCGAAGACGTGGACGCCGCGGGTGCGCTCCAGAAAGTCCGCTTCGCTGCCGCTTTGCACGTGGGGCAGGTCACGGCCCACTACCAGGTCGTCGGGTTCGCTGGCGATGCTCAGGTCGCGGGCAATGGCCAGCGCCGTGGCAGGATGGTCGCCTGTAACCATGGCCACCTGCACCCCGGCGGCGCGGCATTCTGCCACCGCGTCTCTGGCCTCCGGTCGCAGCGGGTCAATCATGCCCACCAGGCCGAGCAGCGTCAGGCCCTCCAGGTGGTGTTCATCGAGGGCAGCGGGGTCGCCCACGTAACGGCCCCGAGCCACGGCGATCACCCGGTAGCCGCGGGCGGCCAGTTGGTCCGCGGTGGCAGTGATGGCCTCCGGGGTTAGCGGCAGCGGACCATCGGACCCCTGCATTGTGTCGCAGAAGGCGAGGACGCGCTCGGTGGCGCCCTTTACGGCCACCGTGACCTGCCCGTCCTGCTCAAAGGCCACGGCGGCATACTGGCGCTCCGACTCGAAGGGGATGGCGCCCAGCGCCGGCATGGCCTGCCGCAGGCCGGGCACGTCCAGGCCGGCCTTGTAGCCCAGGGCCAGGAAGGCCACGTCAACCGCGTCGCCCGAGTGCTGCCAGGTGTCGTCAATCTGGCGCAGTTCGCCCTCGTTGCAGAGGGTTCCCGCCAGGGCCAGGGCGGCGGCCCGCTCCGCGAGCGGCGGGGGCGCTGGCTCGTCATCGACGTTGATGGCCCCCTGGCCGTTGTAACCCTCCCCCGAAACCGCCAACTGCTCGCCGGTGGGCAGGACCAGCAGGCGAATGGTCTGCATATTCACCGTCAGCGTGCCGGTCTTGTCGCTGGCGATGATGGTGCAACTGCCCAGGCCCTCGACGGCGGTCATTTTCCGCACGATCACCCGGCGCCGGGCCATGCGTTGCACGGCGACCGAGAGGGCCACCGTCAGGGCCACCGGCAAACCTTCGGGGATGGCCGAGACCGCCAGGGCCACCGCCAGGAAGAAAATCTCGGTGAAGGGGGTTCCCCGCGTGAGCGAGATCGCCACCAGCGCGCCCGCGGCGACCAGCACCACCACGCTGATCCAGCGGCTGAAGCGTTCCATGCGGATCACCAGGGGCGGTTTCACCTCCTCGCCCCTGGCCGTAGCCTCGGCAATTTTGCCGATCTCGGTGTGGGTGCCGGTGGCGATCACCACCCCGACCGCTCGCCCGGTGGCCACCGTGGCGCCGGCATAGGCCAGATTCGCGCGATCGGCCACGGGGGTTTCTGGAGCGAGGGTGATGGCGGCGGTTTTGGTGGCCGCCTCGGACTCGCCGGTGAGGAAGGCTTCGTTCACCGCCAGGTTGGTGGCGGTGAGCAGGTAGAGATCGGCCGGCACCCGATCGCCTGACTCGATCAGCACCACATCACCTGGCACGAGGTCCTCGGCGCTGCGTTGCTGCACCCGCCCATCGCGCCGCACGCGGGTGGTGACGGTAAGCAGGGTGCGCAGGGCCGCGGCGCTCTGTTCGGCCCGATTCTCTTGATAGGCGCCGAGGACGGCATTGATCAGGATCACGGCGAAGATGAACACGGCGTCCTTGACATCGCCGATGAGCAGCGAGACCACCGCGGCGGCCAGCAGAACGTAAATCAAGGGGCTGAGGAACTGCCGCAGGAAGATCTCCCAGAGGGGCGGGGCGGCGCGGGTGGGAAACTGGTTCGGGCCATAGTGGGCCAGGCGACGCTCCGCCTCGGCGCTGGTGAGACCCTCGGGGCCGCTGTGCAATGCCTCGAGCGCCTCGTTGGGCGGAAGGGTGTGCCAGAGCGTGCTGCCCGGGGGAAGGACGGCGTGTCGCACGTCCGGATCGGTGGTATGCAGGGTCATGGGACTTGCTTTCTGTCGGTGGCGGACGAGCGCAGCGCGTGAGGAGGATTCGGCAGCGGAACCGCTCCCGGAAGAAGCAGGGGTTGGCGGGGAACGGCGAGGGGTGAGAAACGGGGGATCCTCAGGCGCGGTCATCGGCGCCAGGCTTGCCTGGCCCCAGTATAGCAAGTTTATCGTTAGGAACCAATGCCCCACGCGTGAAGGGTGGTTATCCCCCCAGGGGGATCGCAATCGCCACCATCACCACCGCCAGGGTCATAACCAGCAGTCCCGTTTTCCAGGGATTGGCGCCGGTATACACGCCCCAGCGATAGCCGAAGACGAAGAGCATCCCAAAGGAGATAAGGTTCGACAGCCGCAGCGCCAGGTCGAACTGGCCGCGCAGAAGAACCAGCGGGAGCAGCGAGGGGAACACCGCCACCAGCGCGACGACCACCGAGCCAAGGGCGCCCAGCACATCGGCGGCCTGCAACCCCACCGGGCGCGGATAACCCTGGCGCAGGTGTTGCAGCAGGTAGCGATAGACCACCTGCCGATCCTCTTCGCTGGTGATCGGCTCAAGGATGTAGTCGAGTTCCTCGGCGACGATCGTGATGCCGGCCTGCTCGCTCTCGGCCTGCTGGACCTCTTGAAGAAAGCGATACCGCTCACGCCGCTGAAACATTTCGAGCAGCATGTACATCAGCCCGTCAATCAGGCCCCAGGCCAGAATGGCCCCGACAGCGGCAACCACGAACTCGGTCGCATAGATCGCCGAGGACGGCGGCTCAACCTGTCCGGCAACGGTAAGCGCGCGGAAGGCCAGGGTGAAGGTGAGCAAGATCAGCACGCTGTAAATGGCCTCGGAGAGCAGATCGATCGGGTCGAGGAAACGGGCGAGGAGGGCCTCCCCTGGCGCCCGGGGCGCGGGGCGCGAAGGACGCCGTGATTGCTGGCGAATGGACATAGTCATTAGAATGGAGCGGGGCCGGTACCTCCCCCTTCAACCGGCATTCAGGTCGCTGAGGCCCTTCCATGGGCAGGGGGATGGGGAAACCTGGTTTCCCCATCCCCCTCCAACAACGCTATTCACATCAGGACTATTCCTCGCTGAAGATTTCGCGGAGTTTTGCCTCCTGCTCGGTCGAGAGGTTGCTGGCGATCAACTCGGCGTCGAGGGTCCCTAGCTCGCTGCGGATGCGATCGACCACTTCATCGGCGCTCATCAGGAATAGCGCCGAAGTGCCCGGAACGACCTTTTCCCGGACCTCTTTGATAAAGTTGTCATCAATGCCTACATCGGCGAACGAGCCGGTGATCGCGCCGGTGGCTGCGCCGATCAATGCCCCCATAAACGGCATCAGGAAGATCAGCCCGAAGAGCATGCCCCAGAAGGCGCCGGTGAGGGCGCCGGCGCCGGCCAGATTGTAGAGTTGCCGCGTCCTGGGCTTCTTCTTGTCAGCGGGCCAGGTGACGATCGCCGCGTCGAGGATGGTGATCAGTTGCTGCTTCTGAAGATCCTGCAACTTGCTGAGGGTCTGCTCGGCGCCATCGGGGGTCGGAAACTTGAACACGGTCAGCGTGGCCATCGTGCGCTCCTTACTTCGAGTTGCGAGTTCCTGAGGCGGCATTCATCGCCCGCCACGTCCATCGATTCAGGTGAAAACTGATCGTGTAGCAACAGGCATAGAACGGCGAAGTTTACTCGGCCCGCCCTTCCGTGGGGTGGGGACGGGAAACTGCCTTCCGCATCTTAAGGCGAAAGATGTTCGCCCGCGGCAGGGCGATGGTGCACTCTGTTCAGTGTAGCACATACGCCTCTGCTGGCGTCACTCAAAAAGGAGTATTTTTGTCGGCCCTGAGCGGTCTGTAAATTAAGTCTTGCGCTAGACCCTCGCCCCCTCCCCAATCCTCCCCCGCCGGGGGAGGAAGCCCGGTGCCTCCCCTCCTACGGGGGGAGGCTGGGAGGGGGGCGGAAATTCCAGGAGACGTACTCTACAGACTAAGCAGGCGCCCGGCGGGCCGATGGGCCGCGGCACGTGCAGAACGTTTCGTCGCACCCCGGCCCCGATTTGTTCGCTGCCAGCGACTCGCGTATACTGTAAGATATAACTCTGTTTACGGCACGAACGGTCAGTCTACAGCATCCATGAGAAAAGTCGCCTCTCTGGACCGCCTGGTTATTCCAACCAAGTTGACCCCCCCCTCCTACCGTGAGACGTGGGTGAGGCGCGCGCATTTAGTGGAACGGTTGGGCTTTCCCCCGACCCGGCGGCTGACCGTAATCGTGGCGCCAGCAGGCTTCGGAAAGTCCACTCTGGCGGCCCAGTGGCTCTTTGGTTCACCCCATCGTGTGAATGGCAGTTCGATTGGCCGCCACACGTCACGATACCCGGTGGCCTGGCTCACGCTCGACGAGCACGACCAGGACCCGCTGCGCCTCCTCGCCTACCTGGCAGGCGCGGTCGAGCACGCCGCCCCCGG